>SSFI01000115.1 GCA_008015325.1 Rheinheimera sp.
CTGCTGCGTTGTCCGCTGCGGGCTTGTTGGGTCCAGGCGCGGCGGTCGGCGGCACAGGCAGTCAGACTGTCGGTGCCGGTCATACAGCCGGACATATCACGCAAATAGGTCACACCATGTGCCAGATAAGGCGGGTGGTGCAGCTGTGGCGACAGTTTCAGGCTATGGCTGTGGTTATCCCACAAGCCCGGCACTACATAACGGCCCTGACCAGAGACATAATGGTAAGCCGCGGGCACTGCAACACCTGCCGCAGTAATTTGCTCGATACGGCCTTGTTTCAGCCAAATGGCGCGGTCAGGCTGGATCTTGCCGCTGCGGGTGTCGACGATATGCACATTGTCCAGCACTAAAGCGTCGCCGCTCCAGACCGGGCCAGGTGGCTCGGCCTGCGGCCGCAGCAGCAATCCGGTAAACAGCAGTAACAGGCAGAGCAATACACTGCCAAGGCCAAGGCTTAAAGTTTTTATCAATCCGGTTTTGCGCATCACCCATTCTCATTTGCACCGACAAAAACTGAAGATAGCGCCGCGTTGGTGAAATTTTTGTCAAAGTGGGTCGCGCTGAAAGGTTTGCAGGCGGATGCACCAGCCTTGCGCGTCAGCTTTGCTGTCAAAATGCAGCGCACAGGCCTGAGCCAGCCTTGCGGCAATACTTTGACCAAAGCCACTGGCAGCCCGCTCTGCTGCAGTTTGCGTTGGGTTTGTCAGGCTGAGACCTTGTGGGAGCGGTTGGATGCAAATAACACCTGCAGCGCTGTGCCGCCAGATATTTTGCAGCAGATTGGCAAACAGCAGCCGTAACACCGGTCACGGGGCTTGCCATTGCAAATCTGCCGGCAGCTGCAAATCGAGCTGTAAGTCCGTCCTCGGTTGCCATTGTTGTTGTTGCTGCCACAGCTGCAGCAACAGCGGAGCCAGAGTCGCAGCGCTCAGCTGTTGCCCTTCACCTTCGCGCACCAGTAACAATAAGCTGTCGATCAGCTGCTGCATCTGGCCGCAGGCAATGGCAATTTGCAGCAGGCGGCGTTGTGCTGCCATATCAATGGGCGGTTGTAATAACAGCAGTTCACAACTGCTTTGGATCACCGTCAGCGGCGTGCGTAATTCATGGCTGGCGTCACGGCTGAATAAACGTTCGCGCTCGGCGAATTGCTGCAATCTGAGCAGGCTGGACTCCAGTTTTTGCGCCAGTATGCTGATTTCTTTGTCGCGGAACTGACCGGCAAAACCGGCGGCGACTGGTTCCTGGCTGACCAACAACGCCAGTTGCTGCAGTGGTGCCACCGCGCGCCGTGCCAGATACCAGCCCAGAGCCAGCGCCAGCAGCAAAAACAGCGCAAGCAGGCCGCCATAGACTGCCAGCATGGGGTGCAGCACCGGCCGCACCACCAATTGCTGGCTGACTTCAGTCACCAGGAACAGTTGTTGCGGGGTCGCAGGATGGACCCTGCGTCTTAAGTGGTAATGCCGGCCAGCTCCGATGCTTTGGGCTCTGCCTGATAAGCGGCCGCCAAATCCGCCGGGAACTCAGCGGCTGAATGATAGAGGCGTAAATGGCTGTCCAGTGGCGTGGTTGGCGCTGGTAGTCCTTGCTGACGGTTTAATACCGCCGGATATGCTTCGGCCAACAGTTGCAGAATTTGAAAGCCAAGGGGATGCAGTTGCAGCAGCTGGTCGCCGCGCCAGGCCTGCAAAGTAAGCCGATCCAGCCTTAAAGGGCCAATCTCCAGACAATACTGCTGCGGTTCGTTGCGTCTTGCTAATGCCTGGCAGTGCAGTGCCAGTTCAGCCAGCGCAAAAGGTTTGGTCAGATAATCGTCGGCGCCGGCATTAAAACCATCGGTTTTGTCGGCCAGGGGGTCGCGGGCGGTTAACATCAGTACCGGCGTGTGCCGGCTGGCCTGACTGCGCAGCTGACGGCACAAGCTCAGGCCATCCAGCCGCGGTAACATCAGATCGAGCAAAATCACATCAAACTGCTGCTGCAGCGCCAGCTGCAGGCCGAGTTTGCCGTCGGCGGCGTAATCGGTCTGATGTCCGAGCAATTGCAGATAATCGACAATATTCCGCGCCAGTGCCGGTTCGTCTTCGACCAGTAAAATCCGTAAAGTCCGGCTGGGAAAAGCGGTTGATGGTGCAGCAGGCTGTGGCATGAATGGGTCCGGTGTCTCGGGTTCTGCGCAGCATAATGCGGGTAATGTGAAAAATTTGTCAAACATCGCTGTTGCCGCGGAATTTTCCGGTGGTCGAGCCGATTTTTTATCCACTTACATCATCGCTGCGACATTTGTCGCATTTTTTGCTTGTCAATCTGCGACATTTGTCGCAGCATGACCTTATCAACCCCACAGAGAGTCGCTGATGCAACCGACAGCACCTGAACTGGAAATCCTGAAACTGCTCTGGCAACAACAACCGCAAACCGGCCGTGAACTACACGACCAGCTGGCGGATGTGTTGGACTGGAGTTATTCGTCCACCCGAAAAACGCTGGAGCGTATGGTCGACAAAGGCCTGCTGCAACTGGTGCAGCAAGGCAATCAGAACAGCTACGCTGCGCTGGTGGCCAAAGTGCCGACTCTGGCCGCGCTGGCGCAGGATTTCGCCAGCCGGGTGCTGGAACTGAAGCAACCGCTGCCACTGGCGATGTTTGCCGACAGCGCTTTGTTAAGTGCTGAGGATTTGCAGGCGCTGGAGCAACAGCTGCAACAGCTGGAGCGGGGAGACAAGCCATGCTGAATCTGTTAATGCTGCTATTTTGCTGGGTGTTGTGGACCACACTACTGGCTGGCTTGTTACAGCTTGGCCGGCATTACTCGCAGCGGCTGATAGCGGCGGCGACGCTCGCGCCGCTGTTGCTGCTGGTGTCCGTGCTGCCGTTTTTGCCCTGGCCTGAACAAGGCGCAGTATTGCCGGCACTGTGGCTGAGTGCGCATGATCACGGCATCAGCCCGTTACTGGCATTACCGACCCATCCGGCCTGGCTGGAGCAACAACCGTTGCAGGCCTGGTTGCCGGAATTGGTTTTTTGGCTGCTGGCGGCCGGTTGTGTGCTCTCCTCTTTGCTGATGGCTCGGCAATGGCAATTGTGGCGCCGCTTGCATCAATGGTCGCTGCCGTTATCAGCGCAGCGTCTGGACGTGGTTGTCGCGCCGGAGCCGGCATTGCAGGCCGCGCTTGCGCGTCATCCGCTGCAACTACGGCAATTGCCGCATGGCGGCAGCCCTTTTGTCAGCGGTATCCGTCGGGGCACGCTGTGGCTGCCGGACTGGTTCTGGCATTTACCTGCCGGCCAGCAGCGGCTGTTGTTATGGCATGAACTGAAGCATCTGCAGCGGCGTGACCCGTTATGGCTGCTGAGCTGGCGGCTGCTGTGCACCTTATGCTGGTTCAATCCGGCGCTGCGGCTGCTGGAGCGGCATTACCAGGCGGCGATGGAACATGCCGTTGACCACTGGGTACTGCGCCAGCATCCGGCTCAGCGCAGCACCTATGCCCGCACTTTGCTTGCAGTGATCCGTGCTCAGCAACAGGCGGTTCAGTCCGGACTTTGGCTGCAGGCCAACGCCGGTACAGGCCCGGCGCAAGTGTTACAACAACGGCTGCAGCAGATTTTACAGCCCACACAGTTGTTGTCCGGCCGGCAGTTCGGGGTTTTAGCTCTGGCATTGATGAGCCTGAGTGTACCGGCGCTGGCGCTGAAAACTGAGCTGACAGGTCTGGCGCCAAAGCATTGGCTGCCGCCGCTGCAGCAGGGCCGGGTCGGCTCCTGGTTTGGGGAAGTGCACCGTTTTCGCCAGGGCAAACCGCATGGCGGGCTCGATTTTATTGCACCCCGTGGCACACCGGTGCTGGCTGTTGCCGCCGGCCAGGTGCTGCTCAGTGGCAGCGACAGCCTGCACCCGAATCTCGGTAATGTGGTGTTGATAGACCACGGTGGTGGTTATCAGTCGATGTACGCTCATCTCGACGCTGTCACAGTGCAGCCCGGCCAGCAGTTGCAGGCCGGTCAGTCAGTCGGCACTTTGGGCAACAGCGGCCGCACTACAGGGCCACATCTGCATCTGGAACTGATCCAGGCCGGCAAACGGATCAATCCGGCAACCTTGCTGCCTTTAAACATGATGCCAGGAGTTACGGGTGAATAAGTTGTACCGTTTTTTCCGATTTTTGCCACTGGCAGCCTGCTGTGGCTTTGCGGTTGCCGGTCAGGCGCTGGCGGCTGCCGATCCGGCGCTATCGGCGCAATTTCAGCAGCAATTTAATGTGCAGTTACAACAAGCTAAAGTACCCGGTGGCGCTTATGCCATCGTGTATCAGGACCAGGTGCTGGCACTGGGCAGTTATGGCGTGCGGGCCGTGGGTGAACCAGCGCGGGTTAATCCGGACACTGTGTTTCGTCTTGCGTCTGTATCCAAAACCTTTGCCGGCAATTTACTGGTGCAGCTGTCGCAGCAGGGGCGGCTCGATTTGCAGCAACCGCTGAAAGCCTACGTGCCGGAGTTACAGCTGAAAAATGCCAAAATCGAGCAGCAGGTCAATGTCGAAAGTGTGCTGTCACAAGGTTCCGGTTTCTGGGCCCATGCTTTTGAGGATTTGATTGAAGCCAACAAAACGCCGGCTGAAATTCTGCCGCGACTGGCCGAACTGGCGCCGGTCTGCCCGCCGCGCCGCTGTTACAGCTACCAGAATGTGTTGTTTGGTCTGCTCGGGCGGGCGGCTGAACAGTCCACCGGCAAATCCTATGAAAGCCTGGTGACAGAACGGGTATTCAGCCCGTTGCAGATGCACAACGCCTCTTATGGACTGGCTGGGTTGCTGGCGAGCCGCAATAAAGCGCTGCCGCATCAGCGCGGTGGCAAGGGCTGGCGGACAGTCAAACCCAAAGCGAATTTTTATCGTTTTCCGGCCGCGGCCGGGGTCAATGCCAGTGCGCGTGATTTGTCGCGCTATTTGATTGCGATGCTGGGGCACCGGCCTGAAGTTTTCTCACCGGCGCTGCTCAGTCAATTACAACAACCGCTGGTGAAAATGCCGGGTAAACCGCGCTGGCCGGTCTGGCAGCAATATCGCAATGCCAGCGCTTGGTATGGACGGGGCTGGCGCATGGTGCAGTATGGCGACGACCGGTTGTATTACCACGCTGGCGTGGTCGACGGTTACCGGCCATATATCGCCTATTCACCATCGACAGGTTATGGCCTGGTGCTGCTGACCAATGCCGAAGCCGATGTCACCGGCAAACTGGCTGGCTGGTTCTGGCAACAAGTGTTGCCGGGGCCGCAACTGGCAAAACAGCAGCAGGGGACTGCAAAAAAGCGGGGCTAAATGAGCAGGGGCAGGCTATTGCCGATTTCGTGTGGATGGGGTTTACAGATCAGCGCCCGAACACCGCGGCTGATTTAATGCCCCAGATGGATGCGCCGGCGCGCCAGCGCTTCCTGCTCGTAGTCTTCCATATACTGTGCCAAATCGTTTTTCCAGCGTTCGTTCTCATCTGTCAAATCCAGGTGAGTCCGGGCTTCAATATGATCTTTACGCACCAGCAAATCATGTGCCCTTTGCTGCAATTCACTGGCAACTTCGGCATAGATTTGGGGTTCACCGCACAGCGTCAGCAGTTTTCTGTGCGCGATGATTGCCAGAAAGACCAGCAAGAGACTTAGCAATATCAGCACAAATGCCACCTAACTCTCCTTATACATCAACGCGGTTTTACGAAAATCCTGCAGCCAGAAGTAACAAATCAGCGGAATTAATCCGATATTTATGGTCGGAATACTGATCTGATAAATCATGGCAAAAGCATTGCTGTTGAGGGTTGCCCGATCAATAAAATCCACGGCCTGCACGACGGTCAAAATGACATAGGCCAAAGACACAGTGATCGCGACATTAGATGCCCGGATTTTATTTGCCAGATGAAACTTCAGAATCAAGCCAATACAAATAACGTTCAATCCCATCCAGCAGCCATACCAGGCAAACTTGTAGTGCAGACCGGTCTGTGAAGCTACAGTCAACAAATCGGGCAAAAGAAGACTGGCTATCCCCTTACACAAACACAAAACAAGCAGTGCCACAGTGGTTGAGCTCATGCGCTTCTCGATAAAGAAAATTGCCAGAAAAAGCACGATATACATGATGCTGGTCATCGCTTCGAATGATTTCAATATCCCGAATATTTGCTCGTTCAGCATAAAATTTAGTCTTTCACTGGTGTTGCTGGCGGCTCATCTGGTGGTCTTATCCCGCCACCGTTCATCGGTGTGACAGGTTCTTCGACATTGGACAGGTCAAATAACTTCTGTGCTGCTGAACTGATGGACACTGTATCAGCGCTTGTCGTTGTTTCTGCTGGTATTGGTTTGGCGGCGGCTGGTGCTGCGGTGGCGGTCGAAACATAAGCACTGGCTATGGTGCTGTTTCGCTGGATGCTCAAATCGGTCATGGCATTTATCCTGGCTTATTTGTCTTGGTTGCTCCGGTCTGATATTGCTCGCCGGTGTCCAAGACTATAAGTGGATAAAAACGTGATAAACAATTGGTTAGCGCCGTTACTGTCAGCAAAAACCTTGATAAAAATTTGATATTTTTAAGTATCTGCCATTTTTTAATAAAAAAAGCCGGTCAAAGACCGGCTTAGTCTGGTGAATTGCAGAGTTATTTTTTTGCAGCCAGATAAGCCAGCAAATCAATTAGCTCTTGCTCAACATTGTCCTGATTCAGACCATCAAATTTGACTTTGTATTTGCCGTTGACTAACAGCATAGGCACACCGGTCAGCACCTTCTTTTCCGACCAGTATGTTTGCTGTTCTTTCATTTTGCCGGCTTCCGCGAGCACCGGCATGCTGTTAAAACCACTGTCAAAAGTTGCCGCGTCGAAGTTATTTACCAGCAATAAGGAGCGGATATCGCTGTCTGAGCCAAAATTAGCGCGTTGTTTGTGGATATAGTCAAAAATCATCCCGGCGACTTCTTCACCTTTGCCGGCGTTGCGGCCGACTAAATAAGCCCTTGCCATGCTGTTTTGCACTTCAGGCGAGCTTGCCCGCATGAAATCCACATGGTTTTTTTCGAACTTAACGCCCTTCGGCAGGTTTTTGGCGATTTTGTTTGCCAAGGGTTCAAATGCAAAACAATGGCCGCAATAAAACGAAAAGAACTCGGTTACCACTGGCGTTGCTGTCGCTTTGTCGGCTACGACTTCGTAGTGCTTACCTTCGGTGAAGGTCGATGCCGCCTGGCTGATCGTTGCTGCGGCAAGACCGGTACAGAATAAAACAGCTTTAAAGATCTGACGGTACATAACAAAACTCCGTGTGCTTATGGTTTGCTCAACAAGTGTTGGACTAAAGCCTTTAAATCCTGCTCAGTATTAGCTTGATCCAGCCCCTGATTGATGATTTTGTAACGGCCGTTGACAATAAAGGTTGGTACTGAATCCAGTACTTTGGATTTAGACGCATCGGCCTGACTTTTTTGCATCAGTTTGGTTTGCGACTTCACCACAAAGTTATTAATTTCTTTGTCATAGACGGCGGCATCAAGACCGGCGGCAACGACAACAGCTTTAATATCTGCAGCTGAGGCAAATGGCTGGCGTTTCACATGAATATGTTCAAAAATCGCCTTGTTGACTTCATCACCTTTGCCTTTCGCCTTGGCCAGAATCATCGCCTGAGTAAGACCTGCCTGGATCTCCTGGCTGGCTTGTCCCATAAAATCAACATGGTATTTCTTGAACGCAGTGCCTTCCGGTAATGACTTTTCCAGACTTTTCACAAAAGGGTCAAAGGTAAAACAATGCGGACAATAAAATGAGAAATACTCTTTGACTTCAGGTTTGGCAGTGCCCTGTTCGGCAACAACCTTATAGTGTTTACCTTCTTCGTAAGGACCGCCAACCGCAATGGCTGATGGTACCAGACAAAACGCGAATAAAAACGACAACAGTTTTTTCATAGCAAATTCCAGTTAATCCGTTGAAAAGTCTCAGATGGCGCACAGCTTACACTGAAGCAATTTCCGCTGTATAGCCTCTGGTAACAGCAGGTTTCAGTAATAGTCCGGATACAGACGTATAGCCGGTTGCTGCAGGCGTTGTTGCTGCAGTTTTAACTGCTCCAGCTGCTGTCGCCAGTAATCTTCCGTGGCAAACCAGGGGAAGTGCAACGGAAAAGCCGGATCTGCCCAGCGTTTGGCCAGCCACAGCATATACAAGATCTGCCGGCGGCAGCGCAGCGCAGCGGTTCAATCAGCGCCAATTCTGACTGGTTAAAATCAGTAAAGTTCTGATATTGCTCAGCAAGAACTTCAAGCTGGATGCGTTGCTCCATCTCATCGCCACTGAGCAGCATCCACCAGTCCTGTACCGCTGGCCCTTGCAGGCAATCATCAAAATCGAGCAGGAATAGCCGTTGATCGGTTAGAATATTGCCGGCATGACAATCGCCGTGCAGGCGCAATGCTCTGAACTCCGGTAATTTGAGTTGACGGATGCACCGCAGTAACTCTGCGGTTACTGCAGTGAAAGCATCATGCAGACTGGCTGGTAACAGCGGGCAACACAGCAGTTCCGGGATTGCCTGCTGCAGGTCTGCTGCAATATTCAGCTGCGGCCTGTGGCTGAAAATCTGACCGGCGCCGGTTTGATGAATTTGCCCCAACAAATTACCAAGCTGCTCCCAATGTTCATCATGCTCAGCGCTAAAAGTGCGGCCACCTTTACTCGGGAACACAGCAAAAGAATAGCCCTGATACTGCAGCAGGCTCTGACCGTCAAACTGCAAGGGCGCAATGATATCGAGCCCGGCTTGCTGTAAATCGCGGCAGAACTGATGTTCCTCGTTGATTTGCGCTGCCGTCCAGCGCTCTGGCCGGTAGAACTTCACCACATATTTTTGCTGGTCATCCGCTTTGAACTGATACACACGGTTTTCATAGCTGTTCAGCGCCAGCAATCCGCTGTCTGGCAGGATTCGATAGCTTTGCAATGCATCCAGTAAAGTTTCGGGTTGCAACTGAGCGAAGTGGAAATGAGCAGACATCAGCGGGATCCGGCGGCAGAAGGTAGTGATGACCTATGATAACGCGTCCTGTCGCATGGCGTAAAAACAAAAAAGCCGCCCGCAGGCGGCTTTTGGCAAGGTTTGGCTTTAGCGCGCTGAGAAGAAATTACTGCGTTGCGACAGTTTCACTTCTGCATCTGCGATGTTTTCAATACTGAATTCAATATCGGTCATCGGCTTGGACAAATCCGCCGGATCTGCCGACAGGCTGATCGGCACACTGGCGGTGTCGCCGCCTTTGATGGTGATTTCGTTGATGCCGAGCCAGTTCACTTTATCCATGCCGGTGAAACTCAGCTTAAAGGTTTGTTCCTGCTGAGATTTATTAATAATTTTCAGCGTGTAGGTGTTTTCTATCAAGCCTTCGTCCGTTTCACGGAACAAGCTGCCGCGGTCACGTATGACATCCATTTCGGCCGGCATCCGGGTCCATAACGTCCAGGCAAAAGCACTGCAGACTACCAGCAGCACGACAAAGTAACCGAGCAGTTTTGGTCGCACTACTTTGGTCGGCTTACCGTTGAGGCTGTGTTCTGTGGTGTAACTAATCAGACCTTTGGCATAGCCCATTTTATCCATCGTATCGTCACAGGCATCGATACAGGCGCCACAGTTAATACATTCATATTGCAGGCCGTTACGGATATCAATCCCGGTAGGGCAGACATGCACACAGAGGTTACAGTCGATACAGTCACCCAGACCTTTGGCTTTGTATTCAGTATCTTTACGTGAACGGGGACCACGGCTTTCGCCCCGTGCCGCATCATAGGTCACAGTAAAAGTATCTTTGTCGAACATGGCTGACTGGAAGCGGGCGTACGGGCAAATGTGCGTACACATGATTTCGCGCATCCAGCCGGCGTTACCATAAGTACAGAACATAAATAACAGGACAAAAACGACAGACCAGAAACTGGCCTGCGCGGTAAAGAAATCGATAAACAGCTGGTCAATCGGCGTGAAATACCCGACGAAGATCAACGAGGTCAGCAGTGAGAAGGCTAACCAGGCCAGATGAGTCAGACCTTTTTTCAGCACTTTCTGGCCGCTCCAGGGGTCTTTATCCAATTTCATCCGCTGGTTGCGGTTACCCTGAATTTTTTCTTCAAACCAGATAAAAATAAAAGTCCAGACGGTCTGCGGACACATGTAACCGCACCAGACCCGGCCGTAAAAAGTAGTGACGAAAAATAACGCATAAGCGCCAATCACAAAGATCCAGGCCATGATGGTGAAATCCTGTGGCCACAGTGTCATCGCAAATATGTTGAATTTTTGTTCGTCTAAATCGAACAACACTGCCTGATGTCCTTCAAACTGCAACCATGGCAGCAGGAAAAACATTGCCATAAACACAAAGCCCATATTGCGGCGCAGACGTTGGTGCAAACCTTTGACCGCCCGGACGTAGATCCGGTCTCGCGACGGATAATGCTCCGGCGCTTTGGGGTTGTGCATGTCGACTTTGACCGGAATTCGTTGTTGCTGGTCCAAGGGGTACCTCGTTAATGCTGAATATGCTGCAGTGACAGTCGGGCAGGACTGAGAGTATAGCAGTTCCTGTCCGCGGCTTGTCCAAAGGCCATGCTGTTTTTATGGTTTTGCAGCTATTGCCCGAACATCTATTATACCTGAAGCAATATGCGGACCATTTGATATAGCTCAGTATTTCAATGACCTGCACTAAAGTTTGGCATAGGGTGTCGCCAGTGTTGACATGATTTTGCGGCGAAAGTGTCAATATCGTTGACGATTTCATTTTGCCTGTTGTCAGCCTTATCGATCTGCGTAGAATAGTGACAGAGCAATGCGGAGGCAGTATGAAAAAAACCTTGTGGCTGGTTGTCGCGATTCTGTTGTTAGCGACCTTTTCCGATCATCCGACAATTAAGCCTTATAAAGAACAGCTGTACGCTCTGTTTTCAGAGAGTGTCGGTCAGGCGAGCCAGGTGCATGGTGAACAGGTGTTGCGGACTATCAGTGCGCGCTTTGCGGCTTTTTCCGGTGAGCTGGGGCAAAAACAACAGGATGAGCTGAAACGCATCACCAGTGATAAAACCGAATTGCTGGCGTTTTATCAGGCATATTGCGTGGAAAAACAATTTAATCCGTTGTTTTTTGGCGACACTCAGGGCCGGATCTGTGACGTTATTGCGGAGTTCGAACGCGGGATGCGCTAGAACGACGGAATGAGCAAAAATCAGCGGCCTCAGCCGCTGATTTCATCGGTTATTCGACTTTTTTCACTACTACCGCGTTACCACTTTGCATAATCGCACTTTGATTGTGCGCGTCAACATTCAGAATTAACTGACGGATTAACTTGGATTTGGAGACCCCGGTTTCCTGACTCAGCTGATTCAGAATTTCGATCGCTTCTTCACTCAATGTGAAAGTGGCATGCCGCATCGGACCTTTGCTGATCAAAGGTTCCAGTTCATCGCCGGCAACCTTGCGGACACTGACAATCTGCGGTTTACCCATCGCATAGTTTTCAGCGTCGGCAATAAATTCATCGACTGAAAAAGCGAGCTTATTCGATCGTGTTGAATTTTTTTTCAGGTCGGTCAATGCCATCTTCTTGTATCGCCTTCATTGCCATTAATTCTTGAATGATGTCTTTGATTTCTGTGGCGGCCTTACCATCAGGCTCTGTGTCCATCACCGACATACCTTTCTCTTCGCTGTCGTCGTAAATGTTGCGGCTGAAAGTGACGGAATTCAGCACCCGCAGATTAAAGGAACGCACGACGTCTTTGGCTTCGAGAATTCGGTTACTTTGATTTGGTAACGAGGGACATTGGGTCAATACACAAGCGACAATCATGTCCGGATTGACCACATTACAGTTGCTTACCAAATCTTCCAGGTGTTCCAGCGTTTTCAGATCCCGACGCTTCGGTCGCAGTGGCAGCAGCACATGTGAGGCGACTGACATCGCCGAGCGCAGCGCGACGCTGTCCTGACCACCACAGTCGACGATCACATAATCGTAGTGGTGTTCCAGGCTTTTTAATTCGTAACGGATTTTTCCGTACATTTGCACGCAGTTGATCCACTGGACCTGAGGCGACAAGTGACGCTCCTGGACCCAGTCAGACGTGGTGCGTTGCGGGTCACAGTCGACCAGGATGACATTGGCATTTTTCATACTGGAAAAATACACTGCGATGTTCTGCGCCAGACAACTTTTGCCGCTGCCGCCTTTTTCACCACCAACTAACAAAATCATGGAGCTTCCCTCTTAGTCGCGACCAAAACAATTCAGCACTGCTTTTGCAGAACTGCAGGTTGTGCAGACCACCCCGGAACAGGCAGTCCATTCATAGTGTAGGAGACTTCAGCACAATCAGCCACAGCCTGATGATCAGAGACTGACTTTGACTTGCGCTACAGCCTGCAAAGCTTTATCCACGGCATGCTGCACTGAATCCCCCAGTGCCAGCGCCACGCCAAGCCGGCGTTCACCTTGTACTTCTGGTTTACCAAATAAACGGATTTCCGTGTCCGGCTGAGTTAACGCCGCCGCCAGATTGCCATATTGCATTTGTTGCGAATGACCTGCCACCAGTAAGACAGCAGAAGCTGCAGGCCCATACTGGCGGATAACCGGTACCGGCAGGCCGAGAATGGCCCGTGCGTGCAGGGCAAATTCGGACAAATTCTGCGAAATCAACGTAACCATGCCAGTATCGTGTGGTCGTGGCGAGACCTCACTGAACCAGACGTCGTCGCCTTTAACAAATAATTCGACACCAAACAAACCACGGCCACCTAATGCGGCGGTAATGCGGCCGGCATAATCGCGTGCTTTGGCTAAGGCCGCATCCGACATCGCCTGTGGCTGCCACGACTCGCGATAATCGCCGCGTTCCTGCCGGTGACCGATAGGTTCACAGAACTGAGTCTGGCCGTCAGCGGTCCGTACTGTCAGCAGGGTGATTTCATAATCAAAATCGACAAAGCCTTCGACAATGACCCGGCCTTTGCCGGCGCGGCCACCTTCCTGTGCATATTGCCAGGCATGGGCCAAATCCGCCGGACTTTTCAGCACAGACTGGCCCTTACCTGAAGATGACATGATCGGTTTTACCACGCAGGGATAACCGATTTCTGCCACTGCAGCGAGATAACTCGGATGATCATCAGCGAATCTAAAACGTGATGTCGGTAACCCCAGTTCTTCGGCTGCCAGCCGGCGAATGCCTTCGCGGTTCATCGTCAGGTGGGCGGCCCGCGCGCTTGGGATCACACAAAAGCCTTCCTGCTCCAGTTCCAGCAAGGTCGCAGTGGCGATGGCTTCGATTTCCGGCACGATAAAATCCGGTTTTTCCCTGATCACCAATTGGCGTAATGCGGCACCGTCGAGCATTGAAATCACATAATGACGGTCAGCCACCTGCATGGCCGGCGCGTTGGGGTAGCGGTCAGCGGCAATGACTTCGCAGCCATATCGTTTTAGTTCCAGACAAACTTCTTTTCCAAGTTCACCACAGCCCAGCAGCAATACTTTGGTGCTGCTGGCGCTGCCGGGAGTTCCAATTGTGGGCATCAGCGGTCTCTTTTTCCGGTGACGGCGTTTCGCCGTTGTTCATGGCTTCAGATTACTGATCAGATTAGGTTTTTCAACCATTATTCCGGTGAATGCCGTTATTTTGCTGCGAGATCGCCAAAATACAGCTGCGATGGTGAAATCTGATGGACGGGATCGGCAATTAGCAGGATCTGTCGGCGCTATGACCGAATCTTATGCATAAAAAAACGGACCCGCAGGTCCGTTTATGGTCGCTGATAAAAATCAGACCGTCTGTAGCTGTGGCAGTGCCTGCAATGTCGTGCGGCGGCGCAGCGAGAATAAAGCCGGTACCAATAACAACAGGGCAACCGGGCTTGGTGCATTGACGCTGTTGTTTCCGCCTGGTGGGATGTCCAGTGGCGCCCAGTTCACTTGCTGATTGCCGCTCCAGGATTTCGCCATCACCTGACCCCAAATCACGCCCCAATCTGTTGAGATGGCCGCCTTTGGCGCCAGAATAGAACCGTAGACTGAAGATGCAATTCGCAGGTCATTGATACCGTTGAAGTTAAATAGAACATGATTGGCGATAGCTGCACTGTTGCTGTTCAGGTCGCCCACTTCATATCGCACTTGCGTCAGCGACAAACAGTCGGTTTTTCCGGCCGCGCATGTCGCTTGTGGCGTCCAGTTTTTCGCTGGCGTACCGTTTGGATTGCTGACGTTGAACACCACCAGTGCATCTTTGCTGATGTTGCTGTTATCCACACGAATGGTGTGGAAAGTATTCAGGTCGTCCTGCGTGATCTTAAATATATAGACATTGTCTGTGGTGACTTTGGCCGGCGTAAATACCAACACGCCGTCCTGGGTGTTGCGATTAACATCAACCGCAGGGGTGGTTTTGGCAGCCAGTTGATCGGACAGCGCATTGAGCCGGGTAAAAGCACTGTTAAAGTCTAGTGCCGCTGGCGCTTTACTGGTACCCGCAACACCAACACCACCGCCGGTCACGCTATAGCTGCCGCCGTATACCAGTTCGCCGAGGCGGGTATTGCCGGCACCATCATAAACGTTGAGATGACCCTCACCCTTTTTCACTACGTTGCCACCGACTGTGACTGTTGCAGCAGCACTGCTGTTGACGTAACCAAAATCATAACCGCCATTGACCTGCAAATTACCGCCGATCGCCGCCGCTCCTTCGGTGTCTGAAGAGCTGGCGCTGAAGTTTTCTTTGACGAACATATTATAATTGGCGGCCTGACCCAGGCTGATGCTACCGGCCTGACAGACCACGCTAAACAGGCTGGCCGCAACCAAGCCAAAAACTAATGCTAACTTCATTGCAGGCTCCTGCAGATGCTGCTGAAAATTTGCACGATGATAACCGATTTGGTTTCTTTTTGACAGCGCTGTCTTTTTGGATTTTCGCTGAAATCTCATTATGGTCAGTTTATTAAGAATTAATCATTTAATAACAATGGTTTGTATATCTTTGATTTCTTAATAAAGCGCAGAGGGTCTAAGTATTAGACGGTTTAAATGACAGAAAATAGAGTTTCTGAAGCAGCTACTCTGTTTATGATTGATTTCTAATGTTTCTGTAGTTGCTGCAACAGCTGTTGTTCTGCAGCATTGAGCTCAGGTCTGTTCAGGGCGCTGAGGATCTTCTTAGCCTCTGCAGTTCGCTTGAGCTGCAGCAAAGCGGCGGCGATATGCAGTTGCAGTAAGGCCGACTGCGGCTGCCGGATCTCTGCTTCGCGCAGCACGCCAAGGCCTTTTTCTGCCTGACCGGCTTTGACCAGCGCATAGCCGTACGTATCGAGAATATCGGCTTGTTCCGGCATGGCCTGGTGCGCCTTTTCCGCCCACTGCAGCGCTTGTTGTGGGTCGGTATCCAACAGCAACACCGCCAGGTTATTTTGCAAAATGGCCTGCGTCGGCAATAACGGGCTTTGTTGATAAACGGCACGGGCTTGCTCGGTGGCACCTGCTTGCTCAAGCTGTTCAGCCAGCGCCAGCGTGGCACTGAGGTCCGTTGGATGCTGTTGCAGCCAATCCTGTAACAGCTGTCGCACTACGGCCGGCTTATTGCGTTGTGCATGCAATAACAACAATAAATGTTGTTGTGCACCGGATTGGCGAAACAGCGGTGTCAGGAGCTCTACTGCGGCCTGATTTTGATCTTGCGCCAGATAAAAATGCGCTTTGAGTTCAGCCACTGTGCTTTGCTGCGCCTGATGATTTTCCAGCTTTTGCAATTGACGTAAGCCATCGGCATACCGTTGTTCCAGCAGGGCCAGCCGGGCCTGCAGCAGACTGAGCTGAACTTCATCGCTGTCCAGTGCCTGCAGCCGGCTCAGCGTTTTCTTCGCCCCGTTACTGTCTTTAGCGCTTAACTGCAGATCGGCGAGGTCGCGCAGCCGCCAGGACTGATCGTACCAAAGCCCATAGAGAATATCGTGCAGACGCTGCGCTTCAGCCTGGTTCTGTTGTTTCAGCGCCAGTCGCGCTTTGGCAAAATACAAATCTGCGCTGATATCGGTTTGTTCCGTCAGTTGCTCTGCCAGCGCTTTGGCTTCAGCTAACGCATTAGTTTGTAAATACAATTCCATTAAAGCCATCCGGGCGGGTACCAGCTTTTGGTCCTGCGCGTCCAGCTGTTGTAAATAATGAATTGCCTCGCTGGCTTTCCCCAGCCTTAGCGCAGCGTCAGCCATCAGCTGCAGCACCAGCGGGTCGGCAGCATCCTTTTGCAGCAAAATCTGGTAAGACTGCATAGCGCCGCTCCAGTCCTGTTGTTGCAGTGCCAGACTGGCCATGGATAACAGACTGGGTTTGTAGGCCGCATCCAGGGTCAGCGCTTGTTGATAAAACTGTCGTGCCAGGGCAGCATCGCCAGATTTGGCCGCGACATCGCCGGCCAGCTGGAAAATTTCCACTTTGGACTGATCAGCCTTGAGTAAATCAGCGGCAGTTTGCTGCGCATCGCCCAGTAAACCCTGCTCCAGCTGCAAATAGCCCAATACTATTAAATCCGCTTGCTGATTGTGCCCGGGTTGCTCACTCAGCAGTTGACGCGCCTTCGCGCCTTGCTGATTGCCCAGCAGGCTTTGGATATAGGCTTTACGCACCTCAGTTTGCTCTGGAAAAGCCTGGAAGGCTGTTTGCAGCACGGTTTGCTCTGCTGCGGCGTCCTGTTGGGCGCGGGCGATGGCGGCAGCGAGTAAATAAAGCTGGAAATCCGCCGGGTTGAGCTTGATGGCCTGCTGGCTGAATCCTGCCGCCGTTTTGGTATCATTCAGTTGCAGATAACTTTGGGCCAACAGCTGATGCACCTGGTAATTGGCCGGATAGAGTTTCAGTGCCCGGCGCAGTTTTAGAATGGCCTGCTCAAATTTTTCCTGGCTGAAATCCATAGTTGCGGTCAGCAATAACACATCTTCCTGCTCTTTGGCGTCTTCCGGCAGATTGTTCAGCTGCATCTGGACCTGACGCAGCATGCGGTTTTGTTCTTTGTCATCACCCTGCAGACCAACTAATGCCGCATGGATCAGCTGGCCATATGGGTTGTAGGGGAATTTCTCCCGGTACAATACGATGCTGTTCAGGGCCTCTGCCAATTTGCCCTGTTGCTGCAGCACACGGGCTTTGCCGAGCAAAGCGATAGGGTCATTTGGGTCTTTGTTCAGCAGTTGCTGATAGATGCGCAGCGCCTGTTCCGGCTGTTGCTGTACCAGATGTAATTGCGCCTGCAGATACTGCGCTTTAATGGCGAAGTTGCTATCTGAACGGATCGATTGCAGCAATGGTGGGATCTGAGAAAACTGCTGTTGATTTAACCGTAAATCAGCGGTTCGACCGCAGCACCGCCGTCCAGCGCCAGCTGTAATTCTTTTTCCGCACTGCTCCAGTTGCCGGCTTTGAGCAGGACCTGACCCAGCATCAGCCGGGCCGGCAAATAAGCTGGGTTTTGCTGCAGACTGTTGCGCAGCTCCAGTTCTGCTGCACGCCATTGTGCCTGCTGACTATATTGCCGGGCTTTTTCGTAATAAGCTGACGCGGTATCCGCTGCGAACACCGCTTGTGCGGCGAAAGTAGTGAACACAGCAACCAACACAGAGAGCACAGGCAATTTCATCATTTATCCTTCAGAGCCGGCGTGGCTGCAGCCAGCGAGCGATCAGAGAGCGGTCAGAATGCGGCCACTTTAAATGATAGCGTTGTCATAGGTAAAGCTTGTCTGAATTTCAGTAACAGAGATGATGAACCGGGAGAGCCAGAGATGCAGGTCCAACACCAAATACCACAATGTTGTTTTATTTATCAGGCCGAAGGCGCCGAAGCACGGCTGGAATACCGGCTATTTCAGGCGCAAGGGCAGCCGGCGGTCGATTTGTATCATACTTTTGTTCCGCCGGAATTTCGGGGGCAGGGCATTGCGGCATTGTTAACCACGGCCGCACTCGAATGGGCCCGTCAGCAACATTTGCAGATCCATGCCAGTTGCAGTTATGTCGCCCGTCAGCTGGAGGTTTCAGGCAAAAACTAAAAATGTATACAAATTTATTTTGTGTATACATTTAATGGTATGCTGCTGACAAACCAAATAAAGCAGGGGGAGCAGCATGACAGCGTCAGTACAGCAGAGCGGTGGAGATACTGCCGGTTGGAGCAGTTCACATTGGGTCGCAGGTTTTGTCGCGGTGTTAGTTGGCTTTGCCAGCTCAGTCGCCATTGTGTTTCAGGCGGCTGCTGCGGCAGGGGCCAATGCCGGGCAAATCGCCAGCTGGATTGGGATTCTTGGATTTGCCATGGGGGTAACCTGCATCGGCTTTTCCTGGTACTTCAAAGCACCAGTACTGACAGCCTGGTCCACACCCGGTGCTGCGCTGCTCGCCACCAGCCTGAGCGGCTATAGCCTGGCCGAAGCTGTCGGCGTTTTTATGTTCAGCGCCTTGCTGACCTTGCTGCTTGGGCTGTCGGGCTGGTTTGACAGACTCAGCAAAGTGCTGCCACTACCATTGGCCAATGCGATGCTGGCCGGAATTTTGTTGCAGTTTGGCTTAGGTATTTTCCGCCATTTGCCACAGGCGCCCGTGCTGGTGATTGGCTTAGTGCTGCTGTTTGTTCTGAGTCGGCGTTTTATCGCCAGATACAGTATTCCGCTGGTGTTACTGGCTGGAGTAATTTTCACCTTGCTGCGCGGCGAATGGTCGGTGCAGCAGTTAGAGCCATCCCTGGTGCAACTGGAATGGGTCTGGCCGGAGTTTCACTGGCAGGCGATGTTAGGTGTCGGGTTGCCGCTTTTTATCGTGACTATGTCGTCACAAAACCTGCCTGGGCTGGCGGTGCTGCGCAGTCAGGGTTATCAGACGCCGGTGTCGCCCTTGTTAACTGTGACTGGTTTGCTGACCTTGATCACCGCGCCATTTGGCAATTTCTCAATTAACCTCGCGGCTATTACCGCTGCGATTTGCAGCGGGCCAGAAGCGCACCCGGAGCCGGCATCACGTTACCGTGCCGGCATTGCCGCCGGGGTGTTTTATCTGCTGACTGGCCTTGCCGGCTCCACCATAGTGGCCTTATTCCTGGCCTTCCCGCCGGCATTGGTGGCGGTGGTAGCAGGGCTGGCGTTATTGGTCACGATCGCCGGCAACTTATCGGTGGTCACCGCTGAAGGACAGTACCGTGAAGCGGCGATGCTGACCTTTTTGCTGACCGCATCCGGCGTCAGCTTTTTTGGTTTAGCTTCGGCCTTTTGGGGTCTGGTATTGGGATTGGTTGTTTTACTGCTGCAAAAATGGCGGGCCTGATGCAAAAAGCTGATCTTTATCTGCAACTGCGGGACGACATCCGCCGCCGGCGCTGGCCGGCAGGCCGTGCACTGAAACAACAAGAGCTGGCGGACTATTATCAGACCAGCCGCATTCCGGTGCGGGAAGCGCTGGCACGGCTGTTGGCAGAAGGCTGGCTGGTCAGCGCCGGCAAAGCCAGTCTGATGGTGCCGCCTTTATCGGCCGGCGAAGCGCAGGAACTTTGCCTGATCCGCAGTCAGCTGGAACCTTTAGCACTGCGTCAGGCTTTGCCTCAGCTGAATCAGGCGATTTTGGGTGCGGCCGAAGATTGCCTGAATGCTGCTGATGCCGCAGCGCATGATCCGTTACTACAGGGTGAACTAAACTGGCAGTTTCATCAGCTGTTGTATCAGCCATGTGGCATGCCAACGCTGCTGCAGTTACTGCAGCAATTGCACCTCAAAGTGGCGATGTATCTGGGGTTTCAGCAAGCAGAGCTGGGTTATGCTGACAAAAGTGCGGCAGAACATCGTGCGCTGTTACAGCATTTGCGGCAGGGCCGGCATGCAGCGGCGCTTGAACTGCTGCAACAGCATATCAGCGAGGCCGCCATTGAATTGCAGCAGCATCTGCAACACAGCGGGGATAAAAGATCATGCAACCAGTGTCTGTGAATAGTCAGTTGTGTCCGCGTTGTGGCGCAACCAATAGTTGCGGTTTTGCACAAGGGCAGGCGGTTTGCTGGTGCATGCAATTACCGCCGTTACAGGATAAACAGGCGGCGGCGAATGCCACAGCCTGTTTTTGCCGGAATTGTCTGACCGAATTAACGACGACGGGCCAGGCCGAGCAAAGCGGCCAAGCCCAGCAATACAAACCCGAAAGCACCGCCTGAACTGCTGCTGTCGCTGTTTTGCTGCTGTAAAATTGCGGTATTAGCTTTTGGATTCAGGCTGGCGGCGCTGTTGGTTTCGCTGTTAACGACGCTGATGCTTTCAATCAGCACCAGATTATCCTGAGTCACTGCTCGCTGCGCTGTGGCATCAGCACTGGTGTAATTACGCAGTGGCACGCCGTTGAAACTGGCGTTGAGTTTATTCGGCAGCGCGGCGATGGCATCAATCACTTCCATGCCATTGCCCGTAACCTGACCAAACACGGTAAAGCCGGCGTTTTGTAAATCGAGCTGCGGATTGCCACCACTGTTATCCGCCAGATTGATAAACCATTGATTGGTGGCACTATGCGCGTCGCCGGCGACTTTGGCCATCGCAATAGTGGCGCGCACGTTCGACCATTTCGGTTCGTTGCGGATCGGCGCCTGTTGCGCCACGGCACTAAATGGTGCCGCATTGTTCCCGCTGTATTTAAATCCACCGCCCTGGATCACAAAGCCAGGCTCGCTGCGATGGATAAAGGTGCCGTTATAGCTACCGGCTTTGACATAACTGAGGAAATTGGTGACGGTCACCGGCGTGGACTGGTCAAACAGGTTGACTTCAAAGTCACCGAGACTGGTTTTCACTAACACGACAGTGGCCAGCGCAGGCTGGGCAATTAACACAGAACTCAACAGGGCTGCGATTGGCAGCGGGCGATAAATCTTTGACATGAGGTGTCTCCGGAATAAATTAAGCAAAAGCTTAACTGAGCCGGGATTACCACCGCGAGCAGCATTACACTTAGTGACGAATTGACTACAGAATATTGTAAAGTGCCGGGTGCTGGAACCCGGCGTTATTTGGCTGGCTGTGCCGTCAGCTGCTGCCAGTTTTCCAGATAATAGCGGGCTTTCGGATGTTCCCGCGCCTGTTCAAAATACTGCCGGGCTTTGACCAGATCGCGGCTGACCTGCTGACCTTCAAAATACAACAAACCGAGGTAATAACTGGCGCTGGCACTGCCCTTGCTGGCGGCCTGTTGCAGTAATTCCACGGCTTTCACCGGATCAGCTTTAGTGCCTTTGCCAAACAGATATAACAATCCCAGCCGGTTTAGCGCCGGCGCATAACCCTGTTCGGCGCCAAAACTATAAAACCGCATGGCGGCGGCAGGGTCGGCATTGATACCTTCACCGTCATCCAGCATCACACCGACATGGAAAGCACAGGCCGCAATCCCCTGGCGGGTACACAAATATAACCAGCGGCTTGCTTGCAGCGGGTCGGCTTTGACGAGTTCGCCATCACTGTACATATTGCCAAGCCGCAGCATGGCGCGGGCAAAAAAGCGTTCAGCAGCTTGTTGGTAATAATAATTGGCCGGCATGCTGTCGCCAGCGAACCAGCGCCGCTCCAGGCCATAGCCATACAGATAAAAGGCTTCCGGGTGATAGGATAACATCGCCTGTCGCAGCAGCTGCTGCGCCTGCTGGCGCTCAGTTTCGTTGAGCTCTGGCTGTTGCATCAAATCCGACACATACAAATAAGCGGCTGTGGTACTGCCCTGTTCTGCCAGTTGTTTTAGCTGTGCCGTGGCAGTAGCTGCAGGGAGCTGCTGATGTTCAAGCTGCGCCAGAATGGCAAAGCTGGCGGCGTCCGGGTGGCCGGCTTTCGCTGCTGCCAGTAATTGCGTAATAGCTGCTGCGGCGTCGCGTGGGGTCAGTTTTCCCTGCAGCAGATAACGGGCCAGCTGCACTTCGGCGACGCCAGGGCCAGCTCGTTCGTTGATATAGGCTTGCAGTTCAGTTACTGCAGGCTGATGTTTGCCTGCGATCAGTGTCTTAAAATGCAGGAGATGTAACAGTTGCAACGCCGGGATATAGTCCTGGTCCGCTGCATCAGTCAGCCAGCCCAGACACTGTGCTTTACTGGTTTTTAAGTGCAGGGCCGGTTGGAAACACCATTCTGCCAGCTTGACTTTGGCTTGCAGCGAGCCTTGCGTCACCGCTTTGAGTAGCAAAGCCTCGGCTTCTGCTGTGTTGTTTTCTTCCATCAGTGCGATTGCCAGTGGCACCATCATCGCCGGATTGCTGGCTGCGCCTTCCGGTAACAGTTCTTTGCGCCAGCCATCGACCAGCCCGACAAAGGGAAAGGGTAAGCCGTCGATGGCATGCAGATAACGCTGATTGTCAAAAAACACGGTTTTCAGCCGGTTGTCGGCCGGGTCGTAGACCTGCACTTCATAATGCATGCTGTTGCCAGACGATGACAGCACGGCATGGTAATCTTGGGTTTGCATGCCCAGCAGGCTGAGCAATTCGTGCGCGTCGGCAAAGGTATTAATGCGCCAGGCGGAGTAACTGGCTTTGCCGTTGCCGCTGCGCAATATACCGTCGCGCAGATAACTCTGGTAAGCTTGCAGTGCTTTCAGTTCGCTCTGTTGCTGATGTTCCTGATAGCAGTTCATTGCCAGCCGGTAAAAGGCCAGATTCAGCAGGTTTTGTTGTTGCCATTGCCGCCAGGGCAGGCTCAGACACTGGCTGATATCGGTCTGCATCAGCTGCTGTTGCATGGCACGCCAGTCGATGGCGCTTTGCTGCGCCTGGCCTGACGCTAAAAAGCTCTGATATAAAGCTGCATAATCTGGTAAAGCATTAGCCGGCGGTAACTGTGCTGCCGTTTGCGCGTAAAGCTGACCAGCCGCTGGCACTGCATTGACCGGCTGACCCGGCTTAAGAGGCGTTTGCTGACAACCAGCCAGAAATAAGCAGAGACAGCAAAACAGGGCAATGGCTTGCCAGCGGATCATATTCAACGGGATGGGCTCAGTCTTGTTCAATCCATGGGGTTTGCGGTAACAAATCCAGATGTGCTTCATACCGTGGCAGATTAAATTCCTGCTGCAGTTCCACCACGGCAAACATTTCCGGCGCCAGAGCGCAGGCAATCAGTTCCAGCGCATCTTCGCGGCTATGACCAGTCATGCACAGCCGCATCAGCGTGGCTTTGACTTTGAGCGGATAACCATCCGCCAGTTGATTTTCGATGACTTCAAATAACAGTTGTTGATCGAGTTGATCGCCATGGTCCTGACTCATTGATCCGGGGTTCCTGCCACAGAGTAAAGATGTCCAGCATGCCAGATTTGCAGGGCGCTGCCCAGCGTATATTCGTCGAAGGACGCTGGCTTTGTCGCCGGTTAGCCGGTGTATTACCGTGATATGGAGCGAAAGATTTTTGTTTAAATGAAAATCAAGCAGTTGCCGTGACGCAGCTAGTCACTGCTTGCACCGCTTAAAACGCTTCTGTATGTTGGTAATAAAACTACAGCCGGCAGCAAAAGCCGGCGCACAAACCGACACCATCACTCACACTACCTTGTCGTTAATAATTGTTAAAAAGAGATAATAAGCAATGAGTTATGTCGATTTGGCTTTGGCATTTCTGCCACAACTTGCGCTGATTATTGTCGCCGCCCAAGTTTTTGGTTATCTGGCTAAATTTATCGGTCAACCGAAAGTGGTCGGCGAAATGATTGCCGGCGTGGTGTTGGGGCCGTCCTTATTTGGTTTGTTCTGGCCAGAGCTGCAGCAAAGTATTTTTGTCGCTGAAACCATGCCGATTTTGTATTTCGGTGCCCAGCTTGGCGTCGGCTTGTATATGTTTCTGGTCGGCCTCGAGTTTAACACCCAGCTGTTTCGCAAAAATGCCCGCAGCGCTGTCGGCGTCAGCCTTGCTGGCATGATAGTGCCTTTTGGCGTTGGCGCGCTGTTGTGTCTGTGGTTATTAGAAACTCCGGGCTTGTTTGCTGCCAATATCTCTTTTGCCAATGCGGCTTTATTTATGGGCGCGGCAATTGCTATCACTGCGTTTCCGATGCTGGCGCGGATTATTTATGAGCGAGGCCTGGCTGGGACTGCATTGGGAACGCTGGCCCTGGCGGCTGGTGCCATAGACGACGCGGCGGCCTGGGTGGTGCTGGCGGTGGTATTAGCCAGCTTTGGAGGCGGCACTATTCTGGCGATTAAAGCCGTGGTCGGTGGTGTGTTATACGCCAGCCTGATGCTGACCAAAGTGCGCGGCTGGCTGCAGCCACTGGCAGATAAAGTCGAAAAAACCGGCGTGCTGACTGCCGCCCAGCTATTGCTGGTGTTTGTGTTGTTCTCCATCTCCGCTTATGCAATGGAATGGGTCGGTTTACATGCTGTGTTTGGCGGCTTCCTGCTTGGTATTGCGATGCCACGTGGCAAACTGACCGAGCTGGTCACAGCGCGGCTGCAAAAAGTCACCGTTTTTGTGTTACTGCCGATGTTCTTTACTTACTCCGGCCTGAAAACCCAGTTAAACGTGCTGGCGTCTTTTGATGTGCTGTTTATCGCGCTGGCTATTCTGGCGGCCTCTATTTTTGCCAAAGGTGTAGCTTGTTGGGCTGCGGCGCGGATTGGCGGCGCAGATAACCGCACGGCGATGGCCGTTGGTGCGCTGATGAACGCACGTGGCCTGATGGAGCTGATTATCATCAATATCGCGCTGAAGTTTGGCGTGATAGAACAAGGGCTGTTCTCGATTATGGTGCTGATGGCGATTGTCACCACGCTGATGGCGTCACCGTTGTTCCACCTCGTTTATGGCCGGCATATGAATAAACCAGACGACCAGCCGCCGGTGCCACCGTTCAATGCGGCGATGAAGGTTTAGCCTGTTGTACAGATAAAAAAGCCGGCAAATGTGCCTAATGCCGATCAGTTAAGCACTTTTCAGATCGGTTGACCGATCCAGTGGTTGATGTATAAAGGCCTGCAACAGAAATGTCGCAGGCCTTTTTCTATGCAGTTAGTCACCGCTTTAACCCTTGCCAATCGTTATTTCCCAAACATCGAAGCCGGTGCGCTTCAGCAATTGTTACCAGAAGCGTTCATCAGTCAATGCTTGCAGGAAGCTGGGGTTGTTACCGTCCGCCGACGCCGCTTGCCTTTAGAATCACTGGTGATGGTTGTGCTCGGAATGGCGCTGTACCGTGGCAAAGATGTCTGGAGCATTGCTGACAAAATGCAAATTGCGTTACCTGGACGACGAGAATTAGTCGCGCCCAGCGCCATCGTCCAAGGCAGACAGCGCTTAGGCTCTGAAGCCATGCGGCAAGTCTTTCATCAAACACAAGAACTCTGGCACCAGGATGCTGAACACCCACGCTGGTGTGGTCTGCAACTACTTGGGGTTGATGGTGTTGTCTGGCGCGCTCCTGACACGGCAGAGAATACCGAAGCTTTTACCAAACCTATCACCACCGCAGGCGAATCCGCGTGGCCAATGGTCAGAATGGTTTGCCAAATGGAGCTGACCAGTCATTTATTGATTGGTGCCGCGATGGATAAATACAGTACCAATGAAATGATACTGGCTGAGCAACTGATTGAAACGACACCAGATAATAGCCTGACGCTGTTTGACCGAGGCTTTTACTCGTTAGGGCTGCTCAATGCATGGCAAGCGAAAGGCCAAAACCGTCACTGGCTTATTCCGCTTAAAAAAGGCACGCAATATGAGGTCGTGGAAAAGCTGGGTAAACAAGATTTACGAGTTCGAATTGCAACCAGCCCGCAAGCACAAAAGAAATGGCCGGGTCTGCCAACGCATGTGGAAGCTAGGTTGCTGCATAAAAAAGTGAAAGGAAAAGAATGCTTTATCCTAACTTCAATGCTCGATACGAAGCAGTATATGGGGGATGAAATCGTGGATTTATATAGCCAGCGCTGGGAAATCGAACTGGGTTATCGGGAGATAAAACAGCAACTGCTGGCAAACGAATTCACGCTGCGAAGCAAAAAATCCGAGATGGTGAAACAAGAGCTATGGGGCGTATTGCTCTGTTACAACCTCATCCGCTATCAGATGGTCAGAATGGCCAAAACCCTACCGGGAATTTATCCGAACGAGTTAAGTTTTATGTTATGTGCCAATGCGATAGTGAGCTTGTTTGAGCATGGATTCACCTTAATCAGCGCCCATCATATTCCGAAAGAGCTAGAAGATTTAACGAGAAAAGCCGAATTCTTTGTGTTGCCGTTCAGGCGTGAGGAGCGATCGTATCCAAGACTCGTGAAACGAAAGCCCAGTAAATATCCGCACAAAAAATAATGCCAGTCAGCTTATCTGACTGGCATTACGGCAATTGCCGGGTTTTTCTTTTCCAAAATATTTATTAATCAATACTGCGCAGCAGGGCATTAATGCCGACTTTGGCGCGGGTCTGGGCATCAACTTTTTTCACGATAATAGCCGCATACAGGCTATGGGTACCGTCCTTAGACGGAATGGAACCTGGTACAACCACTGCACCTGCTGGTACACGGCCATAAGTGATTTCGCCGGTTTCACGGTCAAAAATTCGCGTCGACTGGCTGATATAAACACCCATCGACAATACCGCACCTTCTTCGACGATGACGCCTTCAACCACTTCAGAGCGCGCACCGATAAAACAGTTGTCTTCGATAATGGTCGGATTGGCCTGCAACGGTTCTAACACACCACCGATGCCGACGCCGCCGGACAAATGCACGTTTTTACCGATTTGAGCGCAAGAGCCAACTGTCGCCCAGGTATCCACCATCGTGCCTTCACCGACATAAGCGCCAATGTTGACGTAGGACGGCATTAACACCACGTTTTTCGCGATATAGCTGCCTTTGCGCACGGCGGCTGGTGGCACCACGCGCACACCTTCAGCGACAAACTGCTCGTGGCTGTAGCTGGCATATTTCATTGGGACTTTATCAAAGAAGCGATTTTCTGCGCCGTCCATCACCTGGTTGTCATTGATTCGAAACGACAACAGCACTGCCTTCTTCAGCCATTGATGGGTCACCCATTCGCCGGAAATTTTTTCGGCAACGCGGGCCTGACCAGCATCGAGCAGGGCGATTGCGTTGTTGACGGCCTGGCGGACTTCGTCACTGACGGTGGATGGAGTGATCGACAAGCGGTCTTCAAATGCTTGTTCGATAATGCTTTTTAAATCAGACATGGTGGTTCTTCAGCCTTCTGTAACATCTGTGAGTTGTTCCACCAGCACCCGGCGTAAAATTGCCTGCTCATCAGCTGACAACGCCTGGTCCTCGCGGGTTGAAATCATAAAAAAGTCTTCGGCACGTTCGCCAATGGTGGTGATTTTTGCAGCGTGAATATTGATGTCACACTGCGCAAACACTTGACCAATAGTGGCCAGCAAACCCGGCATATCCAATGCAGCCAGTTCCAGCATAGTCCGGTGTTTATTTTTGCCCGGTAAAAACACCACTTTGGGCGGCACATGGAAGGCTTTGAGCTGTTTGTTCACGCGAACTTTGGCACTGAGTACCAAATCAGGCTGGCCTATTGCCTGTTCCAGCGCTTTCTTGATGCTTTGGATGCGTGAGGTGGAGGTCACGGCATTGCCGTTTTGCTCCAGCACGACAAAAGTATCCATGGCATAACCATCTTTATTGGTCATGATCTGTGCATCAAAGATACTGACTTTTTTGCTGTCGAGTGCTGCCACCATCCGGGCGAACAGCTTTGGCTGGTCAGCGGTATACACGAAGATCTGGGTGCCGCCGCGCATTGCGGTCGGGCTGACCAGCACCAGCGGTTTGCTGAAATCGGCATGTGCCAGCAGATGTTCGCTATGCCAGGCAATCAGTTTAGGATTATACCGGGCGAAGTAATCGGCTTTAAATTTGGCCCACAGCGGCAACACTTTATCTTCGGTGATGCCGATTTCAGCCAGCAGACGCAAGGCTTCAGACTGGTGTTCGCGGATTTGGTCGCGCAGGTCCATCGGTTTTTCCAGACCACGGCGGAAAGCCTTCTGTGTGCCGAGATAAAGTTCACGCAGCAACGAGCCTTTCCAGTCATTCCACAAATTGTCGTTGGTGGCGCGGATATCGGCCAGTGTCAGGCAATACAGGTAATTCAGCCGGGTTTCGTCGCGCACTTTGTCGGCAAATTCGGCGATCACGGCAGGATCGTGAATGTCGCGGCGCTGCGCGGTGACCGACATCAGCAGATGTTGCTCGACCAGCCAGACAATCAGTTTGGTATCAAATTCACTGAGTTTGTGCATCTTGCCAAACTCACGGGCGTCGATGGCGCCGAGTTCTGAGTGGTCACCACCGCGGCCTTTGGCAATGTCATGAAAAATACCGGCTAAATACAGCAGTTCCGGTTTTTCCAGCCGTTTGACGATATCAGTGCAAAGCGGAAACTCGTTGGCGAATTCCGGCTCAGTGTAGCGGTGCAGATTCTTCAGCAAACGGTGCGTGTGCTCGTCGACCGTGTAGGCATGAAATAAATCAAATTGCATCTGGCCAACGATATTACGCCAGGCCGGCAGATAAGCCGCCAGAATGCCATGGCGGTGCATCAGTGTAATAGCGCGGTCCATGCCTTGCGGATGGCGGATTATCGCCATAAATAAATCACGACAGCCCTGGTAATCCTGCAAATCGCCCATCAGCCGGCGCCGCACCTGGCGCAGCAGCCGCAGCGTTTCCGAGTGGATGCCCTGGATGCTGGGTTGTTCGGCGATATGCCAGAACAGTTTCAGAATGTTTTCGCGCCGGGCGAATACCGCTTTATCCAAGGCATAGATTAAGTGGCCATGTTGCTCGAACACTTCATCGAGCTTTTGCACTTTAAATTTGCTGTGGCTTTTCAGGATGTTGCCTTCAAAGTGCTGCAACAGCATTTCGTTAAGTTCGCTGACGCGCTGCACAGTACGGAAAAAGCGTTTCATCATCCGTTCGACTGAGGCTTTGCCGTCATCGCCAAAACCGAGCCAACGGGCCACAGCCGGCTGATAATCAAACAAAATGCGGTTTTCATTGCGACCGGCTTCCAGATGCAGCGCAAAGCGCATCTGCCACAGGTACGCCTCACATTCCATCAGTTCCTGATATTCATCTTCGGTCAGGTAATGGTGTGCGACCAGCTCCCGCATGGTGCGGGTGCGGAAGTGTTTTTTTGCCACCCAGCCGACGGTCTGGATATCACGCAAACCGCCAGGGTTGGCTTTTAAATTTGGTTCCAGATTGTAGGCGGTGCCGTGATATTGCGCGTGACGGCCCTGTTGTTCGTGGCGTTTGGCCTGGAAGAAGTCTTTGCTTGGCCAGAAACTGTCTTTACTGACTTCCAGCGCCAGCTGTTCAAACAACTGCTGATTACCACTGAGGAAACGCATTTCCATCAGGTTGGTGGCGATGGTGATGTCTTCCCGCCCAAGTGTCAGTGTTTCTTTAATAGTGCGGACACTGTGGCCGACTTCGAGGCGTAAATCCCACAGGATAGTGACAAACTGGCCGATTTGTTCCTGCTGCTCGCGGCTTAAGCGCGATTCGGTCAGGATCAATAAATCAATGTCGGAGTAGGGGTGGAGTTCGCCGCGGCCATAACCGCCCACGGCGATTAAGGTCAGGCCTTTGTGCTGCTGCAACTGATAATGGCGCCACAGCTGCTGCAGCACCTCGTCGATAAAACGGGCGCGGGCCCGCACCAGTGTCGCCACACTTTGCGTGGCAGAAGCGACTTTCAGCCAGTCGAGAAAGTCACTGAAATGTTTTTTATAACCGTCGAGGGTAAACTGGCCCGGGACTGTTTTTTCAAAGACCATAGCCGTTGTCATGCGCTGTTACCCTGTGCTGACAGGGCGCGCACTCAGGCGTCCGCTGTCAGGATCCGCTCAATAGTGTCATCTGAACGCAACGTCAGAATTTCACAACCCGTGTCCGTCACCACAATAGTGTGCTCGAACTGCGCAGATAAACTACGATCTTTCGTTACAACCGTCCAGCCGTCTTTCAGTAATTTACTGTGGCGCTCACCAGCGTTGACCATAGGTTCAACGGTCAGGCACATGCCGGTTTTTAACACATCGCCGGTGTTGGGCCGGCCGTAGTGCAACACTTGCGGGTCTTCGTGAAACACTTCACCGATGCCATGACCGCAATATTCACGCACGATGGAGTAGTTATGTTTTTCCGCATGCACCTGAATCACATGGCCGATATCGCCAAGGCGGGCACCATTTTTGACTTTCTTCAGGCCGAGGTACAGACATTCCTGCGTCACCCGGATCAGCCGGTCTGCCAGAATGCTGGGTTTGCCGACGACAAACATTTTTGAGGTGTCACCATGAAAGCCATCTTTAATGACGGTGATGTCGATGTTGACGATATCGCCGTCTTTGAGCACTTTGTCATCCGCCGGAATGCCGTGACAAATCACATGGTTGACTGAGGTGCAAATCGATTTGGGGAAACCGTGGTAGTTCAGTGGGGCAGGGACAGTTTTTTGCACATTGACCATATAGTCGTGGCAAATGCGGTCCAGCTCGCCCGTCGTCACACCCGGTTTGACATAAGGCTCGATCATTTCCAGCACTTCTGCGGCCAGACGGCCTGCAATGCGCATTTTTTCGATTTGTTCCGGGGTTTTGATCGTGGCGGCCATCAGGTTCTCTCTGCTGTAAAACTACACAATTCATTGTGTTTGCGGGGCGCCTATGGTATAAAGCGCGCCGCAATTTGGCAAATAAAGCCGACGAAATTCTGCAAAGATTAGTCAGCGTCAAGGTTGCACAACCAAACTTAAGTTAAACAACACACATACATCGTCACATAAACCGGGGTGCTGAAGCATGCTTCAGTCGGATTTATGGGGTGTATGGAGGCCTAACCCCTTACTAAGGAATTACTCAAATGGCTAAAGTTTCAATGCGCGATATGCTCCAGGCGGGCGTACATTTCGGTCACCAAACCCGTTACTGGAACCCAAAAATGAAGCCTTTCATTTTCGGCGCCCGTAACCGCGTTCATATCATCAACCTGGAAAAAACTGTTCCAATGATGAACGACGCACTGACTTTCATCCAGTCAGTGGCTGCGAAGAAAGGCAAAATCCTGTTCGTAGGTACCAAACGCGCTGCTTCTGAAGCAATCAAAGACGCTGCAAAACAAGCTGATCAGTACTACGTCAACCACCGCTGGTTAGGCGGTATGCTGACTAACTGGAAAACTGTGCGTCAGTCCATCAAACGTTTAAAAGACCTGGAAGCTCAGAGCCAGGACGGTACTTTCGACAAGCTGACTAAAAAAGAAGCTCTGGACCGTACCCGTGAAATGGACAAACTGGAGAAGAGCTTAGGCGGTATCAAAGATATGGGCGGTCTGCCAGACGCTCTGTTCGTTATCGATGCTGACCATGAACACATCGCGATCAAAGAAGCTAACAACCTGGGTATTCCAGTAGTTTCTATCGTTGATACCAACTCTGATCCTAAAGGTGTTGATTTTGTTATCCCAGGTAACGATGACGCGATCCGCGCTATCCAGCTGTACCTGAGCGCCGTAAACGCTGCTATCGCAGAAGGCCGTGATAAAAACATCGAAGTTCAGGCAGAAGCCGACAACTTCGTTGCAGCTGAGTAATACAGCTGTATGGGGTCTGTCATCTGATTGACCCCATTCACCTTTTAATCTGACAGGGGCATTGCCCCTGTTTGTCTAACCCGATTGAAACGAGGAATTCCCCATGGCCGTAACTGCCGGTATGGTTAAAGAATTACGCGAGCGCACTGGCGCTGGCATGATGGACTGCAAAAAAGCCTTAGAAGAGACCAACGGTGATATCGAAGGCGCAATCGAATTAATGCGTAAAAACGGTCAGGCCAAAGCTGCCAAGAAAGCAGGCCGGATCGCTGCTGAAGGTACTGTACTGACTCGCGTTGGTAACGGTTACGCAGTTGCAATCGAATTTAACTGTGAAACAGATTTCGTTGGCCGTGACGCCAACTTCCTGGCATTTGCTAATGCCGCTGCTGATCTGGCTCACGCCAACAAGCTGTTCACTGTAGAAGCCTTAAGTGCTGCTTCTCTGGGCGACGCTACTGTTGAAGAAGCGCGTGCGACGCTGGTTGCTAAAATCGGTGAAAACATCGCTATCCGCCGTATCTCTGTTGCCCAGGGCGACGTGATCGGTCAGTACACACACTCAGGCCGTATCGGCGTGTTAGTGGTACTGGAAGGCGGTAACGAAGAAGTTGCCAAAGACGTTGCAATGCACGTTGCTGCAAACAACCCTTCATTCCTGACTCCAGATTCAGTTCCGGCTGAAGTTGTGGCAAAAGAGCAGGAAATCCAGATCGAAATCGCTATCAACAGCGGTAAGCCAAAAGAAATCGCTGAGAAGATGGTTGCTGGCCGGATGACGAAGTTCACTGGCGAAGTTTCTCTGACTGGTCAGCCATTCGTGAAAGACCCAGCTATCACTACAGGCGAGTTCCTGAAGCAACACGGCGCGAAAGCAGTCAGCTTCATCCGTCTGGAAGTAGGCGAAGGCATCGAGAAGCAGGAAACTGACTTCGCAGCTGAAGTTGCTGCGCAAATCGCTGCTGCGAAAAAATAATCGCGCTTCAGCATGCTGCTGAAACCGACTACACTAACCGCGACTGGCTTGCCAGCCGCGGTTTTTTTTAAGTGAAACCTGTGCAAACTTCGGTGAATCCGTTAGTCCCGCCACAGCTGTTTCATTGCATTCTAAGTATTTAACTGACCAGCACAATGGGGATCCTATGAGCATCAATCCAAAACCTACCTACAGAAGAATCCTGTTAAAACTCAGTGGTGAGGCCCTGATGGGCGATGAAGGCTTTGGTATTGATCCCAAAGTGCTGGACCGGATGGCTGCTGAAATCAAAGAGCTGGTTGAACTGGGCATTCAGGTTGGTATCGTGATTGGCGGTGGCAACATTTTCCGCGGTGAAGGCTTAGCCAAAGCTGGTATGAACCGCGTGGTCGGCGACCATATGGGCATGTTGGCGACCGTGATGAACGGCCTGGCGATGCGCGATGCGCTGCACCGTGCTTTTGTCAACGCCCGTCTGATGAGTGCATTTCCACTGAATGGCGTGTGTGACAACTACAGCTGGGCTGAAGCTATCAGCCTGCTCAAATCCGGTCGTGTGGTGATTTTCTCTGCCGGTACCGGCAATCCATTTTTTACGACAGATTCTGCAGCCTGTTTACGCGGCATTGAAATTGAAGCCGACGCGGTATTAAAGGCAACTAAAGTAGACGGCGTCTATTCTGCAGATCCGGTGAAAGACCCTACAGCGACACTGTACAGTAGTCTGACTTATGACGAAGTATTGTCAAAAGAGTTAAAAGTCATGGACTTAGCGGCATTCACTCTGGCGCGCGACCACAACCTGCAAATCCGCGTGTTTAACATGAACAAACCAGGCGCACTGAAGCGCGTGACGATGGGTGAAGCTGAAGGTACAGTGATCGACCACGCTGAAAATTTACAGTAAACTACCGGCACTTTTTCGAGCCGAAAGTACGCGAAGGAACAACCAAGTGATCAACGATATTCTGCAAGACAGCAAAACCCGGATGGAAAAAAGCGTTGAAGCGCTGAAAAGCCAACTGTCAAAAATCCGCACCGGCCGTGCTCATCCGAGCCTGCTTGATGGTATTCAGGTTTCTTATTACGGTGTGGATACACCACTACGTCAATGCGCCAACGTATCTGCTGAAGACTCCCGCACCCTGATGATCACGGTCTTTGATCGTTCTATGATTCAGGCGGTGGAAAAAGCCATTATGCAATCTGACCTGGGGTTAAACCCGATTGGTGCCGGCACCAGTATCCGTGTGCCGTTACCAGCGCTGACGGAAGAGCGTCGCCGTGACCTGGTCAAAGTGGTGCGTGGTGAAGCTGAAGGCGCCCGCGTTGCGGTGCGCAACATCCGTCGTGATGCCAACGCCGACTTTAAAGCGTTACAAAAAGACAAGGAAATCAGTGAAGACGATGAACGCCGCGCAGTGGATGAAGCGCAGAAGCTGACAGACTTGTTCATCAAGAAAATTGATGAAGTTCTGGCAGCAAAAGAAAAGGAACTCATGGAAGTCTGATGACTGTCCATGGCTGATGGAAAGCGCCGTGCAGACCCCTTCGCGGCGCTTTTTTGTTGATAAAAACAGCATTTAATGCGGAAATCTCGACGGATGACAATTTCAAGCACGACGATGGATCAGGCGCTGCCCCGACATGTTGGCATCATTATGGATGGCAACGGTCGCTGGGCGGAACGGCAAGGCAAACCACGGGTTTGGGGCCACAAAAAAGGTGTCGACGCAGTGCGTCGTGCTGTCAGTTTTTGCCGCCGGCTGAATATTCCTTCGTTAACTCTGTTTGCTTTTAGCAGCGAAAACTGGCGCCGGCCGGAAGATGAAGTCAGCAGTCTGATGGAACTTTTTATGTTTGTGCTGCAAAAAGAAATCAAACTGCTGCATAAAAATCAGGTCCGATTAAAAATCATCGGTGATTTATCGCGTTTCAGCACCAAGTTACAATTAAAAATCGCTGAAGCTGAGTCTTTGACCGCTGGTAATACCGGGCTAACTCTGAACGTAGCCGCCAACTATGGTGGGCGCTGGGATATTGCTCAGGCCGCGCAAGAACTTGCCCGTCAGGTCGCTGCCGGTACTTTGCAGGCCGATGACATCGACGAAAAATTACTCGCCAGCCATATCCAAATGCACGACCAACCAGAACTGGACCTGATGATCCGCACCGGTGGTGATATCCGCATCAGCAATTTTTTGCTGTGGCAGGCTGCCTATGCGGAGCTGCTTTTTATTGATACCTTATGGCCAGATTTTGACGATCAGGTGTTTGCTGACGCTATTGCCAGTTTTGTCAGCCGCGAACGTCGTTTTGGCTGCACCGGTGCGCAAATTCGCGAGCTGGCCGCAGCAACTGTACAAGGATAACGATTTTGTTTAAACAACGGGTGATCACAGCGTTAGTGCTGGCACCGCTGGCGCTTGGCGCGGTGTTTTATTTACCGCCAGTCGGCTTTGCTATTTTTCTTGCAACTGCTTTTTCAGTCGCAGCCTGGGAGTGGGCCGGCTTTTGTGGCTGGCACACCCTGAGCAGTAAAACCGCTTTTACTACATTAATCGCTGTGTTGTATGGCGTGGTATACCTCGCAACACCGGCCGCTTTGCACTGGCCGGTTCAAAGTAATTACACCGTTGAGGCGCTGTTGTGGCTTGGTGTGATCTGGTGGTTAATTGCCGTCTTGTTGGTTCTGAGCTTTCGCAAGTCCCAACAGCTGTGGGCGCAGTCCCGATTGATTAAAATCTTCATGGGGGTGTTAACCCTCGTGCCCAGTTTTACAGCAATCTGGCTGGTGCGTCAGGTCAATTACGAACAGTCGAGTTTTACCGGTGCCTGGCTGATTTGCCTGATGTTAGGCCTGGTCTGGGCTGCGGATATTGGCGGTTATGTCATTGGTAAACCTTTTGGCAAACACAAATTAATGCCGGACGTGAGCCCGGGTAAAACGCTGGAAGGTTTCGCCGGTGGTTTGTTATTTGTACTGCTGTTAGTAACCGCCGTTGCCGCCAGTCAGCAGTGGCCGGAGCAAACCATGCTGTGGTTTGGGGCTGCAGTGATCCTGACTATTTTGTCGGTGTTTGGTGATTTATCGGAAAGTATGTTTAAACGCGTTGCCGGTCTTAAAGACAGCGGCAGTATTTTCCCAGGCCACGGCGGCATGTTAGACCGGATCGACAGTCTGACCGCGACTGCACCGTTGTTTGCCATTTTTGTCGCGCTGTTTGGTGGCTTCTGATGCCAAAGCAAGTGGTCATTTTAGGCGCGACCGGTTCTATTGGCTGCAGCACGCTGGATGTTGTCGCGCAGCATCCTGAGTTGTATCAGGTACTGGCGCTGACCGGCGGAAAGCGCGTCGATGTGCTGCTGCAGCAATGTATTCAGTTCAGACCGCGTTTTGCAGCCTTAACAGATGCAGCAGATGCCGCTGAGTTGCGCCGGCAACTGCAACAAGCTGGTGTTAAGACCGAAGTGTTCAGTGGTGCTCAGGCGCTGGCTGATCTCGCAGCGCATCCGGACGCTGATATCGTCATGGCCGCTATTGTCGGTGCCGCCGGTTTGTTACCAACCCTAGCTGCGGTCAAAGCCGGCAAAACAGTGTTGCTGGCCAATAAAGAAGCACTGGTGATGAGTGGCGAGCTATTTATCCAAGCCGTACAGCAACATGGCGCTACCTTGCTGCCGATCGACAGCGAACACAACGCCATTTTTCAGTGCCTGCCGGCGCCGTTACAGCAACATTGTTATCAAAGCAAACTGGCAAGTGCCGGCATTGCCAAAATTCTGCTGACCGGCAGTGGTGGCCCGTTCCGGCAAAAGCCACTTGTTGAATTTGACCAAATCACACCAGAGCAGGCCGTCGCCCACCCAAATTGGAGTATGGGCAAAAAGATTTCGGTCGACAGTGCCACCATGATGAACAAGGGCCTGGAATTTATCGAAGCGCGCTGGTTGTTTAACTGCGACGTTAGCGACATTCAGGTGGTGATCCATCCGCAAAGTATTATCCATTCGATGGTGCAATATACAGACGGCTCTGTGCTGGCGCAGCTGGGCAATCCCGACATGCGTACGCCCATCGCCCATGCCCTGGCGTTCCCCGAGCGCATCGCGTCCAACGTTAAACCGCTGAACTTCTTTGATGTGCCGGCTTTTACCTTTGAAGCGCCGGATTATGGTCGTTATCCTTGTTTATTGTTGGCGCAGCAGGCCTGTGCCGCCGGGCAGGGCGCAACCACGGCGTTAAACGCCGCGAACGAAATTGCGGTTGAAGCTTTTCTAAACCGCCAAATCCGTTTTCCGGAAATCGCTGCGCTCAACGCGCGGGTACTGGCGCATTTTTCCGCCAGTAAAGTGGCCGAACTCGAAGAGATTCTGGCGCTGGATGCGCAGGCCCGTACTTATTCGCAGTTGTTGTTGAAGGATTTCGTCTGATGCCTGATTTTCTGTGGAATTTGCTTAGTTTTGTGGTTGCGCTGGGTTTGCTGGTGACAGTGCACGAATTTGGCCATTTTTGGGTAGCGCGTAAAAACGGCATTCTGGTGAAGCGGTTTTCGATAGGTTTTGGCAAGACGTTGTTCAGCTGGCGCGATAAACAAGGCACTGAATTTGTCATTGCTGCTATTCCGCTTGGCGGTTATGTACGGATGCTGGATGGCCGCGTCGACCCGGTGTTACCGCAGTTTGCCGACTTAGCCTTTGACAGCAAAACAGTGCCGCAGCGCATGGCAGTGATAGCTGCCGGCCCTGTCGCCAATTTCCTGTTTGCCATTTTTGCGCTGATGCTGATGTATCTGATTGGTGTGCCGAGTTTGCGTCCGGTGGTGGCGGAAGTCGCCCCGGATTCGATTGCGGCCAGAGCTTATGTACCGAACCAGCAGATCATTGCGGTCAATGGCGAAACAGTACAGGACTGGCAGGGTGTGCAGCTGCTATTACTCGAACAGATTGGACGCGACAGCGTGACGCTGACGCTGGCGGATGATATCGACAGCCCTGGTGCTGATGTACAGCTGGATTTAACCGGCTGGAAGTTTGACCCTGAACATGATTCGGTGTTCGGTAGTCTTGGCATAGTGCCTGTGCAAGCCCGACCTTTGCTGGAAGTTGGGCAGGTGCAGCCGAACAGCCCTGCAGCAGCAGCCGGATTGCAATTAGACGACAAACTGCGGGTACTCGAAGGTGTTGCGTTGACCGACTGGGCCAGTATGGTCAAAGTGATCCAAAACAGCCCGGGCAAGACGCTGACTCTGCTGATTGAGCGGGGCGGTCAGCCGATGACGCTGAGCGTCACGCCGGCCTCACAACAAACCGCTGATGGTTTCCATCAGGGCTTTTTGGGGGTGTCACCGAAAGTAAAACCGGTCGACCCTCAATATATCCGCACGCTGCAATACGGCCCGCTCGAAGCAGTCTGGCAGGGCGTGCAAAAAACCTGGCAACTAGTGCGCTTAAGTTTTTCGATGGTTGGCAAACTGATTTTCGGCGATGTATCGGTGAAACATTTAAGCGGGCCAATTTCGATTGCGCAGGGCGCCGGTAGCAGTGCCGACCTCGGTTTGATTGCGTTCTTGTCCTTTCTGGCCTTAATCAGCGTTAATCTCGGCGTGGTAAATTTACTGCCGCTGCCTATTTTGGATGGCGGCCATTTAATGTATCTTGTGGTGGAACTTATCCGCGGTAAACCGGTCTCTGAAAGAGCGCAAGAGCTTGGTTTTAAATTTGGAGCCCTGGTCTTGCTGACATTAATGGGAATTGCGCTGCTCAACGATATTTCTCGTTTGTAATAACTAATCAGAAGTAGTCCAAAACAATGACAATTAAACGATTAGTAGCTGCGATGTTACTGGCCTTAGGCAGTAACTCGGTGCTCGCTGAAGAATCATTCACAGTCAAGGATATTCAAGTCGAAGGGTTACAACGGGTTGCTCTTGGAGCCGCCTTGAATAATCTCCCCTTTAGTATCGGTGATCGTGTCAGTGACTATACACTGGCCAAAAG
>SSFI01000007.1 GCA_008015325.1 Rheinheimera sp.
CTTCTTCACGCGGCGTGACCAGCACCGCAAACAGCCCCAGTAACAAACTGACCAACGCCAGCAAAGGCGTGATCTGATTTTGCTTAAAGGCTGCCGCTAAACGGCCGGAGATGCCGAGTTGCATTATTGTGACTCCTGCGCTGAGCTAACCTGCTGCAACAGCGCTTTGGCATCCAGCGCGATTTGTTGCCCGGCGCTTAAACCCGATAACACCTGATACTGCTCTTTTTGTAGCTTCTGCACCCGCACTGGTTGCAAGCTGGGTTGAGCTGCTTGCTGCACATACACCATCGCCACTTCACCACGCCACAACACAGCGCTCTCTGGGATCACCAACAACGGCTGACTGCCGGTTTGTAATTTCAGTTTGGTCCAGCTGCCCGGATACAGCTGCTGCGCACTGTAGTCGGCGACCGGTAATTTCAGCCGCAGTAAAAAACTATGACTTTGGGCGTTACCCTGCGGCGCTATGGTTAAATCCGGTGCACCTAAGTTCAGGCTGCTGCCATCTGTCAGTTGCAGCTCAGCCACGCTGCTTTGTCGGGCGACCTGTAATTGCTGTTGCGGCAGCTGGGTGCTTAAACGCAGATGTTCGAGGCTGAGGCCAATTAACAGAGGTTTACCCGGCGTCGCCAGCTCACCCAATTCAACCAGTCGTTGCTGCAAAATGCCGCTGTACGGTGCGCGCACCACGGTTTGTTCTAACTGCTCGCGAGCGGCGCTGACCGCGGCGCTGGCTTGCTGTTGCCGCGCTTTGGCGGCATTAAAATTTGCCTGCGCCAAATCCAATGCGGCTTTGGCGACTAAACCCTGTTGATGGATTTGCTGCACGCGTTTGAGTTCTTTGTCCTGCTCGGTAAACCGCACCTGCGCTTCACTGAGTGCAGCTTCAGCCTGCGCCAGCCGGGCTTTTTGTTCGGTATCGGTAAAGCGCACCACCACAGCGCCCTGCGGCACCAGATCATTGACATCAAAAGGCAATTCGATAATACGGCCAGAGGTTTGCGCCGAAATAGTCGACTGCGCCACGGCTTCGACCAGTGCCGGCAATTCCAGCCAGACCGGCTGCGGTTGTGGCTCGAGCGTCAACCACTCAGTGGCGCTGGCCGCTACAGGCTGCAATGCCAGCAACAGCGTGGTGACCAGCGTGGTAAACAGTGCGGTTACTGAAGCGTTCAGCTGTCTCAGTCGTTTCATCTGCATAAAGTCTCCAATTTGTTGCGGTGCTGCTGTACGACATGTCCCTTTAAGAGTTCCACGCGCTCACAACAGTATAGCGACCATAAATTGCATTAGATAAATTTAATATAAGTATATATTAGAAAATTCTAATTAGAAAGTGCCGCGGCTTTGGTGCTGACAATAGCGCAGACAGATACAGACGTAACCATTTTGGTGCGCTCAGTGAACCGCAACGGGTTGATTTCTGACAGGATGATGCAAGAACAGCAGACAGGCGCGCAAAGTATTTAACCCTGACCGAACGTCAGGGTTAAATACTTCAGTTTTATCAATTAAATAAAGAGATTTCTTCGGCCGTCAGCTGACGATACTCGCCTTCAGCCAGGCTGGCGTCCAGCGTCAGCGGACCGACCCGTTCACGGTGTAAGCGCACCACTTTGTTGCCAAGAGCTGCGAACATGCGTTTCACCTGATGATAACGGCCTTCGTGAATGGTCAGCAGGCATTCGGTCGGGCTGATAATTTCCAGCTGCGCCGGTTTGGTCGGTGTTTTTTCGCCGCGCAGCATCACACCTTCAGCAAACTGGGCGATGGCACTGTCTTCGACCGGATCCGCCAGCCAGGCGCGGTAGGTTTTGGCACATTCATGTTTCGGGCTGCTGATTTTATGTGACCACTGGCCATCGTCGGTGATCAGCAATAAACCAGTAGTATCCAAATCCAGTCTGCCCACGGTATGCAGCTTATCGATATTAGGTTCGTCCAGCAGCACAAACACTGTGTTGTGATCCGGGTCGTCGGTCGAGCAGACGTAACCGGCAGGCTTATGCAGCAGAATGTAACGCGGACCGGTCAGCTGCAGCGGTTCGTCGTCCAGCAGCACCACATCGGTTTCTTTGATTTGCTGCGCCGGCTGTTTGCACTGCAAACCATTGAGCTGAATTTCACCTTGCCGGATCAGCTTGCCAGCCTGACTGCGGGTCAGTCCGGTGCAATCACAGACAAATTTATCTAAACGCATAAAAGGCCATCCGTTTGAAACAGGGCGTCAGTCTACTGAGCCACTGCACCGGCCGCAAGCAAGGGATTCAAAGCGGTTTTAGGCCGTACAATGCGAGGCGATCCAGCCAGTATTTTTGTTGACTGAGCTTTTGCAGCGCCTGCTCAAATTGCGGATACAGCTCCTGATAATGGTGGGTAAACAGGATTTGCCGGCGATAGGCCGGGTACGGCTGGCCGGTGATTTTCAACTTGCCGAGATATTGCGTCTGGCGGCCATAATATAAAAAGCTGGAACGGGTGATCACCACATGTTCCAGCTGTTTCTCCAATAACAAAGCCAGATTTTCTTTATCGGAATCGGCGTCAATGCGCTGGATTTTGCCTTCGGCGATCAATTCGTTCAGGCCCGGATAACTGTAACCGCGGATAGCGCCGATGCGGCTGCCGGTCAGCTCACTGAGTTGCTGGATTTTCTGGCTGTGTTGCGTGGGGGAGACAAACACTTCCCGGTCTGAAAACAAAGTACCGGACCACAAATAAGGCGGTTCCTTTGCGGCAAACCAGGCCGGATTGGTCCAGAGCGCGATCACCGGCAACTGTGCCGCCAGCCGCTGATTCAATTCGGGCCTGCTTAACAGTTGTAGCCGCAACTGTACCTGGTCGCCCATTTCCTGCTGCAGGGCCCGCAGCAAATCGTAATTTAAGCCCGTCTCCGTATCGGCGTTAATGACAAAGGGCGGTGCCTGATGGTAGGCATATAAAGTCACCACAGTGCTCGCAGCAGCGCTTTGTAACCAAAGTAAGAAAACCAGCAAAAAACCAAACCGCATACCGCAAAACTCCGCATCGTCATTGGATCTAACCTTAGCCGTCATCGCGGCGTTACGCCAACCGGGAAAATGTTACATTTTTGTGCAAAACCGACGACCTGGCGGCGAGGTGAAACCTGTCCGGATGCTTGCTGCACCAATGTTGCCGGCAACCGGGCTTTGCTAACCTGTTGCTAACCGCAACAGTGGATAGCTCAGCGTTTTTTGGTTGCATTTACCTGCTGCTTTCCTCTACATTGCTGCTGCCGCTGTTTGTCTTCTGTGCAACAGCAGGACCGAGGTTGCCCGCCAACCCACATAATTATTAAAACGAATGATTCACCGACGAGAACATCATGACTGATCAATTAACCTCCCGGGGCAACTGGGGCTCACGCATCGGCTTTATCCTCGCCGCCGCAGGCTCCGCCGTAGGCCTCGGCGCAATCTGGAAATTCCCTTATGTCGCAGGCGCTAATGGCGGCGGCGTATTTTTGCTGGTGTACCTGGCTTGTGTGTTCTCTGTCGGTGTCGTGATGATGCTGGCCGAGATGATGATTGGCCGCAGCGCAAAAAAATCAGCTACTTCAGCTTATCGGGTGCTGGGACAAGGCAAATGGCACTGGGCCGGCTGGATTTCAGTACTCTGTGTCTACTTAATCCTCGGGTTTTATTGTGTGGTCGGTGGCTGGACCATTGCCTACATAGTCGAAGCGGTCAAAGGCGATATTCTAACTACGGATGCTAAAGTTCTCAGCGATACCTTCACCAACTTTATTGCCGACCCGACGGCCGCGCTGATTTACACCGCTGGTTTTATGGGGATCACCGCGCTCATCGTCGTTGCCGGTGTGCAGTCTGGTATCGAACGGATCTGTAAAGTATTGATGCCGGTGTTGTTTGCCCTGATGTTGTTCCTGGTGTACCGCAGCCTGACGCTGCCAGGTGCGATGGAAGGTGTGATGTACTTTATTACGCCGGACTGGAGCAAATTGTCGATCAAGATGGTGCTGGACGCGCTGGGTCTTGCCGTGTTCTCACTGTCGGTAGGTGCCGGTCTGATGATCGCTTACGGCTCATACTTAAGTGAAGAAACCAAAATTGTGAATGCTGGTTTGTGGATTGCCGGCCTCGCCACTATGGCATCTGTACTGGCGGGCCTGATGATTCTGCCCGCAGTGTTTGCCTTCCACGTGGACCCGGCTGCAGGCCCTGGCCTGACCTTTATTACGATGCCGGCGCTGTTTGCACAGATGGCCGGTGGCCAGTTACTGGCACTGGTGTTTTTCTCATTACTGCTGTTTGCTGCGGTGACATCATCGATTTCGATTCTGGAACCGGCCGTCGCCTTCCTGATTGATGAATATGCGCTGGCACGTCGCACTGCCACGCTGATTGTCGCGATATCCAACTATGTGATCCTGGGTGTTCCGGCCGCTTTGTCGTTTGGCAGCATGGCGGAGAGCATGAAAGTCTTTGGCAAAACGCCGTTTGACCTGATGGATTTCGTTGCTTCGAACCTGCTGATGCCATTAGGCGGTATGTTCGCTGCGGTGTTTGTTGGCTGGGCCATCTGGCACAAAATCAAGCCGATTCTGCAGGACGAAATGCACAAACACGTGCTGTCAGGTTACCGCCTGCTGGCTGCAGTGGTGGCACCATTGCTGATTGCGGTAGTGGCCTATATGACGATTAAAGGCTGAGATCGGACAACGCAGGTTCCAACTAACACAAAGCCAGCAAAAGCTGGCTTTGTTCTTTCTGTGCTGGTCGTGTACCAATCGACTTAACTATCAGTTTTTTTCACCGGCTTGGTTGCTGCAGGTGCTGACAGCGCTTTGCTGGCTTTGCCCGGATGCAGGTATTTGTCTTTCGGCGCAAAAGCGCTTGGCATCACCTCTATGCCCAGTTTCCGGCCGAGTTTGACGATCAGCGGAATAGTGATTGGGGCAAAGGGCAGAATAGCGAATACACCAAGACCAGTGGCGCGCAGCACATCGGCCAGCTGGGAATTGGCTTGCTGCAACTCCGCTTTACTGACCTGTCCGGTCACGTAATTCTGATAAATACGCAGCATCTGTTTGGTTTCAGCTTTTTCCTGCGACAACGCACATTGCAGCCGGATCATGCCAAAGCGGATCCGCATCATACTTTTGCGACGTTGTAACCGGAGCACACGCACAGGCGCTTTATGCAGGTGACGTAACAGTCTCATTCCGATCCTCAGGGGTCGCAACACACCCTCAGGCACTACATCAAAAATGTCGCCGGGTGTAACTGCTATTATCGTCTTCTGCTGTAAAGAAAAACAGTGTTATTTGCTGATTTTTTACCCCTGCTTTGGTCGAAACATCGAGCTATGGCTCAGCTTCGCATCAACGCCAATAACTGCGCCGCATCCAGCCGTGCCACGATATCACCGCCTTCCAGCAAAGAGTCTGCCAGCTCACGTTTTTGGCTATGCAGCGCCAGAATTTTTTGCTCAATGGTGTGCTGCGTCACCAACCGGTAGATAGTCACAGGCCGCGCCTGACCGATACGATGGGCGCGATCGGATGCCTGATCTTCCACGGCCGGATTCCACCAGGGATCGAGATGGATCACATAATCGGCAGCGGTCAGATTCAGGCCGGAACCGCCGGCTTTGAGACTGATTAAGAACACTTCGCCTTGCCCCGCCTGGAATGCATCCACGCGTTTTTTCCGCTCTGTCACCGAAGTACTCCATCCAGATATTGGTAACTGACCTGCTGTTCATCCAGATAACGCCGCACTATCGCCAGATGGTCGACAAACTGACTAAAGACCAGCACTTTGTGTTTGTTGTCCAGAAGCTCGGTCAGCGTGTCGGCAAATACTGCCAGCTTACTGCCCGCCAGCTGTTGTTCCGGCAATACCAGGCTGGGATGGCAACAAAAACGCCGCAAGCGGGTAATTTCCGCCAATACCTGCATCGATTGCCCCGCTTCCAGCGTGGCCAGTTTGTCGATGGCTTGCTGGCGCAGTGCTTCGTATAAATGCATTTCTTCGCTACTCAGTTCGACATCCAGCTGAATTTCGGTGCGGGGCGGCAATTCACTGAGCACCTGGGTTTTAGTCCGGCGCAGAATAAACGGCTGCAGCAGTTTTTTCAGCAACAGCCGCGCGCTGTGATCCCCTTGTTCGATAGGGCTGGCAAAACGCGTACTAAACTGCTCTTTGCTGCCCAGCAGGCCCGGATTGATAAACTGGAACAGGCTCCACAGCTCACCCAAGTGGTTTTCAACCGGCGTGCCGCTGGCGATCAGGCGGAAATCAGCCTGCAGCTGCATCACCGCTTTGGCACGTTTGGTCTCGGCATTTTTAATTGCCTGAGCTTCGTCGAGCACCACACTGTGCCAGTGCTGCGTAGCAAACTGCTCAATATCACTTTGCAACAGGCCGTAACTGCAAATCACCAGGTCAAATGGCCCCAGTGCAGTGAGATCGCGGGTTTCGTGGTACCAGCGAATCTGCAACGTCGGTGCAAACCGGGCCGCTTCACTGCGCCAGTTATTCGCCACTGACAACGGCGCCACCACCAGTGCCGGGCCACGGGCCGCGCGATGCAGCAATAACGCCAGCGTCTGCACGGTTTTACCCAGGCCCATATCATCAGCCAGACAAGCGCCGACACCCCAGTGTGCCAGCCGGGCCAGCCAGATAAATCCTTGTTGCTGATAATCACGCAGTTCGGCCTGCAGCGTGGAAGGCACGGCCGGCTGGACCTCATCCAGCTGATTCAGTCTGGCCAGCTGCGTTTGCCAGGCTTTGTTGCTGGTGACCTGACCGGCGCCGGCAGCTAAATCCGCGATCAGCGGTGCCGTCAGCGGACTGAGCTGCAAACCATCGGCGACGTTTTTGCCAGGCAGCTGGTTCAGTTCCGCCAGTTGCTGGCGGAAACTGTCGGTCAGTGCCAGATATTCATGCTCACCGAGCGCAATAAAACGGCCGTGGCTTGTGCTGACCAGACTGAGTAATTCTTTTAATGTCAGCACCTTGTCTGCATCCAGCGGCAATTCACCATCTAGCGTCAGCCACTGACCCTGTTGGCGGATATTCAGCTGCAGATCCTGCAATCTGGCCTGACGCCGGATGCGGAATTTTTCACCCTCTGGCCAAACCAGCTGCAACACATCGGAACTGTGCTGATGCAGCTGTTCCAGCAATTCCAGGCACTGAATTGGCTGCTGCAGCAACCACTGACTGCCGTCGAATTCTGCCTCCAATAAAGCCGGACACGCCTCAATCACACGGTCATATTATTGTTGTTCCTGCACCAGCACACGTTGCGTTTGCACCGGTTTACCTGCCGCCTCGCCGACCAGCTGCGCACTGCCTTTGCCCGGCTTAAACCAGGGCCCTTCCGCCAGTGGACGCACCAGTAACTGAAACCGCAGCCCTTGTTGCCACGGCAACAAATGCCCGTACAGGCATAGATCCGGTGCCACTGTGTCAATAGCGGGGCTCAGTTCTGCCAGGTCTGACTGCACAGGCAATTGACCGGCCAGCCGGCTGATGGTCTGCAGCAACTGCGTTTTGCCCGCAGCAGGCACTACCAGGCCCTTGCCAAGAATTTCCTGAATTTTACTGACCTGCTCGGTTTTCTGATACACCAGCAGGCTGGTTGGACTTTCTTGCTGCCAGCAACGCGACACCCGCGTCATTTCTTCTGGTTGCAGTGTCAGTTGAAATTTGCCCTGAAGTTTGCGCAACTGCAGATAAAACTCGGCCTGCTTCACATGGACCGGTATTTGCGGCGCCTGCTGCCAAAAGACTAACGGATGTCCGATCAACGCCGGTAACGCCTGATCGACCTCCAGCGTGTAACTGGTGCTGCCGTAATAATCCTGATAAGACACATCAATGAGGGCAATAACCGCTTTGTCCTGAGCCGTCAGCGCCGGGACGGACTGCGGATCTTTCACCAGCCGTTTTAATGCCACAGCCCGGCCATCACTCCAAACACCTTTGCTGTTACGTTTTTGCTCCCGAGGCTCCACGCTCAGAAAATGCTGGTGTTGCAACAACATCCAGCATAGCCGGCTATTGTCGTTGCTGGATTTTTCTGTTGCCACGGATGGGGTGTTGAGCAGCTGCAGCGCCTGCAAAGCCTGTTGCCAGGGCTCTTCCCGCTGCAGTAACTGGCACAGGGGTTGTAGCTGATGCAGTTGATGCCAGTCCGGCCATAACCGCGGCTGCTGAAATGCTGCTTCCAGCAGCGCATCCAGTTCAGCGGCCACCCACTGATAACCGGCGTCATACAGCCAGCTGCGCAGGCGCATCAACAGATCCGGTGCCAGCCGCTCGGGCAAACCGTCCAGCCAATACAACGCCAGCGCACAGAGCAGCCCGTCAAAATTTTGCGGAATATGTGAAGGTTCAAACAAGCGCTGAATTTCACTGCCAAGCCGGGCGGCCGGTGATTGCAGTTGTTCTTGTAACCAGCTCAGCGGGCCATAACACACACCATCCTGCGCTTTGCGCCCAGCGTTGATTTGTTGTTCAAGCAGCGCAAAATCGTCCGGCTGGCGCCGGCTCAACAGCGCCAAAAGATAAAACCAGCCACTCATCAGCGGGAAATAGATTTTGCGTTTACCCGAGCGCCTTTTCTGAACGTTACCAAACACTTGAAACTGTTGCAAAGCGGTTGGTGCGTCACCTTGTAAAAGTGGCAGTAACGCGTCAAACACGGTAATTTCGTCAGCATGCCCGGCCAGAAATTCATGCAACTGGCTGAGCTCACCTTGCTGCAGCAAATGCCAGCCATACAATTCATGCAGCTGCGGGTCCAGATCGCCGGCAATAAACAGTGCCTGTACATAGCCATACAGATGCGGACAATCCGGCAGGCGATAGACCGCCATTTGCAGACTATGCGCCAGAACAGCAGCCTGACAGGTCGGACTTAGATACTGAAATACCACCATGCCGTCGGCGGCATCCGCCAAAAAAGTCAGCGGGAAACGCCCGGAGTCGCCTTGAGCACGGACATATTGATCTTCCAGCTCAGACAGCACACTAAATTGGCCTGATAACAACGCCAGCCAAATCTCGCGCCGGTAATACGCGCGCTGGTGCAGGTACCATTGCCGGCCATACGTCTTATTGATCCAGTCCCGCACCAGCTGCAGCCAGGCCGTTTTATTTTCATGTTGCAGCAGATAAGCAAAGGCTTCGAACTTACGGCCCAGATCATAACGCAGGTCGACGAAATAACCGGAACCTGGCGTCTGTGCCAGCCAGCCTTGTTGCGCCAGATCCTGGATAGCTTCTTTGACGTCGGCAAAAGTCAGCGCCTTACCTTTGGCGTTTTTAACGCCGGTCAGCCGGACAATATCCAGCCACTTGCTTTGCGACAATGATTCTTGCAATAACGCCATCATCAGCAAAGTGGCACGTTGCAGTGGCGGCAGTTGGGACACAGGGAGGCGCTTGGGCATAGGTCAAAGTTCTGCTGAATAAAAACGGCAGGATGGTAACACAACTGAACTGTGGCGGCAGTGGTTGAGCCGCCGTGATGCAGCAGGTACTATAACTGCATCCCCTGCACGCATTCCCGGACTTTTATGACCAATCAGGCTCCCACAGATTTAATGACGGTGATGCAACAGATCCAGTTTGAAGTTGCACTCGACGCCGATGATCCGCGTTATGTCGATACCCGCGAGGCGCGGGGCAGTGAGCAAACCTTTCAGCGGCTGGCAAAAAAGTTTGGTTTCAGTGCACTCAATAGAGTTTTTTTACCACCTGCCAGCATGCATTTATTATTGTTCGGACATGTCGGCAGCGGTAAAACTACCGAGTTACGCCAGTACGCGCAACAGCTCTCAGCCAGCGGCAATTATTACGTCGTTGATGTGGATGTAATGGGAAAACTCGATCGCAACAACCTGCAATTCAGTGAAACCATGCTGGTGATGGCCGAACGTCTGACCGAACAACTGGGCCAGGATGGTTTTACTATCAGCAGTGACGCGCTTGAACCTGTGTATCAGTGGTTTCGCCATATTGAGCAAAGTGGTGATGAACATCGTGAACTGGCTGCCAGCATCAGTGGTGAAATGTCAGCCGGTATCAGTCTGCCAGGCCTGTTTAAACTGCTGAATAAAATTACCAGTACCGCAAAAACCGGCTCCAGTCGCAAAACGGCCTGGCGTGAAGAAGTACGTAACAGATTCAGTGAACTGGCAACTGCGTTTAACCAACTGATTGCAGAGGCAGAACAGGCATTAGCGCAAGCGGCAAATGTGCCGCACAAACGTATCCTGTTTATTTTGGATGGCACTGACAAAATGAAAAGCGAAGATACCGCGCGCTTTTTTGTCCAGGACGCCGAGCAATTATTAGCGCTACAGACTTTTGTCATTTACACAGCACCGCTTTACCTGAAGTATCAGGGATCACTGGTTGGCCGTTTGCAAGATTTAGTCTTGCCAATGATTAAGTTGCAAGACAAATCCGGGGCGCCATACGTGCCCGGCGTCCAGGCTATGCGCGAGTTATTGCTGCGCCGGGCAGCGCCGCAGTTGTTTCAGAGTGAGGCCGTGATTGACCGACTTATTGATCTCAGCGGTGGTCATCCGCGCGAACTGTTACGCTTACTGCAGTTGTGCTGCGAGTACGCCGACGATGTGATCGGTTCAACAGCGTTGGATCAGGCCGCCAACCAGCTCGCCGCTGATTTTCGCCGTTTTCTGACCAAAGAAGATTACGAACTGCTGGCACAAATTGATGCCGAGAGCAGTCATCAGGGCACCAGTGAACAGACCCAAAACCTGCTGTATAAACTGGCGCTGATGGAATATAACGACGGCAGCTGGCGCCGCAGTCATCCGGCAGTAAGGCTGCTGGAAGGTTATCAGCAGGCAAAGCAACGGCTGTTTCCTGAAATTAAGGTTGTGCGGCCTTCCAGGCAAAAACGATGAGCAGTGCCGGGCCAACTACCGCTAATTTAATCCTCAGTGCCGCCAGCCAACTGACGGCAGCGCAGTTTGAAACTTACCAGCGTTTATGCAAACGCCTGTTACACGGCCCACAATTTCAGCTGATTGTGCTCGATTGTCGTGATGAACGCCTACAGCAACAACTGCAACAGTTGCTGACCGGGTTGTGCCAACAAGCCAATCTTTCAGCAACCCAGTTAGTACTGGACGACAGCATCCCCGATGTCTTTGCGCTGCAACATCAGCTACAGGCGCTGACCAACCAATTTGGCGTGATCCAGCTGACTGGCGCGGCATTCTGGTTCAGCCAGCCCAATCGCTGGGCTGCGTTTAATCTGCTGCGTGAAAATATCGCCAGCCAAAGCTCGTGCCGGCTGTTGTTGTGGCTAAATGCAGAAGCTATTGCAGCGATGATTGAGCAGGCTCCAGACTGGTGGGCCTGGCGCAGTGGGGTGTATGAGTTTGTAACTCAGTACAAATCTCCGGCAACTAAACCTGAGTTGCAACTCGGCAATTTATCGAACCGACATCAACACAAAGATAAAACAGCAAGACGCATTGCAACATTATCTGAATGGCTGAAGTCCCCCGATGCAGCTGATGAGGAACTAGCTGCCCCGTTGTGGTTTGAACTTGCAACTTTGTATCAGCAACAAGGCGAGTGGGATATCGCTTTAAACCTATATCAAAAAGAATGCCTGCCAAGATTTCAACTGTTGAAACATGAACGCAGTGCAGCAATGACTTATGGTCAAATTGCGGAAATTTACATGCTCAAGGGTGATTTCGATCAATCACTCCACATTCGGCAACAGCTTGAATTACCGGTATACCAGGAGTTGGAACTTGCTCGTGATATAGCCACAACCCAAGGTAAAATTGCGGATGTGTTATACCGCAGTGGGGATTTAGATGCAGCAACGGAAATATGGAAAAATAAGGTACTGCCAGTATTAAAGAGCCTTGGAGATGTGCGTGCGGTAGCCCTATTTAATAGCAAAATCGCGGATGTATTACTTGCGCGAGATAGTCATGACGAAGCTTTGGCCGTATTACAAGACGTTATCGAAACCCTGCAAAAGACAGACGACATCCGCAGTATCGCGATTACCCAAGGTAAAATTGCAGAAATTCTTTTACAACGCGGCGAGTTCGAAGCTGCATTGCGTATTGTTACTGAGCAAGAACTGCCAGTGTACCAGAAACTAGGTGACTCCCACAGTGCCTGCATAGCAATGGCGAGTATCGCCGATATCCTGACCGCGCAGGGCAAATTCGATGCAGCACTCAAATTGCTGCAACAGGACGTTTTACCTGTGCTAAGCAGGATCGGTGATGTGTACAGTCTGGCCGCAATTCAAAGCAAAATCGCCGATATCTTGTTTGCATCCGGTGATGCAACGCAAGCGTTGGCTATCTACCAAACTGCAGTACTGCCCTTGCAGCTAAAGCTGAATCACCAACCGAATATCGCGCAAACTCAGCAACAAATCGCTGCGATTGAACAAATCCTTACTCAATCAGCAGCGTTGCCAAAATAGCTGGATTCACTCCACCCGCACCACAAAGTTGCCGTTACGCAGGTTTTCGCGCTGATAGGCCGGGCCTTTTATGCCGTCATACACGACGCTGGCGCCGGCGGCGGTGGCGATGATATGGCCAGCGCCGGTATCCCATAACATGGTTGGGCCAAAACGGGGATAGATGTGCGCCGCGCCTTCGGCCACCAGACAGAATTTTAATGAGCTGCCGACCGCCACCAGTTCATGCTGCGGAAACTGCGCTAGGTATGGTTCCACTTCCGGCTGATAATGGCTTTTACTGCCGACCAGCCGCACCATTTCACCGGCGTTGGGCGCCACGGCATGAATCGGGCGTTCACCGCTGCTGTCGGCAACAAAAGCGCCTAAGCCCTGAGCTCCGCTATAAGTTTTGTTCAGCACAGGCGCGTGAATAACACCAAGTACCGGCTCACCGGCGTCAATCAGCGCGATATTGACGGTGAATTCGCCATTACGTTTGATAAATTCTTTGGTGCCATCCAGCGGGTCGACCAGCCAGAACCGTTGCCAGGTCTGGCGCTCGCTCCAGGGGATATCGGCCGCTTCTTCGGATAGTACCGGGATGTCCGGCGTAAGCTTCTGCAGTTCGCGCATAATCAGCTGATGTGCAGCCAAATCAGCCGCAGTCAGCGGGCTGTCATCAGCTTTATGTTGCACATCAATAGCTTGTGATTGGTTGTAAATCGCCAGAATAGCGTCGCCGGCAGCGACACTGATGCGGCGGATTTGCGGCAGCCATTGGCTGAGTTCAGCGGGCGTGGTTAGCATTTACAAAGGTCTCTGTCAGGCTTGTGGCCGGATAATGCCACGTTGTTCCAGCAATTGCAGCAGCTGCTGCACGCTGTCATCCAGTGACAACATACCGGTGTCGAGGCTGATCTCCGGCTGTAGCGGTGCCTCGTAAGGATCTGAAATCCCGGTGAAATTGGCAATTTCGCCCCGTCGGGCTTTTTGATACAGTCCTTTGACGTCGCGCTGCTCACAGACATCCAAAGAGGTTGCGACATGGACTTCAATAAAACGCCCTGCCGGCAAACTGGCGCGAATGGCGTCACGCTGGCTACGCAGCGGAGAAACAAAAGCGCTTAATACAATCAGGCCAGCATCCAGCATCAGACCAGCCACAGCGCCGACGCGGCGCAGGTTTTCATTGCGGTCGGCTTCGCTGAAACCTAAACCGGCGCATAAACCATGGCGCACGTTGTCGCCATCAAGCAGATAGGTGTGGGCACCACGCTTGAGCAAAGCCTGTTCCAGCGAGCCGGCGACAGTTGATTTGCCGGCACCGCTGAGCCCGGTGAACCACAACACCACCGCCTGCTGCTGTTTCTGCGCCTCGCGATCGCTGCGGCTAACCGCATGTTGTTGCCAGACGATGTTGTTGCTGACTGAAGCTGAAGTTTGTTCCATCTGTTTTCTGCCTTTGCATGCCAGTAAAAGAACCTAAAGTTCCGACAGGCAGCGAGAGTCTGTTCACTAAGCAGACCCTCTGCGGCAGGGATGCCGCAGAGGAGCCTACAGGGATGTATTCACGGCGTGTCTGCGTGTGAACAGCGGACGATGCCGTCTCCACGGACTGGCTTACACAAAATGAAGCCAGCAGCAATCCATCACAACTTACTGATATCAACCGCCTGCCAGTGCGGGAAATGTTTACGCACTAAGGCGTTAAACTCCAGCTCAAAAGCACTGAACTCCGTTTTTTTGCTGCTGGCCGCCAACGCGCTGTCGACCATGCCGGCACCAACTGTGATATTGCTTAAGCGGTCAATAAAAATAAAGCCACCGGTGTCGCGGTTTTTGCTGTACGGGTCAAACACCACAGCTTCAGTCAGCTCCAGCTCCACCAGCGCGATGCTGTTAAGCGCAAGTTCGGTCACTGCATGCTCTTCCAGCGTATTGACATCAATGCTGTGCGCAATGGCGGTCACAGTGCCCGGCACTTTTTTCGTACCGAGTTTGATGTTGTATTGTTTGCCGATGGTCAGTGGCTCTTCATGCATCCACACCACTTTGGCCAGAATGCGGTTCGACACACTGGCGTGATGCTGCGCCTTCACAATCACATCACCGCGGCTGATATCAATTTCATCGGCAAGCGTCAATGTGACCGCCTGGCCGGCAAAAGCCTCCGGCAAGTCGCCATCAAAAGTCACGATAGATTTAACGACTGAACTTTTGCCAGACGGCAGCGCTACGACGGCGTCGCCGACCTGAAAGCTGCCGGATGCGACTGTACCGGCAAACCCGCGGAAGTCCAGATTCGGTCTGTTGACATATTGCACCGGTAAACGCGCTTCAAACGCGTGATTAAAACCAGTGACCGGCGCGTCTTCCAGTAGCGCCAGCAACGTCGGGCCCTGATACCAAGGCGCTTGTGCCGAACGGTTCACCACGTTGTCGCCGTTTAACGCTGACAGCGGCACAAACTGAATATCCGGCACATGCAGCTGCTCAGCAAAAGCTAAGTAGTCACGGCGGATTTCGTCATAACGGGCTTCGGAGAAGCCAACTAAATCCATCTTGTTGATGGCGACGACAAACTGCTTAATACCCAGCAGCGCACAGATAAAGCTGTGGCGGCGCGTTTGCACCTGCACGCCGTAGCGCGCGTCGACCAAAATAATCGCCAGGTCGCAGTTTGAAGCGCCGGTCGCCATATTGCGGGTGTACTGCTCATGGCCCGGCGTGTCGGCGATGATAAATTTGCGTTTGGCCGTGGAGAAATAGCGGTAGGCCACGTCAATGGTGATGCCTTGCTCGCGTTCAGCCTGCAAACCATCCACCAGCAGCGCCAAATCGACAGTTTCGCCGGTGGTGCCGTGAGTTTTGCTGTCTTTATGCAATGCGGCCAACTGATCTTCATAAATCTGCTGGCTGTCGTGCAGCAAACGGCCGATCAGCGTACTTTTGCCGTCATCAACCGAACCACAGGTCAGGAATTTCAGCAGCGATTTGTGCTGTTGTTGTCTGAGGTACTCTTCAATCCCCAGTTGTTCCAGTTCAATTGCGACTGACATCAGAAATACCCCTCACGTTTTTTCTTTTCCATCGAACCACTGGAATCGTGGTCAATGACGCGGCCCTGCCGTTCGCTGGAGCGCGATAACAACATCTCTTCAATAATGCCGGTCAGGCTGTCGGCGTCGGACTCGATAGCGCCGGTCAGCGGATAACAACCCAGCGTACGGAAGCGCACCAGTTTTTGCTCCGGCTGTTCGCCCGGATTGAGTGGCATGCGGTCATCATCGACCATGATCAGCGTGCCGTTGCGCTCCACCACCGGGCGGTAGGCGGCGAAATACAGCGGCACTATGTCGATGTTTTCCTGATAGATGTATTGCCAGATATCCAGTTCGGTCCAGTTCGACAGCGGGAACACGCGGATACTTTCGCCTTTGTTGACCTGACCGTTGTAGGTGTGCCACAGCTCTGGCCGCTGATTTTTCGGGTCCCAACGGTGATATTGGTCGCGGAACGAATAAATCCGCTCTTTGGCGCGGGATTTTTCTTCGTCGCGACGGGCACCACCAAAAGCGGCGTCAAAACCGTATTTATTCAGCGCCTGTTTCAGCCCTTCGGTTTTCATCACGTCGGTATGTTTGGCGCTGCCGAAGGTAAATGGGTTCATGCCCATCGCCAGCCCTTCCGGGTTTTTGTGCACCAGCAGATCAAAGCCATATTCCTTCGCCACTTTATCGCGAAACTCAATCATTTCGCGGAATTTCCAGTCGGTGTCGACATGCAGCAGCGGGAACGGGATCTTGCCCGGATAAAAGGCTTTACGCGCCAGATGCAACAGCACCGACGAGTCTTTGCCAATCGAATACAGCATCACCGGATTATCAAATTCGGCCGCCACTTCACGGAAAATCTGAATGCTTTCCGCTTCAAGCTGTTGTAAGTGCGTTAAGGTCGGCATATCTGTTACCTTGCTTTAAAAACTATCAATTTAAATGTTATCCGTGTAGCGGTGTCAGCTGTGCCCGTGGCGCCTGCGCACCATACCAGGCTAATTTGTGCTGCAAAGCCACTACTTCGCCAATCACCAGCAAGGCGGGCGATTGCACCTGATGCTGTTCAATGAGTTCCGCCAGTTGGCCGAGCGTGCCGGTGAAGACCCGCTGCTCAGGCCGGGTGCCGTTTTCCAGTATCGCTACCGGCGTGTCAGCCGCGCGGCCAGCTTGCAGCAGCTGCGCCTGAATATGCGCCGACTTCATCAGGCCCATATAAATCACTAAGGTTTGATTCGGCCGGCTCAGGCTCTGCCAGTCCGGCTCTTTGCCATCTTTCTGGCAATGGCCAGTGACAAACTGCACGGCCTGAGCATAATCGCGGTGCGTCAGCGGAATACCGGCGTAAGCGGCACAACCGGCGGCCGCTGTGATACCCGGCACCACCTGAAATGGAATTTGATGCGGCAGCAAGACTTCAATTTCTTCTGCACCGCGACCAAAAATAAAGGGGTCACCGCCTTTTAACCGACAGACTTTTTTACCTTCAAGTGCCAGCCGTATCAGTAACGCGTTAGTCTCTTCCTGTGCGACGGAGTGCGCGCCGGCTTTTTTACCCACACAGATGAGTTCGGCGTCGCGGCGCACCAGCGCCATAATAGGTTCTGAGACTAAGTAGTCGTACACCACCACATCGGCCTGTTGCATCAGCTGCAGAGCTTTTAATGTCAATAACTCAGGATCACCCGGCCCGGCACCGACTACAAACACTTCACCACGCAGTGGCTGATGCCCGTCCAGCATCTGTTCCAGCGTGTCTTCCGCTGCTTGCGGCTGACCACTTTGCAGCAAACTCACCACTTTGGAGCTGAATACCTGTTCGTAAAACTGGCGACGGGCGGCGAAATTGTCCAGCTTCTGCTGCACCTGTTTACGGAATTTACCCACCAGCGTCGCTAAAGGCCCCAGGTGCTGCGGTAACAACGTTTCTAACTGTTCACGCAGCCGGCGCACTAATACCGGCGCCGCACCGCCGCTGGAAATGGCGATTTGAATGGGCGCGCGGTTAATGATAGACGGGAAAATAAACTCGCATTTACTCTGGTCATCAACGGTATTGACCCAAACCTGGCGCGCCGTGGCGGCCTGATGCACAGCAGCGTTGACCGCATCATCGTCGGTAGCGGCAATCACTAACCAATGGCCGGGGATCTGTTCCGGCTGAAAATAGCCTTGCAGCAGTTTAGCTTTACCTTGCATGGCCCAATGCTGGAAATCCGTTTCAAACTGATGCGACACGACTGTGAGCAACGCGCCGGCATCCAGCAGCGCACGCGCTTTGCGCAGCGCGACATGGCCGCCGCCGACCAGCAGCACGGCTTTGCCGGTTAAATCAGTGAAAATCGGTAAATACTGCACGTTAATATCCCCACGGGCTCCTGCCTTGGTCAGGCTCAGATCGTCGACCCACCATACTGCATTTTTGCCAAAACACGCTGTGATGATTCAATATGGCTGCGATATTAGACGTCTAAACGTCCTAAATCCAAGAAGCAAATCGGCTCAGATATAACTAAAAGGAATTAGCGGCTTGGTTTTCGGACTTTAAGCAGATGTTCAGGCAGGTCGAACGTCCAGGCCGGCCCATGCGGAGACCGGCCTGATGTCACAGTATCAGCTGCCAGCGCGCTGACTGACCGCTGCGGTAAACACCACGTCGGTCGAACTGTTCAGTGCAGTTTCGCAGGAATCCTGCACCACGCCGATGATAAAACCAATCGCAACCACCTGCATCGCGGTTTCTGCCGGAATACCAAACAGGCCGCAGGCCAGCGGGATCAGCAGTAATGAACCACCAGCCACACCGGAAGCGCCGCAGGCACAAACCGCAGCAACCACGCTCAGTAACATCGCGGTGGCGAAATCAACCGGAATACCCAGCGTATGCACGGCCGCCAGCGTCAGAACTGTGATAGTGATAGCCGCACCCGCCATATTAATAGTGGCACCCAGTGGAATGGAGACGGAATAAGTATCTTCATCCAGTTTCAGCTTTTCACACAGCATCATATTGACCGGGATATTGGCGGCAGAGCTACGAGTGAAGAAGGCAGGGATACCACTTTCCCGTAAACAGGTCAGCACCAGCGGGTAAGGGTTACGCCTTGTGGTTACAAACACCAGCAGCGGGTTCACCGCAAAGGCGATAAAAGCCATCGAACCGACCAGCACCGCCAGTAAATGGCCGTAGCTGGCAAGACCGGCAAAACCGGTGGTGGCGACAGTTTCTGCCACCAGACCAAAAATACCGATGGGCGCTAAGCGGATGATTAAGGTCACTAAATGCGACACGCCGTGTGAGATGTCGCTGAAAACTTTTTTCGTCGTGCTGTTAGCGTGATGCAAACCCAAACCAAAACCGATAGCCCAAGTTAACACGCCGATAAAGTTGCCGGTCAGCAAAGCATTGACCGGGTTATCGACCGCCTGAAACAGAATGCCTTTGAGCACCTGACCAATGCCTTCCGGTGCAGTGACCGCCTGCTGGGCATCACTTAACACCAGACTGCTCGGGAACAGAAAACTGGCGCCTACAGCAGTCAATGCCGCCAAAAAGGTGCCAAGTAAATACAGCACCAGCACCGGTTTCATTTTTGCCTGACCACCGATTTTTCGGTTAGCGATGGCCGAGGCCACCAGCACAAACACCAGGATCGGGGCGACCGCTTTCAGCGCTTTAACAAACAAAGCCCCCAGCATCGCGACCGATTGACCGGCTTCGGTCGACCAGCTCGCCAGCGCCACACCTAAAATCATGCCCAATAAAATTTGCGGCACTAAACCAAAATGGGCAAAAAAGCTTTTTTTCGGCAATTCTGTGCCCGCTACTGTTGTTTTTGTTGTCATTATAGGAATTTCCGCTTGAGTTGCTGCCTGATTCTGCCGTGTCCGGGCCGATGGAGCAAGGCTGACCAGCATCTGCAGAGTAAAACTCTGCGACGAATGCGGTGAACGCCGCTCATTTTCCGCTGGAATTCGCTGCAGCGTATGTGTTAACAATATGAAAAATTATTGGAGACCTGATGATGCACCGGATCGCTTTGTGCCTGACGTTAAGTCTGGCAGGTTGTGCGCAGCAGCTTACTGTTACACCAGATGTTCAACCGGCCTCAGTCCGCTTTGCTATGCCGGCGGTCCCGGTACAGACCTTTACCACAGCCGCGCCAGTGCCGCAGATGCAAGACTTGCTCGCGCTGACTGCGGAGCAAAAACAGGATTTTCTCAGTTATTTCCATCATCAGCGCTACGCTGACCAAACGCCGGAATACCGCCTGTACAGCTATATGCAAAACGTGTTGGCGGTATTTCAGTTCAGTGGCAGCACCAGCTCCGCCAGTGAGGTGATGCGCAGTGGTTCCGCCAATTGTGTCAGTCTGGCGTTGCTGACCAAAGCGCTGGCTGATGTCGCAGGCATCGAGGTCCGATTTCGCGCAACTTATCGGGAACCGGTGATTGACGTGCGCGGCGATTTATTATTACAGGCGACGCATGTACGCAGTTATCTGAGCTCTGCAGCAAGCGCCGATTCGATAAACCTCCGCCAGCTTTACATCGATTATTTCCGTGGCCCATTAAGTTATCAGGGCGATTTTCTCAGCGAAGCCCGCTTCAGAGCCACCGTTTACAACAATCTGGCGGCAGAAGCCTTGTTACGCGGTGAGCTGGACCAGGCGTACGCTTTGGTACAAAGCAGCCTGCAGCAGGACAACCAGTTTATCCCGGCAGTTAATCTGATGGCGGTGGTGTTGCGCCGCCAGCAACAGCCAATGCTGGCGCAGCAATGGTATAAATATGGCCTGGCCGTGGCGCCGCATCATTTGACCTTGTTGCATAACTATCAGATGTTGGCGACTCAACTGGGTGACCAGCCATTAGTGCAGCAGTTAGAACAACAGCTGGCTTTGGCTGACAGTGATGACCCCTTTGAGCTCTATATTCAGGCAGTGCAGGCAGAGCAGGCTGGTCGTGAGGCTCAGGCGATCAGTTTCTATCAGCGGTTACAGAAAAAGGTCCCTTACCTGCTGCAGGCTAATCAGGCGCTGGTACGGCATTATCTGAAACAGCATCAGTATCAGGCTGCACGCCGATTGCTCGAAGAAGCGCTGGAATACAGTTACGACCCGGAAAAACGTTCCTTGTTGCAACATAAACTGGCGGTGCTGCGGACTATGTAACCATCCGCATCACCAGCTGCATCAGCCATCAGCACCTGACAGATCAGATGCCATCCCCGGCGACATGCAAGCCACATTCGCGGCCCATGCCGTTAAAACGAGTCTCTTCTTCACTCATGCCAAGCGACATCGGCGCGCTGGAATGGGTGTCGCCGACTGTGGCATAACCCTGCTCCCACAGCGGGTGATACGGCAGCTGGTGTTCCTGCAGATAATAAAAAATATCTTTATTGGTCCACTCGACAATCGGATTAATCTTCAGCACGCCACGTTGAATACCAACAATCGGCGTGTCTGTGCGGCTGCTGCTTTGGCTGCGGCGCAGGCCGGTAAACCAGCTGCTGACCTGTAATTCCTGCAAAGCCCGTTGCATTGGCTCGACTTTGTTCAACTGATTGTATTGCTTCAGCCCCTCGGGCGTGGTCCAGAGCTGGCCAAAGCGCGCTTCCTGCCAGGCTGGCGTGATGTCGGCGCGGTACACTTTGAGATTGAGCTGCAATCTGCCGGTCAATTCATCGATAAAACGGTAAGTTTCCGGGAATAAATAACCGGTATCGGTCAGAACCACCGGAATGTCGGCTTTGACCTGAGTGACCAGATGCAACATCACCGCGGCCTGGATGCCAAAACTGGAGCTCAGCATATGCTGGCCCGGTAATTGTTGCAGTGCAAAAGCGACCCGTTCAGCCGCTGACAATGCCGCCAGCTGTTGGTTGATTTCAGCTAAAGCTTGCTGCTGCGCGACCGGGTCCAGCTGTAAAATCTGCTGATAACTCATTAATTTACCTGTGTTGCTGTTTTTGGCGGGTAACCACGAGGGTTCCCCTTATCGCTTATCTATGCGTGGAAGTCGGTTTTACTGACTTTGACTTCAGCGACCACGCCCACCCGAATGACAAAATCACCAAAACATTCACCGGCATGACGTTCCAGCGCCCAGCGGCCAATCAGGGTATCGAGTGCTGCCAGAATTTCAGCTTCTGCCACGTTGTCTAAATACAGCTTCGGAATACGGGTACCGGCTGTATTGCCGCCCAGATACAGGTTGTATTTGCCGGGGCCACGGCCAACTAAACCGGCTTCGGCCAGCATGGCGCGGCCACAACCATTCGGACAGCCAACGACGCGCAGAATAATGTGATCATCCGCCACGCCGTGTTTCACCAGAATACCTTCAACATGGGTGACTAACGTCGGCAAATAGCGCTCGGCTTCCGCCATCGCCAGTGGGCAAGTTGGCAGCGACACACAAGCCATTGAGTTTTTGCGCTGCTCGGTGACAGTGTCTTCAATCAGGCCATGGGCGCGGGCGATGGCTTCAATCTGCGCCTTATCTTCCGCGGCGACGCCGGCAATGATCAGGTTCTGATTCGCCGTCATGCGGAAATCGCCTTTGTGGATTTTGGCAATTTCCGACACACCGGTTTTCAGCGGTTTGCCCGGATAATCCAGCAAACGGCCATTTTCGATAAACAGCGTTAAATGGTGTTTACCATCAATACCTTCGACCCAGCCAAAGCGGTCGCCGCGATGGGTAAAGGTATAAGGCCGGCTTGGCTGGAACTGCACGCCGACACGCTTTTCCACTTCTTGCTTAAAGGTGTCCACGCCGATGCGGTCGATGGTGTATTTGGTTTTGGCGTTTTTACGGTTGACCCGGTCACCATAATCGCGCTGCACTGTGACCACGTGTTCCGCGACTTTCAGCACGTGTTCGAGGCCAATAAAACCGAAATCTTCCGCGCGGCGCGGGTAAGTGCCTTTATCACCGTGTGTCATGGCAAGACCACCGCCAACCAGCACGTTAAAGCCAACTAACTGACCGTTTTCAGCAATAGCGACGAAGTTTAAGTCGTTGGCGTGCACGTCGATGTCGTTATGCGGCGGGATCACCACTGTGGTTTTAAACTTACGCGGTAAATAGGTATCGCCCAATACCGGCTCGGTTTCCGTGGTTTCGACTTTTTCTTCATCGAGCCAGATCTCGGCATAAGCGCGGGTTTTTGGCAGCAGATGCTCAGAAATTTTCACAGCCCATTCATAGGCTTGCTGATGCAGCACTGATTCGACCGGGTTTGAAGTACAAAGCACGTTGCGGTTCACGTCGCCAGCCGTCGCAATCGAATCAATGCCGATGCTGTGCAGCATCTGGTGCATCGGCTTGATATTCGGCTTAAACACACCGTGGAACTGGAACGTCTGGCGCGTGGTTAAGCGGATACTGCCGTACAGCGTTTTTTCGCTGGCAAATTTGTCGATGGCCAGCCACTGCTCCGGCTTGATGATGCCGCCCGGCATCCGCGCCCGCAACATCACGTTATGCAGCGGCTCCAGTTTTTGTTCGGCGCGTTCGGCGCGTAAATCGCGGTCATCTTGCTGATACATGCCGTGAAAACGCACTAATAAGAAGTTATCACCGGTGAAACCGCCGGTAATTTCGTCTTTTAAATCTGTGGTGATGGTGCCGCGCAAATGATGGCTTTCAGCTTTTAACCGCTCGTTATCAGACAGCGCGCCCTGCACCTGCAGTTCAGGGTTAATCGGATATTGGCTCATTAATACACGTCCTTCTGATAACGTTTGCTTTCACGCAGTTGTTCGAAATAGTCTGTGGCGGCTTCAGCGCTGAGGCCGCCATGCTCTGCGGCTATATCCAGCAGCGCCTGATGCACGTCTTTCGCCATCCGGTTGCCGTCGCCGCAGATATACAGGTGCGCGCCTTGTTGCAGCCAGGACCAGACTTCAGCGCCTTTGGCTTTCAGTTTATCCTGCACATAGACTTTCTGTGCCTGATCGCGGCTGAATGCCACGTCCAGTTTGCTCAACACACCACGTTTTAAATAATCCTGCAGTTCGACCTGATAGAGGAAATCACGGGTGAAATGCGGGTTGCCAAAGAACAACCAGTTCTGACCGGTGGCGCCAGCGTTGTCGCGTTCCTGCAAAAAGGCACGGAATGGTGCAATCCCAGTGCCGGGGCCAATCATAATGACCGGCGTATCGTGATCTGGCAGGCGGAAATTGTCATTGTGTTCAACAAACACCCGCAGCTTGCCACCTTCTTCCAGCCGCTCGGCCAAAAATCCCGAAGCACCGCCTAAATGCGTCTGGCCAAAGGCATCAAACCGCACCACACCGACCGTTAAATGCACTTCCTCGCCAACTTCAGCCTGACTGGAAGCAATCGAATACAAACGCGGCTGCACTTTACGCAGACAATCGACTAAGGCTTGCGCCTGTAACTGGGCTGGATGCTGCAAAATCACATCGGCTGTCTGACGTTCAGCCAGATAAGCGCGCAATGCGGTTTTATCTGCAACCAGTTGCTGCAGCTCGCTATTGCCGGTAGCGGCAGCATATTTCTCGACAAAAGACGGATAGGACTGGGTTAGTTCTAATTCACGCTGTAAGGCATCGCGCAGCGTCAGCGTCTGACCGCCCAGGCTGACTTCGGTGTCACCGGAAGTGCCGGTTGCTTGCAGCACGGCATCGACCAGTGCTGGGTCGTTGTCGAAGAATACGCCCAGCGCATCACCCGGCTGATAGGTCAGGCCGGTGTCGGCCAGCGATATTTCGATATGACGCACATCTTTAGTCGAATTACGCGCAGTGATTTTCTGGTTGGCTGAAAGTTCTGCCGTCGCCGGATGTTGTTTGTCATACGGGCTGTGACTACCGGCGGTTGCCGTGCTGCCCGGCCAGGCAATCACCTGGGCACTGCCAGCCCCGGCGGCTTTTAACAGCGGGCTGAATACATCTAAGGCTCCTTGCTGCCAGCTCGCGGCTGCATCGGCATAATCAACATCCAGATCGGCGCGGGCAAACAGCCGTTTGGCGCCAAGCGCTGCTAATTGCTCATCAAAATCCACCGCCGTTTTGCAAAAAAACTCATAGCTGGTGTCGCCAAGGCCCAGCACGGCGTATTGCAGCTCCGGCAGCTTCGGCGCTTTTTTGCCAAACAGGAATTTATGGAAACTGACGGCCGATTCCGGCGGTTCACCTTCGCCATAAGTCGAGGTGACAATGATCAGGAATTTTTCTTTGGCTAAGGCATTGGTTTTATAAGAGGCAATGTCCTGCAACTGTACCGCCACACCCTGCGCTTCGGCGGCCGCTTTGATTTTTGCAGCAACGCCTTTGGCATTGCCGGTTTGCGACGCATATAAAATAGTCAGTACTGCTGCTTGTTGTGGTGCAGAAGCGACACTGGCGGTGCTGCCGCCGGAAGCCAACTGTGCAGCAGCTGCCAGATAACCACTGACCCAGGCTTGCTGAATGGGATTAAGCTGGCTGACTAATTTCTGTAAATCCTGAACTTGCTGCGCATTCAGCGGACTGGCCGGTGCGATCAGTGAAGTAAACGGCATAACGACACCTGTACTGTCAAAATTGCCGTTATTTTATCCATATAGACGGCTAAATCAGAAAGAATTGATCGGCACCACTTATTCGAATTAGTTATATACCAAGACTGTCTGGCAATAGTGACGTTTTGACTAATTGTTAGCGAAAAACACTAATCTCTGATTTCCACCACTGCGCCAAATTTCAATATAAATCTTTATAATCAATAAGATACTGATTGGCACAGCCTTTGCGATAGCAAATTATCTGAAACAGTCAGCATCCGTTCAGCCGGACCAGGACTGACACCATCACTGACCCGACGAAGGAATGAACTTATGAAACTGTTAATTGCCGCCACTTTATTCAGCTCCATTGCAATGGCCCACGAATCCGATCACAACTGCTCACTGGAATTACATGACGACTTACTGGTGCAACGCGCCGATGTGCAGTTGCTGCGCAGCGACACGCCGTTATGGCGCATCAGCGACCAAGGTCAACTGTGGATCAACAATCAAGCAGTCGATACCGACGCTGACACAGCAGTGTTGTTACAAAAATATCAGGCTGGCCTTCGTGACAATGCAGAACAAACCGTCACTCTGGTGGCTGACGCCGTGTCGATGGCCTCTGAAGCCCTGACCCGCGTGATGGCGCAGTTCGAAGTCGATAACGGCGAAGCCCAGGCCAATATTGACCGCGCGCTGAATAAAATGCGTACCAACCTTGACCAAATCCTGCTGCGCAGCGACAACAGCATTCGGATTAACGGCAGCAAACTGGCCGGCATCGACAACGGTTTTGATGATGAAATGTCAAAAGCGATTGAAGAATCCGTCGCAGAAATCACCGGTAACGCACTGATGCTGGTTGGTAAAGCCATGAGCAGCGGCGAAGGTAATTTTGAGCAGCGGATGGAAGCTTTCGGCAAGAAAATGGAGCAATTTGGCGAGGAGTTAGAAGCCGATATGAACGCCCGTGGCGATCAGCTGGAAGCGCGTGGTCAGCAGATCTGCAGCTCACTGCAACAGCTGGACGGTCTGGAAGCTCAAATTCAGGCCAAAGTACCAGCGATGCAAAAATTTGATTTGATTCAGGTTTCTGACAGAAAAGATGAAACTGCCAGCGACACCGCCAGCAGCGCTGAATAAGGTTTATTTCCCACGAGAGTTTGCTGAAACCTCTCAACACCCGTTGCCCCGCGTTTCGCGGGGCTTTTTTGTCTTATCTGCAGCCTGCGAACCGATCAGTCTTGTGGTAACAACCAGCGCGCTTGCGGCAATGCCGCAGTGAGTTGCTGCCGGACAGACTGATATTCGGAATAAGGGATCAAAAACTGCCGTGTTTCTACAGGCGCTGGAGCTTCGTGCTCAATCGTCAGATAAACATAAGCCCGCTGCTGATCAATCACCCCCATTTCTACCTGGCTGATTGACTGCAGTGACCAACATTCCTTGCCAATACGCAGCGTGCCACCGTCCAGCTGCAGTTGCGCTTGCAGCGATGTGATCTCCGCCGCCAACACTGCGGTGTCTCTTCGGCGATGCCGTTGGATCAGCCAAATCACCAGCAGCCAGGCGGCTAGCACTGAGCCTAACGTCAGCCAGTCTTGTTGTAACCAGCGCTGATAGCCACTGATAGCAAAAGCGAGGGTGGTCAACAGCAACAATAACCATTTGTTCAGGGTAAATTTGGGGCTTGTTTTATTCGTCATAGCCATACTTCAATCGGCAATTAAAAAACGCTTATCTTGTTGCGCCAGACGTTGGCTTGCAACTGTCTGAGTGCGATTTTTCCGGCGTTGTTGTTGCCGATGCTGCTGCAACCCATGCATTCGACCGCTTGCCAAGCAAATCTCAGCCTGTTAAAACAGCGCAACTTCAACGGAGAACAACTAATGATTCAGCGTATTTTACCGGGCACCCGTTATTCCGAAGCCGTGATCGCCGGCGGTTTTGTTTTTTGTGCCGGCATGGTGCCAAACGATACCAGTCTGGATATTCAGGGCCAGACCGCCGATGTGCTGGCACAAATCGATGCCTTGTTGGCCGAGTGTGGCACCAGTAAAGCAGCCATCGTCGACGCCACTATTTATCTGGCCGATATGGCAGATTACGCCGGTATGAATCAGGCCTGGGATGCCTGGGTTGCCGCAGGTCAGGCGCCGGCGCGCGCGACTGTTGAAGCACGGCTGGCTGACCCGGCCTGGAAAATCGAAATCAAGGTGACGGCCTACCAACTGTGAATGCTGTTTCTCAGCCCTTTGTTATCGTGAAATGACCGCCAGTATTTTCAGGTACAGATCTATCCAAAGGGCTAAGTCATTCACTCATGGGGCGTAGCAACAATTCCCGTAATTACAGCAAGATACTGCTCCACAGCAGGTGTTCCACTGGCCATTTGCACATTGGAAATTGCAACATGACTGACTCGACAGCAGCGTCTGGCTACCCGTGGCAGCTTGTTGGGTTTGCTTACAATCCGTCTTCAATACCCGCTGTATCTGCTCAGCGGATGCCACAGCTAACTGAACTTCCCCGGTTAACGCCAAGACTTTTGTCTCGCCATCAGTAAATAACTGCATACTGGCGGGTTGCTCGGGTTTAAAACCCAACTGAGGTTCAGCCAAATCAATCCAGTTCAGGCCATCATGCCGTTGCACTGTATGTTGTATCTGTGCGACATCTTGACCTTTATGTTTTGTCACTTTTCCAAGTAATTTGACACGATACTGTGGTTTTCCTTGCTCGTCATGCAGCGTCAGGGTGGCTGGAGCGCCGTCCAATAGGACGATTTTCGCCCTGGACCATTCCTGCTGGTCATAAATGATTTGGAACTGGTACTCGATCAGCTGACGCCGGGGTAGTGGCTGTGCAGCGGCCACTACAGCTGGTTGCTCAATTTTCTGCCCGGCTTGAAGATCTGTCGCTGCCAGTGCAGCTGACGCAGCAACAACGCCCAGCCAGACTAAAACTCCAAGCAACAAAGCACTAAATACTTTTCTGTTCATTAGTATTCTCCATGTAATACATTCCCCCCCCATCTGCAGGGCAGATGCAGATTACAGAGCAGCATAAACACGGCAATGATAGAAAAATGATATTTTTTTAATTTTAAGAAAGTACCAGCGGCGGATGGCCACTAAACCGGATCAGTTCGCACACTTTGCTCAGTCCCGTCTGTCGCTTGTGTTTCTGCAGGCTGTTCTGCAGCAGTGGACCTCAGCGCTTTAAACTTCTCCGTCTGGCCAAACTTTTCCGCAAACTGCGCCGCCGTCATCTGACTTTTGTCAGTGATGGCGTCTGTCGCTTTGGCAGTATTACCTTGGTCACAATCAATGGCATACAACTGCCTGGCTATCTGCCACTCCGCTTTAATCATCGCGCCCATTAAGGCGGTGTGACCGCGTTTGTCACGGATACAGGCGTCTGCACCGGCTTTCAGTAACAAATCCACGGCGTTGGCCTGCCCCTGATAGGCGGCGATCATCAGGGCGGTATAACTGCCGTCATTTTTCAGATTTACCGGGAATCCGGCCTGAATAAACTCCCGAAGCACTGCCGTTTCGCCGCTGCGCGCTGCCGCAAAATAATACTGGCTAAGTTCAGTCAGCGCAGCGGGCTGTGGCGCTACAACCGCCGGTTTTGTCTCAGCCGCCGCCTTTTGCTCTGCGGGGTGCTGCGGATCTGCCGCAACATCGGCAAACAGCAACACCAGCGTCGCTGCGAATACCTGACGATAATTTTTCATCACCCTATCCTCCCAAACTAATTGAATGCCTGCGAATCTCACCCCTAATTGCAGGAAGGAGCCAAAAAGCCTCGCAGGACTTTAACTTTCAGCAGATCCCGGCACGCCTGCCCACGCCAGAATCTGTTGCGCTTAAAGCGTTGCCGCCACCGCTTTTACAGTCTTGATATCGCCTTTGACCGCTTTAGCCAGCGCAGTGCCGTAATCGGCGTCCGCTTTATAAAAATGCGCCAGCATCTTGTGTTTGGTGTTGCTGTCGCGCACTGCGCCTAAATCACCAGACAGATTGCGAATAAGGTTCTGCTGCGCGGTTTTATCCAGTGCGCGGTAAAACGCACCGGCCTGACTGAAGTTGTCTGTTTTGGCGATAATCTGCTGCTGTACAGTGCCTGACAGTGGCGTCGCTACAGCCCGGGCGGTCGCCAGCGCTGGTTTTGACTCGATACTGCTTGACTCATAATTCACGTTCGATTTGGTGTTGCCATAGTTCATCGCGCCATCCTGATTGTTGCTGTTCACAGCAACCAGTGGCCGGTTAATCGGCAATTGCTGATGGTTGGCACCAAGGCGGTACATCTGGGTGTCGCTGTAACTAAAGATGCGGCCCTGCAACAAACGGTCTTCCGACGCTTCAATGCCCGGTACTAAATTGGCTGGTGCAAAGGCTGCTTGCTCAGTTTCCTGGAAGAAGTTATCCGGCATCCGGTTCAGCATCATAGTACCGACTTTCACTTCAGCCACTCCGGGCCAGACTTTGGTGGCGTCCAGTGGATTAAAACTGAAGTCGTCCAGTTGTTCCGGCTTCAATGTCTGCACATACAAATCCCATTTCGGCAAATTGCCGGCATTGATTTCTTTGTATAAATCCCGCGTCAGATGGTTAAAGTCCATACTCTGCACCTTGGTAACCTGGTCAGCGTTCAGACTTTTAATGCCTTGTTGTGACTTCCAGTGAAACTTCACATAAGTCGTTTCACCTTTGGCATTGATGAACTTATAGGCGTGGACACCAAAACCATCCATTTCCCGGTAGCTGGCCGGGGTACCGAGGTCGGAATAGACTTGCGTCAGCATATGGGTCGATGCCGGGTCTTGTGACATAAAATCAAACACCCGGTTTGGGTCCTGCATGTTGTCAATTGGCGATGGCTTCAGCGAATGCACCATGTCGGGGAACTTGATCGCATCGCGGATAAAAAATACCGGCAGGTTATTCCCAACCAGGTCCCAGTTGCCTTGGTCGGTATAAAACTTGGTGGCAAAACCACGCGGGTCACGCAGCGTTTCCGGGCTGTGATTACCGTGGATCACGGTAGAGAAACGCACAAACACCGGGGTCTTTTTGCCGCTTTGCGCAAACAGACTGGCAATGGTTAAATCGGGAATGGCATTGGTCACGACAAACTCACCATGCGCACCGGTACCCCGGGCATGCACGACACGCTCCGGAATACGTTCACGGGCAAAGCGTTGTAATTTCTGAATTAAATGCACGTCCTGCAGCAAAGTGCTGCCGTTGGGCCCTGCGGTGATAGAGTTTTGGTTATCACCAACAGCTGCGCCGTTGTCTTTGGTCAGCGTTTGCGCCTGTACCGCAAAACTGCCCGCGAAGTGCGCCAGCACCGCTAAGGCGACGACCGCTTTTTTGTTCATTTGATTGTCCTCTGTCTGAGTCAGCTCTTTCCTGCCTGATCAGCTTAGGGACATTATGTTGATTTAAAAAATGACATAAAAAAATATATATAATCGCTAAAAACGATTATCAATTTGCTGTATTGGCTGGAGGGAAAAAATGCAGCAGCACATCGTCCAGCAAGGGTTGCCAGTTCTGCCAGTTATGACCAAACCGGACTTCCTGATAGGCGACGTCATAGCCTTTGCGCTGCAACATTTGCTGGAATTTGCGGCCAGCGCCGAGGTTGTCGTTCAGGGTACCAAAAGACAAAGACATTTTTAGCGGCAACAACGGCTGCTGCTGATAGAGTTTGGTTAGGACGGTGAGGTGGTCTTTATTGCCGGGCGATTGCATCGCCAGATTGCCAAATTGATTAGGCAACAGCAGGCCAAAACAGGCGGCATTAACAGCACCAAAAGACAGACCGAGGATCACCCGGTCGGTGCGTGCAGTCGATGGCTGGTATTGTTGTTGTACAGCAGGCAGCAAGGTGTCGCGGAAAAACGCCGCATACTGCTTGTTGCACATAAATTGCTGATGCCGCCGGTTGACGGATAAATCAGCCGGGTCGCGCGCGTCGACCAGCACCAGCAATAAAGGCCGGATCTTGCCTTGTGCACGCAACTGATTGATCAGTTCCGGCAACTGACCCTGTTCGGCATACCAGGCGCCGTCTGTGGCATAAAGCACCGGATCACCAGGTTGATAACCCGGGCTTGGCAGCACCTGATACTGCAAATCATATTGCAGCTCTGGGCTGTGAATCCGCTGCCAGTCAGCTGCCAGTGCATTGTACGGTGCGGCCAGCACAGCCATCAGAGCACAGAGATGCAGGCAAATACCCGGCATACCACTGTGCCTTGGCTGTTGGCACAGGCCGGGATCAGATTTTACAGGCACCACCGGCGCAATCATCTTCATCCGGTAAGGCTTCCGCGGCCGCTGCCGCTGCATCTGCTGCAGCCAGTTTTGCTGCATTGTTTTGGGTTGCAGCGTCAAAATCCAGATGATCTAAATCCAGGTCAAAATCGTCCACGATAGCTCCTTATTCAGTTTTTTCGGCGGCTTGCGCGGCCAGCAGTTGTTGCACCTGTTGTTCCAGCGCTTCAAGTTTTTCACGGGTGCGCAGTAATACCTGACGCTGCACATCAAATTCTTCCCGTGACACAAAATCCAGCGAGCTCAATTTGGCCTGCAACACGGCTTTGACCTTGGCTTCGACATCGTCGGCCACTTCACGAAATTTGGGTGGAATAGAGGCGCCAATCTGGCGGGCGATGTCTTCAATTTTTTTCGGATCTAACATGTCAGGGTCCTCAGTCGGAGGTCGAGATTGAATCTCCAGTGTAAGGACTGAACATGGCGCTGGCGACAGTTTTTTCAAGATTGGGCTGCTGAATAAAAATAGCGGATCTTCTGGTGCTGTCTGCTTTGGGCTACACTAGCGCCCTCTTGCGAGACAAGGTGCGCGACAAAGTGCGTAACCCCTTGCGCAACCTCTGCCTGCTGCGAGCGGCGCCTGACCGGACCACCCGGCTTTTAGTGACTGAAAACTCTGATGAAACTGAATACGCAACAAAATGACGCGGTGAAATATATCGCCGGCCCTTGTCTGGTCCTGGCCGGCGCCGGCTCGGGCAAAACCCGGGTGATCACCAACAAAATTGCTTATCTGATTGAAGAGTGTGAGATGCCGGCCCGGCACATCGCGGCGGTGACTTTTACCAACAAAGCCGCCCGCGAAATGAAAGAGCGGATTGGCCATCAGCTTGACCGCAGCAAATTACGTGGCCTGACCGTATCAACCTTTCACACCCTTGGCCTTGAGATCATCAAAAAAGAACACAACGCCATTGGTTATAAAGCCAATTTCACTTTGTTCGACGATCAGGACAGTATGGCGCTGCTCAAAGAGCTGACCGAACACGAACTGCTCGGTGACAAAGATTTACTGCGCGCGCTGCAAAGCAAAATCTCCAGCTGGAAGAATGATTTAATGCTGCCGCAGCAAGCTCTGGCTCGGGCCACTGATGCTCAGTCCATCAGTTTTGCCAATATTTATGCCCAATACGCGCAGCAACTGCGTGCCTACAACGCGCTGGATTTTGACGACCTGATCATGGTGCCGACTTTGTTGTTTGCTTCTAATGTCGAAGTGCGCAGCCGCTGGCAGCAGAAAATTCAATATTTGCTGGTCGATGAATATCAGGACACCAACACCAGCCAATACGAACTGGTGAAATGGCTGGTGGGCGAGCGCCAGCGTTTTACTGTGGTCGGTGACGACGACCAGTCGATTTATTCCTGGCGCGGCGCCAAACCGCAAAATCTGGTGTTGCTTGGCAAAGATTTCCCCAATCTTCGGGTGATTAAACTGGAACAGAATTACCGCTCCTGTGAACGTATTCTGAAAGCGGCCAATATTCTGATCGCCAACAATCCACACGAATATGACAAAGCGCTGTTCAGTGAGCTGGGTTACGGCGTGCCGCTCAAAGTGCTGCCAACCCGCAACGAAGAAGACGAGGCAGAAAAAGTGGTTGCTGAAATCATCTCGCACCGCTTTTTAAACCGCAGCCAGTACCGCGACTACGCCATTTTATATCGCGGCAACCACCAGGCCCGGGTGTTTGAAAAAGCGCTGATGACCAACCGCATTCCATACAAAATTTCCGGCGGCACCTCGTTTTTCTCCCGCAGCGAAATCAAAGACATCATGGCTTATTTGCGTCTGCTGGTGAATCAGGATGACGACAACGCGCTGCTGCGTATTATCAACACTCCCAAACGCGAAATCGGTGCGGCCACGCTGGAGAAAATCGGCAGCCTGGCCAATCAGCTGCATATCAGCCTGTTTGACGCTTGCTGCGCGCCGGAATTGTCGGACGAGTTATCTGCCAAAAGCCTGGCGGCGGTAAGGCATTTTGCCAACTGGATTGTCGTCATTGCCGACAACGCAGTGCGGGCCGAACCCGCCGAAGCGGTACGGGATTTGATCCGCCAGAGCCAGTACGAAGCCTATCTGTTTGAAACCAGCGCCAGCACCAAAGCCGCTGAAATGGCACTGAAAAACGTCAACGAACTGTTCCGCTGGATCACGGAAATGCTCAAGGGCGATGACGAGCACGAACCGATGACGCTGGCCGAAGTCGTGACCAAATTAACGCTGCGCGACATGATGGAACGGCAGGAACAACAGGATGATGCCGATCAGGTGCAACTGCTGACGTTACACGCCTCCAAAGGCCTGGAGTTTCCTTATGTGTTTATGGTCGGCATGGAAGAGGGCATTTTGCCGCATCAGACCAGCATTGACGAAGACAATGTCGAAGAAGAACGACGGCTGGCCTATGTTGGCATTACCCGTGCCCAGCGCGAACTGATTTTTACTTATGCCCGCGAACGCCGGCAATATGGTGAAGTGGTGAAACCGGAACCAAGCCGTTTTCTCGATGAACTACCGCAAGACGATTTGGAGTGGGTCAAAGCGGCGCCGGTGAAAACTGAAGAACAGCGCCAGCAAACCGGTCTGGCACACTTAGATCGGTTACGCCAATTGCTGAAGAAAGACTGATTCTTCCGGTACTGGTTGTAACTGTCGGACCAGCTCACCCTGCAGATAACAGCAACCGGCTTCGACCAGTAATTCACGCACAGCATGGTCATCGATGCCGTCGGCAATGATGCGGAATTTGTAATTTTGCGCCAAAGTGATTAATAAATCCAGCAGCTGACGTTTTTGGTTCTGCCGTAGCAGACTGCGGCAGAAGCAGGCTTCTAACCGAACAAAATCAAATGGATAGCCTGTCACAAGACCCAGCGGCATCATGTCAGCGCCAAAGTTTTCCAGCGTCAGCCGCACACCGAGCCGCTTCAGGTTGTGCAGATAACTGAGTGCGGTATTGCTGAGTTTTATCAACTCGAATTCGGCAAAACCAAGGCTTAAACGGTGCAGCAGCTGCGGTTTACTGCTGAGCAGTTTGTACAGCCGGTCAAAATGCTGCGGATGGGTCAGATGCTGCACACAAAGCGGCAAACAAATCACAGTCGGTTGTGACCGACTGCTGAGTAAATCCAGAATTTGTTGCAACAGCTGCAATTCAATTTGCGGCAAAACACCGGCCTGGGCCGCCTGCTGACAAAAATCCTGTTGCAACCCCAACTCTGGATGTTGCCATTGCATGCGTGCGGCATAACCAAGCGTATGATGTTTTTCGCTGCAGATAATAGGGTCGTAAGCGACCGAGAATTGCTGTTCGGCCACAGCCTGATGCAACGCCTGCTCCAGCGACAACTCCTGCAACAGTTGCTGACGCATCGATTCGGTAAAAATCACAAAGCGGTTGCGGCCTAATGCTTTGGCCTGATACATCGCCGCATCGGCATCGCGTAACATACCATCGGCATTGGCATAGCTCGCATCATAATGGGCGATACCTATCGAAGCGCCGGAATATAAACTTTGCCCCTGCAACTCCATTGGCTGACGCACCGCTTCGATGATCCGGTCCGCGACATCTTCGGCATCAGCCGCCTGCTGCAACTGGGTCAGTAACACCACAAATTCGTCGCCACCGAGGCGCGCAACGAGATCATGCTCACGTACCGTCAGCAGCAGACGCTTGCTGATCTCAATCAGAAAAGCATCACCGGCATGGTGGCCCAAAGTGTCGTTAATCAGTTTAAAGCGGTCTAAATCAATGAATAACAAAGCAAACTTCAGGTTAGCTTCGCGATTACGCAAAGCAAATTTTTGCTTGAGCTGCAGCATAAACATCTGCCGGTTAGCAAGGCCGGTCAGCGCGTCATGGTTGGCTTCATGGAACAACTTTTCTTCGGCTTTTTTCCGCTCTTCAACCTGCAACCGTAAAAACAAATTGGTCTGACGCAGCTCGCGGGTGCGCTCAAAAATTTTCCGCTCTAAATCTTCCTGATGCAGTTTTTGCTGTTCGAAATTAAGTCGGCGCTGGATAGCTACGGCGATATGTTGCGAGACAAACCGCAGTATATTCAGTTCGTTATCGCCGTAGATATAGTCCTGATGATAAGACTGCACGGCGATGACACCCAGCGCCTGTTGCTCGATTAATAAAGGAGCGCCCAGCCAGCTGGTGGAGTGCGGCAGCGGACTGCCGGCATTGTCCGGCACCAGCCGGATCACTTCGCCTTGCGCCACTAACAAGTCCGAGAGCTCTTTGTTAATCAGCCGGGCTTCACCAACCCGTAACACATATTCGGTAAAACCTTTGCGCAGCGGCCGCTCTGTCGCTGGTGGACAATATTGGTCGACATAAAACGGGAAACTCAGTGATTTACCGCTTTCATCGAGCAAAGCGATATAGCAGTTTTCTGCCGGCATCAGGCTGCTGAGAATTTGATGCACCTGGCGATAAAACGCCGCCATATCCAGTTCGGTGGCGGTGAGTTCTGAGATCTTGTACAAAGCAGCCTGCAGCTTTTCGGCGTTGCTGCGCTCACGAATTTCGCGTTGCAGTGATTGATTAGTGTTTTGCAGCTGACGAGTACGCTCACGGACCGTCTGTTCCAGCAATTCGCGGCTTTTCACCCGGTCAATTGCGGTCACAGTGTGCACCGCGATTTCTGTCAGTAAATCGACATCATGCTGTGTATATAAGCGGCCTTCTTCATACAACTGTACCGCCATTACCCCAATGACCAGCTGGCCCCGGCGCAGTGGTACACCCAACCAGTGATGGCTCGGGGTGCCCTGCGCTTCGATATCGCCGGAGGCGATGAGTTGGCGGAATCTGGCGGCATCGCACAGCAAGGGCTGACCAGTGCGGCAGACATAACCGGTCATGCCGCGGGCAAAATCGGCTGGATCCAGATCGGAGGCATCCAGACAATCTTTTTCATCGGCATAATATTCGAGCTGAAAACGGCCGGTTGGCGGGTCCAGTAACACCACAAAAAAATTGTCGGCGGCAAGGTGCTGGTTGACCAGCTGGTGAATTTGCGGATAAAACTGCGCCATGTCCGTCAGGGTACTGGCCAGCTCTGACAGTTTCAGTAACGCCTGCTGCACAGCATAAGCGAGCTGATACTTTTTCAGTAATGATCTCAGGCGACGAATTTGACCGGATGGCTGCCGGTTCGTGGCGTTTGCAGCTAATTCCTTCAACGGACGCTCTTATTTTCATTATTGATCCGGTGGTCGGATCTTTATTCAGAACCGGTCCTATTATGCACAAAGATTAAACAGAGGAAAGAGCAGGCGGGCATTTTAGGGCTGGATTTTTAGACGTTTTAGTTATTGTTGACGACTTGTTGGCAATAACGTGCTTTTCAGTAAACAGCTGGCAAACAAAGGGCATCCGACGGGCTGACGCGTCGCGACAAAAATGCCGGTGCAGTGGCGGCAGCCAAAAAAAAGGCCGCCCGCAGGCAGCCCGTTTCACTTTACTGCAGCTTAGATGCCGTCAGTCATAAACTTAATGGCATTTAAGATATCGTCGTCAGAACAATCGCCACAGGTACCGCGTGGTGGCATAGAACGAATACCGTCAATCGCGTGTTTGTGCAGCGTCTCCATCCCTTGTGCCAAACGCGGTTTCCATGCTGCCGCATCGCCTTTTTTCGGAGCATCTAAGGCGCCGGTGGCGTGACAAGCAAAACAGGCAGCCTGATACACCTGCTCACCGGTACGAGGACCTGTTGGTTTTGCTGCCACAGGTTCAGAACCTGCCAGATAAACCTGCCCGACTGGGGCGATGCGCGCTTTTAACTCTTCCAGGCTTTTGTCTTCAGCCGGTGTTTGCGCCAGCACTGCAAAACTCAGCATGGCCACAGCAACAGTGATTTTTTTCATTGGTCGGGGTCCCCGGGGATTAAATGCCTTACAAAATTCAGGGCATTATAGCGTCGCGTCGACAAATTGTGAAAGCCCTGCGATCGAACATCTGTCGCATCATCGTGATCTTAAACAAAAAAGCAGATCGTCCGCCGGATCGGGGTGGATCCCTAATCGAGCGCATCGAAATTCATACTACGGATCAAGCAAATTATTTTTGTTTTTTCTGCTTTGCATTCGCTGCGGTTGTGGTAGTCTGTTTTCCCGTTGGTTGGTTTGTGTCGCAAATTTCGATACACTTTCTACAGCAGCCAACGGGGTGGAAAAACTGTTTTCCACACACAGGAAGTAAAGAATAATAACAAGGGTCTGGCTGTCTACCCCTTCGTTTTTTCTTAATAAACATCATCTTAGCACCAAGCTGTCGTTTAGATTCGACGGTTCGATTGGTCGTGCAAAAAATTTCTTCACAGACATATTCACAAGATATCCACAGCTCGGATCAACCTGTATCGCTGGTTGTCCGCCTGAGCTTGTGGCATCCTTGCTAAAATTTCTCCGGAGCTCCTGCTATGCCGCAGATCCCTGCTGATCCACTGATCCTGGTTGATGGTTCTTCTTACCTGTTTCGCGCTTATCATTCACCACCGCACCTGACTAATTCCCGCGGCGAAGCTACCGGCGCGATTTATGGTGTGGTCAACATGCTGAAAAGCCTGTTGCGCCAGTACAATCCGACTGAAATGGCCGTGGTGTTTGATGCTAAAGGCCCGACGTTCCGCAATGAAATGTATGCAGAATATAAAGCGCACCGGCCACCGATGCCGGATGACTTGCGTAGCCAGATTGAGCCGTTACATCAAATTATCCAGGCGATGGGCTTGCCGTTGTTATGTGTATCCGGTGTCGAAGCGGACGATGTAATCGGCACGCTGGCCGCGTCGGCCAGTGCAGAGGGCCGGCATGTATTGATTTCGACCGGCGATAAAGACATGGCCCAGCTGGTCAATGCGCATGTCACTTTGATCAACACCATGACGGACACCATCCTGGACCCGGACGGTGTAAAAGAAAAATTTGGTGTCGGACCCGAACTCATTATCGATTTTCTCGCCCTGATGGGTGACAAAGCTGACAACATCCCGGGCTTACCCGGCGTTGGCGAAAAAACCGCGCAGGCGTTGTTGCAGGGTATTGGCAGTATTGCAGACCTGTACCAGCGACTGGACGACATCGCCGCACTGAATTTCCGCGGCAGTAAAACCATTGCGGATAAACTGCGCGAGCATCGCGCCCAGCTCGAGCTGTCTTATCAGCTGGCCACAATCAAAATTGATGTCGATTTGCCGCAGGCGTTTCACCAGTTACAAATCCAACCGGCGGCACTGCCCAAATTGGCCGAACTTTTTGCTTTGTGCGAGTTTAAACGCTGGCACAGCGAAGTTCTGACACAACAAAAACATAGCGCTGTGGACTCAACCACGGAGCCGCCACAAGCTCAACCTGAAGCCAGCCCAATGACGGCTGACACAGCGATTCCAGCTTCGGCAATTGACCGCAGTCAGTATCAAACAGTCCTGACCGAAGCAGATTTCCAGCAATTGCTGACAACGATCACCCAAGCCCGGCTGGTCGCCTTTGATACCGAAACCACCAGCCTGGATTATATGCAGGCTGAGCTGGTCGGTATGTCCTTTGCGATAGCGCCGGGTCAGGCCTGGTATTTACCGGTTGGTCATGACTATCTGGGCGCTCCTGAGCAGCTGCCATTGCAGCAGGTGTTGAGTGCGTTAAAGCCCTGGCTGGAAGATACGCAGGCGGCCAAAGTCGGCCAAAACCTCAAATATGACAAAAGCGTGCTTGCCCGTTATGACATTGAATTAAAAGGAATTGCTTTTGATACCATGCTGGAATCCTACACGCTGAATAGTGTGGCCGGCCGTCATGATATGGACAGTTTATCAGAGCGTCATCTGCAGCATCAGCCGATCGCCTTTGAAGACATCGCCGGCAAAGGCAGTAAACAACTGACGTTTAACCAGATCGAGCTGGAAAAAGCCGCCGAATACGCCGCCGAGGACGCCGATGTGACTTTGCAGCTGCATCTGGCGATGTGGCCGCAGCTGCAGCAGGCAACAGGACCGGCGCAAGTGTTCCGTGATATCGAAATGCCGCTGCTGAGTGTTCTGTCACGACTGGAACGCAACGGCGTATTGATTGACGCCGCGCTGCTTGGCAAACAAAGCGAATATCTGGCCGGGCGCATCAGCGAACTGGAAGCACAGGCACATCAGGTGGCCGGTAAAGTGTTTAATCTGTCCTCACCGAAGCAACTGCAGGAAATTTTATTCGACGAACAAAAACTGCCGGTACTGAAGAAAACGCCCACCGGCATACCTTCCACCGCTGAAGAAGTATTGGTTGAACTGGCGCAGCAATATGAATTGCCCCGGGTGATCATTGAGCACCGCAGCCTGACCAAACTTAAATCCACTTACACCGATAAGTTACCGCAAAGCATCAATCCGCAAACCGGCCGGGTGCATACCTCTTATCACCAGGCAGTGGCGGCGACCGGCCGTTTAAGCTCGACCGAGCCTAATTTACAAAATATTCCGATCCGCACCGAAGAAGGCCGGCGCATCCGGCAGGCGTTTATTGCACCTGCCGGCAAGAAAATTCTGGCGTTGGATTATTCACAGATTGAATTGCGCATTATGGCGCATCTGTCGCAGGACAAAGCACTGCTGGACGCATTCGCACACGGCCGCGATATCCACCGTGCGACTGCGGCGGAGGTGTTTGGTGTGCCGCTGGCAGAAGTCAGCAGCGAACAACGCCGGCGCGCCAAAGCAGTCAACTTTGGGCTGATTTACGGCATGTCAGCCTTTGGCCTGGCGCAACAGCTCGATATCAGCCGCGGCGAAGCTCAGCATTACGTCGACACCTATTTTGCCCGTTTCCCCGGCGTGCTCGCTTATATGGAACGGACGCGGCAGCAGGCGCATGAGCTGGGTTATGTCGAAACCCTGTTCGGTCGGCGGCTTTATTTACCGGAGATCCAGAGTAAAAATATGGGGCGGCGCAAAGGTGCCGAGCGTGCCGCTATAAACGCACCAATGCAGGGCACTGCGGCCGATATTATCAAACGCGCCATGCTCAGCGTGGATGCTTACCTGCAGCAGCAGGATCCGGCCGGGATCCTGATGATTATGCAGGTGCACGACGAATTGGTATTTGAAGTCAGCGAAACCGAATTGGTAAGGCATCAGGCAGCCCTGGTGCAGCTGATGCAGGATGCGGTACAACTGGACGTGCCATTGCTGGTTGAAGCCGGTTCTGGCGATAACTGGGATCAGGCACACTAGTAACCAGAAATTTATGAAATATTTCAGAGGGCTGCTGAACTTTCTGCAGACCTTTAACTCTGAGTAACTGTGAACATGTCCCGTTCCTGGTACGACACCCATTTAGCCCTGGCAATTCGCCGGGGCTTTTTTTGCATTTTTGTCGGGGGTATCTGCAACGGCAGCTTATGCCTGCACAGCCCGATGTAACGCGGTCAGCCCGCCTGCGCTAACAAAAGCTCAGCCACTCAGGCATTTTCAAGATAAAAGGTTGTTTTATTACGAAATTAATCATCAAGGCGAAGAAAACAACATAAATTGTAGTTTTATTACAGAAATAGCTTGCTTTTTAAACCGCGATGGGTAGAATCGAAAACGTAGGGTACAGAGGTAAGATGTTCTATCTTTCAGTAGTCTCAGGCGTTAGTCGTTGATTCTACATAGAAAGTAGGCTTATTTAGCCGCCCCACTGCTTGCAGTGGGGCGTTTTTTTTTGCTTTTTTCTGAAAATTAATTAGATTTTTTAGAGTAAATACTTCAAACAATGAAAAATTGCTGTATAATGGGCCTGTCTTCTTCGTAAGACACCCTGTTGATTTGAAATTTATTGAATAGCTTCTCCCCGTTTGCTATACCGGCAATTCTCTGAACTGCCAGTTTTTTCTTTTTGGGGTATTGCTGACAGCAAAAAAGACAACACTGTGTTTCAGTGAATGAATTTGAACGAGATTCAAAAAGTGGACTCAGGATCTGGTCAACGCAACCAGACCCCGCCGCAACTCAGTTGTTTGCCTTTATTCGACATCAATTTCCGGATTGGTTTCGCCACTAAACCAACGATCCAGCACTTGCTCCAGTTCAGCCAAGCCAATTTTATTTAATGAACTGAACGCTTCAACAGTCACATCCCCCATAAAAGCCAAAGATGCTTCACGCACTTCCAGCACAGTCTTTTTGCGCGGGCCTGGGCTTAGTTTGTCCGCCTTGGTCAACAGAATAAGCACAGACAAGCCGGATTGAACCGCCCAGTGCACCAACTGCTGATCCAAATCTTTCAGTGGATGGCGGATATCCATCAACACCACGATGCCTTTCAGGCTTTGACGTTTCATCAGATATTCACTGAGCGACTTCTGCCATTTCTCTTTGACTTCCAGCGGCACTTTAGCAAAACCATAGCCTGGTAAATCGATCAGCCTTTTGTTTTCAGCAAGGTGAAAGGTGTTGATGAGCTGGGTGCGGCCCGGTGTTTTACTGGTGCGGGCTAAACTATTTTGCCGGGTCAGCGTATTTAGTGCACTGGACTTGCCGGCATTGGAGCGTCCGGCGAACGCCACTTCAATGCCAGAATCATCCGGCAAAGCCCGGATATCGGGGGCGCTGGTCAGAAATCTCGTTTGCTGGTAGTTAAATATTGCTTTGTACACATCATACTCCGGACTCAAATTTGGCTATAGTTTAGCGGAAATCAATAATCTGCATAAGTATTGGGATTTTCTATCAGCAGGTTTCGTGTAAAATAGGCATAAAAAATAGGGTTATTATCTTCTAAGCCTGTTGCAAGTTGGGCAGGGTCACGCAGAACAGAGACAATTAAACATGAGAAAAATTGCAATTCCATTCATGCTTTTATTAGGGCTGGCCGGTCAGGCAGCTGCGGTTGAGGGCAATGTTGAAGCAGGTAAAGCGAAATCCGCTACCTGTGCTGCTTGTCACGGACCAGATGGTAACAGCCCAACGGATATGTATCCAAAGATCGCCGGGCAACATGCCGGCTATATCTATAAACAGTTAAAAGACTTCAAACAAGGCGCAGCGACAGGCGGTAAAGAAGGTCGTAGCAATGCGGTAATGGCTGGTATGGTCGCAGCGTTGTCTGACGAAGATATGAAAGATTTGTCAGCCTACTTTGCTTCTCAGACCATGAAATCTGGCACCACGCCGGAAGATGTAGTTGAAGCGGGCCAGAAATTATTCCGCGCCGGTGATATGCAACGTGGCATCCCAGCCTGTATTGCTTGCCACGGCCCACGTGGTGTAGGCCACAGTCTGGCAGGTTTCCCGAAAATTTCTTTCCAGCATGCCGCTTATATCAAAACGCAGCTGGAAGCCTTTCGTGCCGGCACCCGTGCTAATGACCTGAACGGTATGATGCGTGACACTGCGCACAAACTGACCGATAAAGACATCGAAGTCCTGTCAAAATATCTGGGTGGCTTGCACTAATATCTGACAGCACCATAAAAAAACCGGAGTCCGCTCCGGTTTTTTTATTTTCCACCATCTCAATTTGTGAGATATCTCTCACAAGACATGTGCGAATAAAACCCAAAACAGATCAGAAATAACCGACAATTTGTCGTATTTAGCCGGGCAAATAACTGAATTTATTTGACATTAATTTTTGGTTCATTTTTTTTCTGATTTTTTTTTAATCACAGTATTGCCATTCCGGTCAATCAGAGTAAATTAAATCCCGTTACTTTTAGTAACAACTCGACAAAACGGAAGTTTTGCATGGAAAGCAGCAGTGCTTTAGTACATTTGAAAGGACATCGTCACTGATGTCGGCGTTATTAACGCAAGCCCCACGGAAGACGAAAAAAGTATTGGGACGATCGCGAATAACAATTTCTGCACGGAAGCGACGCAACAATATACGGAAACTGCTCAGACAGGGTGTCTGCCACAGTTAGGATGACATAACAAAATTCAGTGCTGCTTGCACAAACTTTCAGACGGCGATGGCTTCAGGTTATCGCCGTTTTGTTTTTCTACGCGCTCCATTGCGCACTTCAATGAACTGTTGCGGAGAAAGCCTTGGGCTTTCTGGCAAAATCTGGTTAAAATACGCGCCCTTTTCTACAGGTACAGACCATGACACGCATCAAAAAGTCCCGCACGACAGGCCCGATCGGCAGCCGCCACAAACCCGCCGCCGAAGCACGGCAAACGCGCGAGCGTCCGGTCGAGACCAAGAAAAAAGGCGCTGGGTTAAAATCCGGCAGCCGCAACGCTCCGCAGCAGGAAAAACCTCAGCACAGCGGTCAGATTAATAAAGATCCGCGCCATGGCAGTAAAAAGCCCATCGCCTTGCATGGCAATGAGACTGAGCAGCAAATGCTGCAACAAATGGCCGATTTCAAGCCCAAGGCGCAGCTGGCCAAAGTCAAAATTGCACCACTACCACCTGAGCAGGAACTTGCTGCGCTGGAGCAGGATGAAAAACTGCTGGCCCTGGTTGAACGCGTTGAAAACGGCGAAATTCTGACAGGTAAAGATGCGAAGTATTTCAACAGTAAAACCGCCCGTCATGCGGAGTTACTGACCTTGTTGGGTCTGGATGATGAGGAAGTGTCAGACGAAACCGAACAGCAAGATGAAGAGCTGGATCCGCTGGCACAATTTGAACGTACTGATTGGCGTAAAGACTTATTAGGCGAATAACTTGATGACGATTTGGTGGGGATTGCTGGCGCTGGGTGTGTTAATTGTCAGCGCTTTGGCTTTTTATCTGGGCCGCTTGTTGTCGCAACTGCAAAAGCAAAAGCTGCAGCAACAACAGGCACAGGCTGAGCAACAACGTAAACAGGCTGAACATCAGCAATATCTGCTGGACAGTATTATGTTGATTGGCCAGGCCACGCTGGAAGACCAGTGTGAGTTATCCGAAGCCGGTCTGCGCATCTGGGTGTTACTGGAAAACCTGCAACCTGAATTGGCTCAGGCCTGCCGTTACCCCGGCTTGTTTGCTATGTATGACTGCGTCAAGGCGATGCCGACGCACGAAGCTCGTAAGGCTCTGGACAAAAAAGAGCTGCGCCATCTCGATCACATCCGCCAGCAAACAGAAATTCAGCTGGCCGCATCTATCAAACAGGATATCCGCCAGTTGCTGGAAATTTTAAAACCAGTGCACTAAAACCGCTCCTTTAAAACCAGCTCTATAAAACGAAAAGCCGCAACACTGCGGCTTTTATGTTGCTGCTATCCGTTACTGCTTATAGACCTTGCCGGCTTTCATCACAAAACTGACTTTGCCCATCACACTGATATCCTGCAGCGGGTTGCCCGGCACCGCAATAATATCGGCCATTTTGCCGGCTTTCAGGCTACCGAGGCTTTGCTCCATCTGCAGCAAGCGCGCGCCTTCAATAGTCGCACTTAAGATCGCCTGATGCGCCGACATGCCGCCTTCGGTCATATAGACAAATTCGCGCCAGTTGTCGCCGTGCATACCGACGCCGGCATCAGTACCGAAGGCGATTTTCACCCCGGCTTTTTGTGCTTTGCTAAAAGTCGCCTGAATTAAAGGACCGATAGTGGCCGCTTTTAACCGCACCATTTCCGGGAAATAACCCGGCTCTTTAGCTTTTTCCGCGACAAACTTACCAGCGCTGATGGTCGGCACAAAATAAGTGCCGTGCTGTTTCATCAGCTTGATAGTGTTATCGTCCATAAAAGTGCCGTGTTCAATCGAGGTGACACCGGCTTTAATCGCCCGCTCCATGCCCTCTTTGCCATGCGCGTGAACCGCAACCGTGAAGCCATAATCTTTCGCCGTGCTGACAATAGCCGCCAGTTCTTCGTCGCTGAACTGGGCGTTCATGCCACTTTTAGCCACGCTGAGCACACCACCGGTCGCGGTGATTTTGATGAGGTCGGCACCTTCTTTATAGCGTTGCCGTACGGCTTTACGCGCATCATCCGGCCCGTTAATGACACCATCGTCCGGGCCAGGGTCACCCATCCGCAGATAAGCCACGCCATTGGTCGGGTCGGCGTGACCGCCGGTGGTCGCAATCGATTTACCCGCGGTGAAAATACGCGGGCCTTTGGTGTAACCGGCGTTAATGGCTTTACGCAGTGCCGTGCTGATCAGATGGCTGTCGCCCAATTCCCGCACCGTGGTAAAACCGGCCAGCAGCGTTTTTTCCGCATAAGTAGCGCCACGCAGCGCCACATCGGCCTCGTTCATACTGAAGCCTTCACTATAAGCCGCCGGACTACTTTGATAGGAAAAATGCGTATGCATATCCATCAGGCCCGGCAGTACTGTTTGCCTGGATAAGTCAATCAGGGTGTCTGTGGCGGCAGGCTGACGAAAACCGGCTTCAATGGCTTTGATCTGGTCGTTTTCAATCACCAGCGTTTGTTTTTGCAGAATTTGTTCGCCTTCAGCGGTGATCACGGTACCGGCGTGGATCAATGTCGCCGCCTGACCGGCCAGCGGTAACAAACCGGCCAGCAGCATTGCAGTGGTTATTTTGTTCATTATTGTTCCCGGGTTATGAGGCTTGGCCTCTTATTGAAAGTCCAATCTGTTGTGTTGGATCAATATGCACTTCAACACAGTCTTTATACTGATGCCATTTCCGCTGTGGCAGATGCGATATGATGACGACATTTTGGGACGAAGCCCTGATTAAAAAATATAACGTCAAAGGCCCCCGTTATACCTCTTACCCCACAGCATTGTTGCTGCGCAGCGGTTTTGCGCCAGAACGCGCTTTGCAGGCACTACAAGACACCGGGCCTGCGCTCAGCCTTTACTTACATGTGCCGTTTTGCCGCGAACTTTGTTATTACTGCGGCTGTAACAAAGTCATCAGCCGCGATCAGAGCAAAGCCGACCGCTACCTCGACGCGCTTGCCACTGAAATGGCGTTGTATCAACACGCCTGTGCAGCGAAACAAGTGCACCAAGTGCATTTTGGCGGCGGTACCCCAACTTATCTGGATGAAGCTCAATTACGCCGGCTGATGCAGCTGCTGCGGCAGCATTTTCAGTTCCTGCCGGATGCTGAACTCAGTATCGAAATTGACCCGCGCAGTTGTGATGTTGAAAAGCTGGCATTATTGCGCGAGCTGGGCTTTAGCCGGGTCAGTTTTGGCGTGCAGGATTTTGACCTGCAGGTACAGCAAACGATTAACCGGGTGCAGCCTTACAGCATGGTGGAAACGCTGGTCAAAGCAGCGCGGGCGTTAAACTTCCGCTCCGTGAACCTCGATTTAGTCTACGGTCTTCCGCATCAGGCGGTAGCAAGTTTCGGCCAGACGCTGGCACAAGTGATCAGTCTCGACCCCGACCGGATTTCGCTGTTCAGCTACGCGCATTTACCGGAGCGCTTTGCCGCCCAGCGCAAAATTCCCGATGCGGCGTTACCGGGCGCCAGCGAAAAACTCGCATTGCTGGCGCTGGCGCTGGAAACACTGCAACAAGCCGGTTTTGTCGCTATCGGCATGGACCATTTTGCCAAAGCGACAGATCCGCTCTGCCAGGCGCAGCAAGCGCAACAACTGACCCGCAATTTTCAGGGCTATAGTGTAGATGCCTGCGATGCGTTGCTCGGACTTGGTGTGTCGGCCATCAGTCAGGTGGGTAATTTGATCTGGCAACAACAAAAAGAGCTTAAGCACTATTATCAGGCGCTGGAACAACAGCACAGCCTCGCCGTTGATAAAGGCCTGACCTTAAGCCGCGACGACCAAATCCGCGCCGATTTAATCGCCCGTATCATGTGCAATTTTGTGCTGGATACCAAAGCGCTGGCGCAGCAATGGCAGATTGATTTTCAGCAGTATTTTGCGACATCGCTGACACAGCTACAGCCATGCCTCGACGACGATTTAGTACGCTGGCAGGGCGACAAACTGGAAGTAACCGACCGCGGCCGGCCTTGGGTGCGGATCATCGCCGCTGCTTTTGATGCTTATTTACTAACGCAGCAGCAAAGTTATTCCAAAGTGATTTAACCGGCCTTGCGGCAGCACAGCGTCAGCCAAGCCGGCAGCAATAGTCGCCGCTATACAACACATAATGGCGCTCGCCGGCAACGATTTGCTCCTGCGCCTGTTCGGCCAGCCGGTAATACAAAGTCCGGCTGAATTTGGCGCGTAATCCGCGTTTTAATTGCAGATACGGCAGCAACTGCCCGCTGCCGGCTTCCGGCTGTAGCAACAGCGGGCAGTCCGGTCCGACAATAAAAGTTTGCTGCAGGTTGGTGGTCAGCTGCAGGCGGCCATCATCGAGCCATACCGCATCGACCAGCACAAAAGGCGCATCGTCGACCTCAATCTGTACCTGCTCGGCCGGCGTTGTCAGCAGATAACGCCCCTCGACACAACTCAACACTGCCGCAAACAACCGCACTAACTCGGGCCGCTGAATACGGCTGCCATGAAAATACCAGCAGCCGTCGCGGTCAATGCGGATCGGTACCGCCCCGCAAAATGCCGGCTGCCATTGCTCCAGCGGGTATTCAGTGAGGCCACCGAGCTGACGTTGTAACGAAAACAGATCCATGCTTTACCTAAATTGCACCGGCGAAATCGGGTTAATGATGTTAGCATATTGTACCGAGCCATTTTTTCACCTTGCCGGAGGTTTCCCATGCAACCTGAAGTACAGGTCATCGAACAAAGCTTAACTTTTCTGCAGAAAAATCAGGATTTAATCATCAGTTTTTGTCTGAAACTGGTGGTTGCCATTATCATTTTTTACGTCGGCCGCTGGGTTGCGCTTGGTGTATCCCGGCTGATTGGCAAAGCGTTACTGCTGCGCCATGTCGACCGCGCCGTGGTGTCGTTCCTCTCTAGCATCGTTTATGCCGCCGTATTAATTGCCTTTGCGCTGATTGCGTTGTCGCATCTGGGCATTCAGACCGCGTCTTTCCTGGCGATCCTCGGTGCCGCTGGTTTAGCCGTCGCATTGGCACTGCAAGGCTCGTTATCTAATTTTGCTTCTGGTGTCTTAATTATCGTGTTCCGGCCGTTTAAATCCGGTGACATGGTTGAAGTTGCCGGCATCAGCGGCATCGTGGAACGGATTGATATCTTCCAGACCATTTTTAAAACCGGTGACAACAAAAAAATCATCGTGCCAAATTCACAAATTACCGGCGGCGCCATCATCAATTATTCGGCAGAAAAACGCCGGCGTATCGATTTGACGATTGGCATCAGCTACGACTCAGATTTACGAAAAGCCAAACAAATTCTGCACGAGATTCTGCAGGCCGACAGCCGCGTGCTGAAAGAGCCAGCACCGGTGATTGCGGTAGGCGCTTTGGCCGACTCATCGGTACAGCTGGTGCTGCGGCCCTGGGTTGAAGCGGCTGATTATTGGGATGTCTATTGGCATACGCTGGAACAAGTCAAACTGCAGTTTGATGAAGCCGGTATCGAAATTCCATTCCCACAAATGTCTTTACATATGAAACCAAACAAGGATGAAGCATGAAATATCCGTTTTTACTGGCAGCATTGGCAGCCAGCTCTTTATCGGTTCAGGCTGCGGACGATACCAAACTGGGCTGGGCAACGTCGGCGGAACTCGGCGCAATCACCACATCCGGCAATACCAAAGGTACTTCTGTGACAGGCAAAATCGACGCCAGACAGGAGATGGTGCAATGGAGCAATGAATATGTGTTCAGTGCGTTTTTCAAAGAAGATGAAAAAACCGACGCCAACGGTAACCGCTTCAGCGAAAAATCCGCCGAACGTTATTTTGCCTCCGGCAAAGCCGGTTACAAACTCGACACTGACCACGCCAAGCTTTTTATCTTTGGCTCACACACTGAAGATGATTTTGGCGCTTACACCCGCTACAGCCTGATCTCAGCCGGTTACGGCGACCGCTTGTACCAGGGCGATGGTATCAGTATCGACGCCGAAATCGGTCCGGGTTATTACACCGGCAAAACTGCCGAAGATATTACCGAAAAAGGCGCTTTGGTGCGTACCGCCGGCAGCCTGGACTGGGTCATTTCTGACAGCGCGACATTCCGCCAGCTGCTTAGTCTTGAGGCTAGCTCGGATAACAAAAGAACTCAGTCAGAAACTTCGGTCAGTGCCCGCATCAATGGCAGCATGCAGATGAAAGCCGCGTTCACGGTGCAGCATGACTCTGAAGTACCGGTTGGTAAAAAGAATACCGACACCCAGACCTCCCTGACGCTGGTCTATTCGTTCTGATATACATGGGACAATACTGCCCGCCGGTGTTGTCCCAATTTGCCCTTCTATTCGCTTCGTCTATGCTTAATCGATACATGTAACACCCGGTTCAACAGGGCAGTATTGGACGCCAGTTCAGGCGCCACTTCGCCACTATGCCGTGCGGGTGCATACAACAGGGAAGATGACCGATGCCGTTTACTGCACCGCACACTGAAGCCTTTTCGCGCCGCACTGAGCCTCTTTTGCTGTCGCTGCTGCTGTTTTATGTCGTCATCGCATTACTGTGGTGGCTGACACAACAACCGGATGCAACATCGACCTGGTTATCAGCCAGTCAACATACAACCTTACGCCAGACGCTTAACTGGTTGCTCGGCAGCTGCAGCATGCTGTTACCTTTGCTGCTTTACACGATGTTGCAGGCAAAAAGCCGCTTTGCCCGACTTCTGCAGCAAAAACTGGCCAGTACCTTTGATGAAGCCGCCGTTGGGATTGCCCACGTCGCGTTATCAGGCCATTTTATTCAAGTGAATCAACGTTTTGCGCAAATGCTGCAGTATGACCCCGCCGACCTCGCCGGTAGTACCTTTCAGGATCTGACTCATCCGGACGACCTGGCTGACGACTTACAAATGTGTGATGAACTGGTGCGGGGCGAACGTGACAGCTTCGAGATGGAAAAGCGCTACCGCCGCCGCGATGGCCAGTTTGTCTGGGCGCACTTGTCGGTGTCTTATCATCGCAGCAACGACAGTTCGCAGTGCTATTTTGTCTCGGTCATCGAAGATATTCATGCCCGCAAGCAGGCGTTGCTTGCGCTACAGGCCAGTATGGCGCAAGTGCAGCTGTTACTGGATTCAACCGGCGACGCTATTATCGGTGTCAATCAGCATGCCGAGATCACCTTCGTTAATCAGGCTGCCCAGCAACAACTGGGTTACGCCAATCCCAGCCAGCTGATCGGGCTACCGGTACAAACGCTGGTCAGCAAACAAAAAGCGGCACTGGTGCTGTGGCGGGAGATCCACAAAGCGCTGGAGCAGCCACAACAAATCAGCGGCGAAGCCGATTTGTTTATCAATCTGCACGGCGAAACCCTGCCGACCGCTTACCGGGCCATCCCGGTGCCGAAATCGCAGGATGGCACAGTGCTGGTGATTTGCTGGCAAAACATTCGCGAACGCAAACAACAGCAGATGAAGCAGCAGGCACAAAGTTACCTGCTGCACCGGCTGCTCGATGATGCCGCTTTACCCGATTTGCTGACCGAGCTGGTGAAATTTATTGAGCAGCAGCTGCCCCACCTGCGTGGTTCGATTTTATTGGCTGACAAGCAGAATCAGGTGATGCGGGTGCTGGCCGGGCCCAGTCTGCCGGCCGATTACAATGCCAAAGTGGATAAATTACCGATCCGTTATGGCAACGGTTCTTGTGGTACCGCGGCAGCTACCGGCCAGCCGGTTTATGTCGCCGATGTCCACAACGACATGTTGTGGCTGAATTTTCAGGACCTGATTGCCCCTTATGACTGGCTGCAGGCCTGCTGGTCGACGCCCTTTTTTGACACGAATCGCCAACTGCTCGGCACTTTTGGTATTTATCTGGCGGAAAAACGCGATCCGACGCCGGACGAGCGCGATCTCATCCAGTTTACCGCCAGCCTGGCGGCATTTTTAGTTGAGCGCAGTGATGCAAAAGGCCGTCTGGAGCTGTTTTCTAAGGCAATTGAACAAAGCCCGGTTGGTGTGCTGATCTGCGGCATTCAGGGCGATGTGCAGTATTTTAATCAGCGCTTTGTTCAGCTCAGCCAGATTCCGGCCAGCCAGCTGGAGGAGCTGCCGCAGCTTAAAGATGTGTTGCCGGCAGATCAGTTAAAGTGGCTGGATACGGTGTTCGGGCAATTGCAGTCCGGCCAGCATAAAGTCAGCCGGCAGGACCAACGGACACTCGCAACGCAACCAGCACAGCAACAATGGCTGGAGAGCTCGTTGTATGCCATTGTCGACCGGAACAATCAAATCAGCCATGTCTTGCTTGAGCTCGAAGATATCACCATGCAGAAACAGGCCGAGCAGCACTGGATGGAAAGCGAACTGCGTTTTCGCACTTTGCTGGATAACACACCGGAGATTTCGGTGCAGGGCTATGAAGCCGATGGCACTACCTTTTACTGGAACAAAGCCAGCGAGCTGTTATACGGCTACAGCAAAGAGGAAGCCGTCGGCAAAAGTCTGCTGGATTTGATTATTCCGCTGCCGATGCATGCCGATGTGCAAGCCGCTGTGCAGCAGATGGCCAAGAGCGGCGTGCCGCTCCCAGCCGGAGAACTGGTCTTACAGCGCAAAGGCGGCAACCCTGTGCATGTGTTCTCTGGTCATGCCGTAGTGCAGTTACCGGGCCGCCCGTCACAGATTTTCTGTATGGACATCGACTTGTCAGTTCGTAAACAGCAAGAAGCCAACCTGCGACTGGCAGACGCGGTTTTTAACAGCAGTCGCGAAGGTATTCTGATCACCGACACCAAAAAGGTCATTATTTCGGTCAATCCGGCATTGGTCCGTCTGTTTGGCTACAGCGAAGCCGAACTGCTTGGCAACACACCTTCAATCCTTCGCTCCGGCGAACATAGTGCTGAGTTCTACCAGCAGATGTGGCAACAGTTGACCGAACAAAATTACTGGCAGGGCGAGGTGATCAACAAACACAAAGATGGCACTGTACTGCCGGTACAGCTCAGTATCAGTGCGGTCTTCAATGAAGCGCAGCAAATCAGCCATTATGCCGCCGTATTTACCGATTTATCCGAGATCCGCGCCACTGAAGCGGAGATGATGTTCCTCAGTGAGCATGACGAACTGACTAATCTGCCGAACCGGCAACTGTTTTTGCAAATTGCCGAACAGACAATAAAAACCGCAAGGCGGGAGCAAATGCACGCCGCTGTGCTGGTGCTGGATCTGGACCACTTTAAAGACGTCAACGACTCCTACGGTCATCAGTATGGGGATGAATTATTGCTGCAAGTTGCTGCCCGGCTGAAACAAAAAGTGCGGGACACTGATGTCGTGGCACGGCTTGGCGGCGACGAATTTGCTATTTTGCTGACGGCACTGCCGGATACCGGTGACGCCGCTATTGTCGCCAACAAGTTGCTACAGCATATGGGGCAACCCTGGAGCCTCAGCGACCAGGTCGAAGTGTCACTGGGGGCCAGCATCGGTATCGCACTATTCCCCGAGCACGGTGACAACACCACGGCGCTGCTGCAGGGCGCAGACGCGGCTTTGTATAAAGCCAAGGCGGCAGGGCGCAATACTTTTACCTTCTACTCAGATGCTTACACGCAGGCAGCGCGCGATCGGCTGACGATTGAAGCGCAATTGCGTAAAGCGATTAAAGCTAATCACTTGCGGGTCTATTACCAGCCGCAAATTGATATTTTCAGCGGTCGCATCATTGGCGCTGAAGCCTTAGTGCGTTGGTTTGACCCGGAACAGGGGATGATTTCACCGATACGTTTTATTCCGGTCGCCGAAGCTTGTGGCCTGATTAACGATATCGGTGAATTTGTACTGACAGAAACCTGCCGGCAAGGCCAGCAATGGCTGGAAGCCGGTCTGCCGCGCCTGACGCTGGCGGTCAACGTGTCACCGGTGCAGTTTAAACGTTATGACATGCGCAAACAGGTTACTCAGGTGCTGAACGACACCGGCTTTCCACCACATTACCTGGAACTGGAACTGACCGAAAGTGCGCTGATGGAAAATCAGGAACTGGTGGTGCAGGTGCTGGACGATTTGCGCCGGCTCGGCATCCGGCTGGCGATTGACGATTTTGGCACCGGTTATTCGTCTTTGGCTTACCTGAAACGTTTTCCGCTGGACGTGCTGAAAATCGACAAAAAATTTATCGATGACATTCCACATAGCCAGGATGATATGGCTATTGCCACTGCGATTATCGGCATCGCCCATACCCTGGGATTTAAAGTGCTGGCCGAAGGCGTGGAAACGGCGCAACAGCTGGAATTTCTGCAGTTGCAGCGCTGTGACCGTTATCAGGGCTATTTGTGCAGCCCGCCAATCCCGGCCGACAAATTCCAGCTGTTACTGGAGCAGCAACAACAAGCCTTGCAACTACCGCTGATGCCCTGAGCTGAACCGGGCAGACCCGCACAGGCCGCCCGGTTAATGCGCCCGCCGCCGTATGAAGCATAACAGCAGCAAGCTGCCAAAGCCCAAACTGCCGCCGGACGACGAGGATTTCGCCGCTGGCTCAGCCGGCGTCACCACCACTGGCGCAGTAACTGTCACACTCAGTGTCTTCTGCACTTTTTGCCCGGCACTGTCGCTGACTTCTGCCACCACCTGATAAGTGCCGGCCGCTGCAAAAGTAACATTGACACTTTGGCCACTGAGCATCTGATTATTCACTGTCCACTGCACAGTCCCGACCGGACCATTGACGCTGCTGGCACTGGCGGTCAGGGTACAACTCAGGTTCTGACAATTGCTGCTGAGCTGCAACTGCGGCTCGGCAAACACCTGCAATGTTTTGCTGTGCTGTTCGGTTTGCCCGGCGACTGTCACCCGCAAAACCGGCTGATAAGTACCAGCCGAGTTGTAGGTATACACCGGGTCTTTCGCCGTGCTGGTCGCCCCCTCAGCGAAGGTCCAGCTGAATTCTAATGGCAAGCTGGCATCGCTCACTGTGGTATTGCGGAACAGGCAACGCAGAAACTGGCATTCGACGCTGAAATCCGGTACTGGCGGCTTAATCACCACCGGCGCAGTCACGGTAAAATAACGGGCATACACCGGGCCATGATTGCCGGCACTGTCTTTGGCGCGTAAGTACAGCGCGTGACGACCTTCGCTGAGCCCGGAAATATCTAACGAGTGGCTGATGAATTCATTGGCAGCATCAAACTTGCCGTCGGTGGCATTGATGCTGATGCTACTCCCTGCCAGATCCGGCCACTGGTCCAGTGTCAGTTCGACGCTCTGGATAGCCTGACTGGCTACGCCGCCATTGTAGCCGCTACTCTGACTGTCGCTGACCAGCGCTTTAAGCTGCAGCGGCACGTTGCGCGCAATATTGTCGGCCATGGTATTGAGACTGAGCTGACTGACATCAGGCCCGGCTGGCAGCAAATATGGTGCGGTATTGACCCGCAGCGCGTAATACAAAGCGCGCAGATTGTCTGGCAGCACATTAGCCTGATAATTGGCACAAGATTCAAAAAACGCCGTACCAATTTCAAAAGTGATAGCGGCCACGCCAAGCTCACCATAACTGACGCCGTCGCTGGTGCCATCGGTCGGATATAAACCAATCGACTGGGTCGGCACATAATTGTTAAACCAGGCCAGTTTATGCCCAAGCGCTTTGAGGGCTGGCCCATTTGGCGCCGGCGTGTTGGTATCGCCCCAGGGCCACAACACCAGTTCGCTGAAACTATGCACATCGATATGGATACCGGCAGTATTGTCCGGCGCCGCGTCGGTGCGGGCTGGTCCGCGTTTATCCGGATACAGGCTGCGGGCATATTGTTCCAGCGCCTGCACTTCAGGCTCGGACCCGGCACTGACCCCGCGGTAGGTTAAATCACAGCTGTTGCCGCTGCTGCCATTCGGGATAGCGAACCAGCCAAAGCTGAAGTTGCGGTTCAGATCGACACCAAAAGTGCCGCTGTTACAGGAGGTATCGTTGATATTTTTGCGCCAGGACACGCCGGTTTCGGCGATTTTCCGTCCTTCCGGGTTGGTCTGCAGCACCAGATGCACTTCGTTTTGCTGCAGCATCCAGTCGACATCGGCATCTTTGCCGGCTTTATTCAGCAAGTCTTTGGCAAATTCCAGCGTCAGTGCCGCCGTGGCATATTCGCGGGCGTGAATAGCACTATTGACCAGCAATTTGGCTTTGTTGGCCGCGCCGCTGTTGCGATTGGTAATTTTCAACACATATAGATCATAACCAGTGCCCCTTTTGGTTTTTGCAAAGCCGCTGCCGATTTTGTGCCAGCTGGCGTAGCCCGGATAATCGCGCACCAGCTGTTCGGCCTGACTGTAGGTTTCTTCCACGGTGGGATAACAGGCGTAGCCCGGAATGCTCTGGGCGCCCTCTGTCAGCGGTTGCGGCGTTGTGGCCGCCTGCTGCTGTTGCCAAAGATAAGCAGGGTGGATCGACTCGGCATAAGGCGCTAACCGGGCTTCTGCCGCGGCATCCAGTTGCAGGATCAGACTGCTGTCCTGCCAATGGCCGCCAAGCAGGGCATCATGCAGACTGATCGCCGCCAGCCGCGCTTGTTCCGGGCTGGCGAAACGAACGATACGCGCATTGTCGCTGCTCAGTTGTTGTAACTGCTGCAACTGCACAGCGGACTGATGCGGTGCGCCAGCCAGCGCAGTATTCAGCCAGACGGCTGCCAGTGAAGAGATAAACATGACAGATGCCTCCGGATTAATTTAACTTCAAATTAACACGGAGCACGCCATTTGGCTACTCAGAGCCAGCCTTTTTGCTGGGCGATGCGGGCGGCCTCCACCCGGTTCACCGCGTTCAGCTTGGCCATAGCCTCGGACAGATAATTGCGCACTGTGCCTTCAGCAATAAACAATAAACCGGCAATTTCGGCGGTGGATTTACCTTCACCGGCCAGCCGCAGCGCGCGGCGCTCTTTGTCGCTGAGTGGGTCCTGTTCGCCAAGCGCTAACAGCGCCAGTTCGCTGTCGATCACTCTTTTGCCGGCCAGCACTTTATCAATGGCCGCCAGTAAATCTTCGACCGGCGCGTCTTTGAGTAAGAACCCGCTGACGCCACAATCCAGTGCGCGACGGACATAACCGCTGCGGCCAAAGGTGGTAATAATGATGACTTTGGTGCTGCTTTGTTGCTGTTGTAACCAAGCGGCCAGTTCCAGCCCGCTGCGGCCCGGCATCTCAATGTCGGTCAGCAACACATCAAAATGTTCAGCTTTGAGTAACTTCAGCGCACTGTCACCGTCGGCCGCTTCCACCAGCTGGTGAGGGCAGGACAGTTTTAACAGCGAGGCTAAAGCACCTCGCACCATGGCCTGATCTTCAGCCAGTAAAATACGCATGTTCAGTTCCTTTAGCGGCTGTTGACGTTTGGCAGCCAGATTTTTAACTGACAACCGGCATCCAGTTGATAATCCAGTTTGGCCTGCAGTGCGTGCAAGCGTTCAGTGACCCCGGTCAGACCGTTGCCAAAACCGAAGTTTGTTACTTCGCCATTGTCGGCCACTTCCATTACAAAGCCTTGATCCTGTTCGCGAAAACTAATGCGGCAGCTGTCGCCTTTGCTGTGGCGCAAAATGTTGGTGACCAGTTCGGTCAGCACCAGAATGAGCGCCGATTCTTCGCGCGCCGCCAGTTTTGGTACTTCCCCTTCCAGCGTGACGGCAAAACCATGTTCGCGCAGGCGCTGTACCAGGGTACTGACTTCCGCCAGCAGCCCCTTGTGTTTATAACCCGACACGGTCTGGCGGACCTGCGACAATGAATCACGCGCCACCTGAGCGAGTTCAGTCAGATGCAAAGCTGCCTCTTCACTATTGCCGGCTTTGAGCAAGGCTTTGGCCAGGTCAGCCTTCAGCACAATGCTCGATAAGCTGTGGCCCATAATGTCGTGTAAATCGCGGGCAATGCGCTCGCGCTCCACCATCTGCGCCAGCTGGGCAATTTCTTCCTGACTGCGCTGTTGCTGGCGCAGCCTGAGTTGCCGCTGTCGTTCCAGCACACCAAAACCAGTCACCGCCAACACCAGTAAACCGCCATACAGCAGGAAAAACGGACCGTTAAAGCCCAGAGCGCTGTGCAGCGCCAGCATGATCAGCAGCACAGCAAGCAAAGCAACTATGGCCTGACGCAGCGGCCTGGCAAAACCGATGAAAAAACCAGCATAGGCAAATAGCGCAATACTGCCGGGATTGAGCGGCGTCACGCCAACCGCCAGCGCCAGCATACACAGCACCGGCCAGTGCATCTGCGCTGTTGGCACCCGGTAAGCCCAGAAATAACACCAGACAAAAGCCAGCAACACGGCCACGGCGACCACGATTTGCCACAGCGCCAGCTGCAGATAAAACAGCGGCAACAGATAAAACACCAGGTTCACCAGATAAACCCAGCTCCACTTGCCGTCTAACTGCACTGTCATTGTTGCCTCCTGCCTGAACCTGCAATTGCGATATGTCTCAGCTTAACTAAGCCGGGATGCGGGGAATAGTCTGCTTTGTCAGCAAAGCAGGATGACATTTGTCACACACTTGCTGGCTCAGGTGCCGCTGCGCCAGTGTCGGCATTGCCCACCGGCAGCTGTAAGCGGGCGATAGCACCGCCGCCCGGCCGCTCAAGCTGCAACAGCTCACCGCCATGCTGATGTGCGACGCGGCGCACTATCGCCAGACCAATGCCGTGATGCGGCACCTGATCGTCACGCCGAACTGCCTGCTGCCAGCCGGCACCGTCGTCGCTGACATCAATCCGGCAATCGTTGCCATGCCGGCTCAGCTCAACATGCACCTGATGCGCACAATGGCGTAGTGCGTTACTGAGCAGATTAGACAAAGCCCGGGCTAACAATTTGGCGTCGGCCTGAATGATCAGGCTGCTGTCGCCGTGCCAGCTCAGTTCGTGCTCGGTATTGGCGCGGAATTTTTCCTGCAACGCCATCACCACAGCACTGAGCTGTACCTGACTCAACTGCAGATCGGCGCGAAAATCCTGCTGCGCCAGGCGCAGGTAATCGTAAACATTGTCTTCAATTTCCTGCAGATTACGCTGAACCTGCGCATATTGACCATCACTCATCCGGCTTTCCATGCCGTGCAAAATAAAGCGCAGCCGTGCCAGCGGAGTTTTGATGTCGTGGCACACCGTATCCGCCATTTCGCGTTGCAGCTGATTGAGGTTGGTGATGGTCTGGTTCATCCGCGTCAGCGAGCGGGCCAGCGGTTGCAGATAAGATTGTTTACTGAGGCGAAAATCCGGCAAGCGGCCCTGCCGCACTTCCTGCAGCGCGCTGACCCGCAAGGTTTCCACATCTTTAAATACATTGCGGCTGAACCAGAACAGGGCCAACAGCAGCAACACCAGAAATACATGTACCAAATCAATAGTAAAATCAGCACCTTGCGGCAGATTCAGCTCACTTAAACACATCAGGTCGCCGTTGACCATTTCAGCACACATCGAGGCATTGCCATCGCCGTCGCGTAATACTTCAATGCCGTAGCTGACGCCGGGTTGTGGCTGCCATAAATCTTTCGGTATCACCACATAAAGGCTACCGGCGCAATCGTCGTCGATGCTTAAGCGGCAACTGAGCTGATGATCGGCCTGACTGTGCTGATAGACATTGTGCAGCATAGTGCGGGCGGCCACGGTCATGTGGTCGCCCTGATACACCCAGCTATATAGCTGGTTCAGGCTGAAAAACAGCAGCAGCACCATCAGCACCACCGCCAGATAAAAACGCAATAAGGTGGCGCTCATCCGGCATCTCCGGTGACACTGACACTGATGCTGATGCTGTAGCCCTGTCCCCAGACGTTACGGATATTCCAGCGTGGGTCTACCGCCTGCAGTTTTGTGCGTAAGCGAGAGGCCCGGCCATCAATAGTGCGGTCGGCACCATCATATTCGCGGTTCAGCTGCTCGCGAAACAGCCGTTCCCGGCAAACCGCCAGCGGAAAATGTTCCAGCAATGTGATCAGCAACTGCAATTCGGCGTTGGTCAGATTCAGCGGCAAACCGGCGAGGCTGACCTGACCGGACAGCCGGTCGATCCGCAGATTGTCTTGTTGCAGCACCGGATTGGCCACTAACTGCTGTTGCCGCGGCGGCAAAAACACGCGGATTTTCGCCAGCAACACACGGGGATCTATTGGTTTGAGCAGATAATCCTGCGCGCCGAGTTCGAGGCCATGCAACTGGGCTGTCACTGTGGTCTGCGCCGTCATAAACAGAATGGGGCCTTTAAACTGGCTGCGGATTTGCTGCACCAAGGCAAAACCACTGCTGCCGGGTAACATCACATCGCAAATCATCAGGTCAAAGCCTTGCGTGGCCAGCAGTTTTTTTGCTTTGAGCGTATTGCTGCACACCACGACGGTATAGTCTTCGCTCTGCAGGAAATCCGCCACCAACTTTGCCAGTTCCTGGTCATCCTCGACCAGCAGAATATGTTGCCGGCTCATGCTGTGCTGCTCATTGGCTGCCCCAACGGCTGCGTTTGAGTAATTTGTCGCCGGCATTAAAATCTATCGTCAGGACTTTGATGGTGCGCTCGGCCAGCATCTGCTGGCTGTCGGCGGCACGCAGTTCAAACTTACTGTCTTTATTCAGCTCCAGCGCCAGCTCTTGCTGCAGTCCGGCCGCGCCGCACAGCAGCGGTTCCTTTTCAGGCGGTAAAAACAGACAAGCCGGCGTGGCTTGCTGCCAGCGCACTTTGAGATTGATGGCGCAGCTGTGGTGTTTTTGCTGCACACAAATCAGCGGCGTCAGCACAAACTCAGCCGCGCGGCCAACAGCAGGCAATAACAGGACAAACAACAACAGGCATCGCATCAGCTTTTCCACCGGCACCCACACAGATCATACTGTTAGTTGTACCGGTGAAAAGGCCGCGGTGCAAGCGTCGGGGCTATCCCCGGCTTACCCCAGAATACCGCGCAGCGCCTGCTGAATTTGCGCGCTGCTGGCGTGTGGCGACAACCGCACAGTGCGGTAACTGTCACCACGAAAAGCACGGTCCACTTCGACCAGCACAAGGGTGTCCGCGCCGTCTGGAATAAACGACAACTCGACTTCTTTGACACCAGATAACCACTGCCGCGGCCGGAACTCAAATTCCTGATAACAACCACTTTGGCTGCGTTTACCCGGCACCTGCAAATAACCTTTTTCCACATCAACTTTTTGCAGCTGATAGCCAAGTTCCAGCATGGCGTTGATGCAGTTCAGCAGCAGTGGCGGCGCGTCGATACGCAGCAAGTCGTTGTCGGACGGGTCCAGCGCCATCGTAATATCGGCTTCAGTACAAAGCCAGACTTTACCGACGGTGTGATGCGGCAAATGCGTCACCGGCAATTCAGCGCTCAGGCGCAGCTCAAACGGGATCTGCTGCTGACTGCCCGGCGCAACCTGCATCGCTTCAGCGAGGCGAAAACGTTGCAGGCAGAAATTTTGATAATGCTCACCATTGTCGGTGCTGACTTTAACCCGCGTCATCAGCGCCAGGCTGAAGCCATTGATTTGCTGGGCTACAGCGCCACCGCGAACCAGGATCTGGCCCTTCAGGCTACCACCGGCCATCGCCTGACTGGACTGAAGTTGTGTATCAATTTTGCAGGCGCCAATGCCGGCAGAGGCAAGGAGTTGTTGCAGCATCAGGAGTTCCCTCTGAAAGAAAAGTTGTCAGATATATGCGGCTGAACCTGGCAAAAAGCAACAGTGTAATGGCGGGTAATTGTTAACAGATTTTACTTTTATCCAGGTTTGCAGTACAACACAGAACCTTATTCTGTAGCTTTGGATATCAAGATGTTACCGTCGCAGCTCTATGAATCTTTACCTTATCTGTACCTTGCTGCCGGCATTGCCTGTTTTGCTTTGTTACCGCATCCACTCGGCGCCTGGGCCGGGGTGTTGTTGTTTAATGCCGGCGCTTTGGTCTGGATCATGCGGGCGGAACGGCGCCGGCTGAATCAGAAATCCGGCGGCGATGGGGTTTGGCATATGCCGTTTTGGTTGTATGAACTGCAGCCGTTTTTGTACGTCTGTGCCGGCTGTTTCCTGTTTTTCCGCTTCGACAACGAATTTCTGTATCCGTCAGCTTTTATCTTTTGTCTCTGTGGCCTGCTGATCTGGCGGCTGCGTTATCAAAACCGCTTTAAAGACTAGGCCCGCACGCAGGCCCGGCAGCGCAGGTTTAAGCTACCAGACCTGCGGCAACTCCAGCGTGCTCCAGCCGGCGCCGGCTTGTTTATGCACTTTGATCTGCACCGGAATGCGCTCTTTCAGCGCTTCGACATGGCTGATAATGCCAATCATCTTGCCACCGGACTGCAGCTGATCGAGCGCCGCCAGGGCGCTTTCCAGCGTATCCGGGTCCAAAGTACCAAAACCTTCATCAAGAAATAATGACTCCAGCCGGGTTTTATGGCTGACCAGCTCCGATAAAGCCAATGCCAACGCCAGACTGACCAGAAAACTCTCCCCGCCGGATAAAGTTTTAGTATCACGCGCGCTGTCGGCCTGCCAGCTGTCGAGCACCTGCAATTCCAGCTCACTGTCGGCTTTACGCGCCAGCTGATAGCGGCTGTGCAGCTGCTGCAACTGCCGGTTGGCGAGCTGAACCAGCTGCGCCAGCGTCAGGCCCTGGGCAAAACGGCGGTATTTGGCGCCGTCGGCCGAGCCAATCAGACTGTTCAGCTGTTGCCAGTCCTGATAAAGCGCCTGCTGCGTCTGAATCTGCTGATACAAACCGGCCTGTTGCTGTGCCAGCTGCTGCTGTTGTTTGAGTTGCTGATTCAGCTCGCCCAGTTGCTGCTGTTGTTGCTGTTGCCGCAGCAGCGTCTGCTCAATCCGGCTGGCTAAATCCGTGGCTTCAGCCTCAACCGGTGGCTGTATGCGTAACTGCTGCTCTTGCTGCTGCGCCTGTACCAACAGAGCCCTGGCTTCAGTGCGGGCTTGCAGAATTTGTTGTTGTTGCAGTTCCAATTCAGCTTTTTGTGCATCACTGAGCTGCGCCATTAAATAGGCCGTTTCGCTGGCAAAACCGGCTTGTTGCGCCTGTGTCAGCCAACCCTGTTGCAGCGCGGCGCTTTGTTGTTGCCATTTGCTGAGCTGCTGTTGTTGTAACATGGCATTTGCCTGCAACCGTTCAATCTGCTGTGCCTGTTGCTGACACAGCTGCAGGCTTTGCGGCTGCGGCCGTTCCGACAATGTTGCCAGCTCTGGCAACTGCAGCTGCTGTAATTGCTGCCACTGCGTCAACTGCAGACTGGCTTGTTGCCCTTGCTGTTGTAGTTGCTGCAATTGCTGCTGCGTCTGTTGTTGTTGCTGTTGCAGCTGCTGAATGTGCTGCAGTTGGGTGCGTCCGGCTTCAAGCGCCTGCCTGCACAAAGTCAGATCTGCGGCACAGCTCAGCGCTGTCGCCAGTTGTTGCAGCCTCTGTTTCACACTCTGCTGTAACTGGCTGATCTGTATCTCTAATTGCTTTTGCTGCTGTTGCAGCTGTTTGTAACGCTGCCGCTGCAACTCCAGCGCCGCCTGGCCCTGCTGCAGCTGTTGCTGCGCCTGCTGTACTTCTGTTTGCTTCGCAAGCTGTTGCGCCTGCAGCTGTTGCGCCTGATCGGCTTGCTGTTGTAAGGCACTGATCTGCTGCTGTAATTCAGTCACTGCATTGCTGAACTCGATGCCGGTTCCTTGCGCGAACCATTGTTGCTGCACTGCTGTCAGGCCGTTTAACAGGCTATTCAGCTGCTGCTGTAACTGCTGCTGTTGTTGGGTCAGCGCCTGCAGCCGGGCACTGAACGCCGCACCGTCATTACTGAGCTGCTCCAGTTGCTGCCGCAGCTGTTGCACCTGCTGTTGCTGAGCTGTGGGTTCCAGTTGCTGATAATGGCTCACCGCCGGATGTTCTGCGCTGCCACATAATGGACAGGCTTCGCCGGCCTTCAGAGTGGCCCGGTATTCACTGAGCTGTTTGATAAGCTGTTGCTGCGCCAGAATGGTTTCTTTGTCCTGCAATACCGCCTGCAGCGCTTTGTACTGCAAGCGTTTTTCCGCCAGTTGTGGCTGTAACTCAGCCTGTTCACTGCCAAGCGCCGCCAATTGCTGTTGCAGTTGCCAGCCCTGCGCTGCCTGCAGCGCGGCTTTTTGGAGTTGTTGCAGTTGTGGGTGTAACAACTGCAGTTGTTGCTGGATCTGTGCCGGCGCTAATGCCTGCAGCTGTGCGGCAAGCTGCGTTGCCTGCTGCTGCGCCTGAGCCAGCAGCGCTTCGGCCTGTGGCAAGGTGGTTTTCAGCTGTTCGGCCTCAATCACACAGTCCTGTAATTGTTGTTCCAGCGCAGGTTGCTGTTGTTGCAGCGCCTGTAAATCCTGCAGCTGACGCTGCACAGTGTCGATGCCCGCTTGCTGCTGCGCCAGTTGCGCCGCCAGCCTGGTCGGGTCCGGCAAAGTACTGAGCTTTGTGCTGAGCTGCTGCAGATTATTGTCCTGTTGTTGCAGCTGGTGCTGCAGCGCCTGACATTGTTGCTGACTGTCCGCCAGCCCCATAGCCCGGCCGGCGGCAAATACCGGATATAACTGCTGTAGTTGTTGCTGCGTCGTCTGCAGTTCCTGCTCAGCCTGACCACGTTGTTCCCGCAGCTGCAGCAGCTGTTGATACACTGGCCGTAGCTGCAGCACCTGCTGATGCAGCGCCAGCTTGGCCAGCCCCACTTTACCGGCTTCAGCCTGCGTATCCGCCGCTTCGAGCTGTGCACTGGCCTGTTGCTGCTGCGCCTGGCTTTGCGCCAGCTGCTGTTGCCATAGTTGCGCCTGCCGCAACTGCTCCAGTGCTTGCTGGCTGTGTTGATGCTCTGTCAGTAACTGTTGTTGCTGCTGTTCGAGCAGCGCAAGCTGCTCAGCGGATAATAACGTGATGCCCTGCAGCTGCGCCTGCAGCACTTCCTGCTGCTGTTTCAGCATGCGGCATTGCTCAAACACCTGCACCGACAGCTGGCCATAAATTTCGGTACCGGTCAGCTCTTCTAACAGTTCCGCCCGCTCATTGGCGCTGGCATTTAAAAACGCGGCGAAATTGCCCTGCGACAACAACATAGAGCGGGTAAAGCGGGCGAAATCGAGGCCGGTCAGCTGTTCCGTCAGTTTGAGTTTTTCATTGGATTTATCGGTCAGGACTTCGCCATCGGCTCGCGCCAGTTCGACTTTCGCCGCCTGCAGATTGCCATCAACCGCGCCGCGCGAACGGCGCTGGCTCCAGAAAGCGCGGTATTGTTGGTCGCGCACCGAAAATTCGACTTCGGCCAGACATTCAGCGGTATGGCGGCTCATCAGCTCATTGCTGGTCTGGCTGAGGACTTTTAACCGTGGCGTCTGGTGATACAGCGCCAGACAAATCGCATCCAGCAGCGTACTTTTGCCGGCGCCGGTCGGGCCTGTGATGGCAAATAAGTTACTTTGGGCAAAAGCCGGTTCGCGGAAATCAACTTTCCATTCGCCACGCAAAGAATTGAGGTTTTGCAGTCGCACCGACAAAATCCGCATCAGGATTGCTCCTCTGCTTCCGCCTGTTGCAGCAATTCCAACGCTTGCTGATGCAGCTGCGACATCCGCTGCTGCAGTTCGTCAGACAACTCTTCCTGCGCTAACCGGGCGGCAAAGACATCGGCCGGTGTCAGTTCCTGCAGGCTGAGGCCACTGTCGGTGATGCCGGCTGCGGTTGCCGGCCTTTCCCGTCGCAGCCGCAATAAATCCACAGGCAAAGGCGCCAGCAATTGTTCAAGCTGCAGCTGCACGTCGGACAACAAAGCGCTGTCGCCGGTCAGCACCAGTTCCAGCCATAAACGCTGGCCGTCGGATAAGTTCTGTAATGCCGGCGCCAATACAGCCGGCAGGCTGGTCAGATCCGATTTCACCGACAACAGCGGCTGAAAACAAGGCAAAGGCAATGCTTCCACCTGCACAGTATTTGTATTGGTGCCGGCGTCCAGACTGACTTGCAGACAATATTTCTGCTGGCGCGCCTCATCAAAACTGAGCGCCAGCGGCGAGCCGCTGTAACGGATATGCTCAGTCCCGCCGACTTTTTGCGCCTGATGAATATGGCCAAGCGCCACATACGCAAAAGGCGGAAAGGCACTGGCCGGCAACGCATCCAGAGTGCCGATATAGATCTCCCGCACCGACTCAGTGCTGCTGGCACCGACCGTGGTTAAGTGGCCGGTGGCAATTACCGGTAATGGCGAACCGGGCGATAAAGCTTCGGCCTGCTGCAACGCCGCCTGATACAGTTCCTGATAAACCTGGCTGATTTGCTGTTGTAATTGCAGCTGTTTGTCGGCTCCATCAACACCACTGCTGCTGCGAAAATCAGCGCGCTGCGACAAATCGCGCGGGCGTAGAAAAGGCACTGCCGCCAGCACCGCTGCCGGCTCACCGGCTTTATTGCGTAAAGTCAGCAGATGGTTGGAATGTTCAGTGGCATAACCGGGCACCACAGTGGTATTGAGGCAACGCAGCAATTCGGCGCTTTCTTTTAATACCGCAACTGAGTCGTGATTACCGCCTAACAGCACCAACTGCACACCCAGCGGCTGCAAATCGACAATCAGCTGGTGGTACAACTCGCGGGCGTAACTGGGCGGCGTGGTGGTATCAAAAATATCGCCGGCGACCAGCAGTACATCAATCTGCTGCGCTGTGATGGTGTCACGCAACCAGCCGAAAAAGGCCCTGTGTTCTGCCTCACGGCTTTTACCGATAAAAAACTGGCCTAAATGCCAGTCGGAAGTATGCAGAATTTTCAGCATTTGATGAGTTTCTTCAGAAGAATACCGCCGATGATAACAGAGACAGCACCAGTGCCGGTTTTTTCCATCAACCTATAAAACACTGCGAGTGGTCGATTCCAGAACAGACGCTAAAAATGCTTTGCCTTACACATTAAATCTCATTTCCATAAAAAATAAATCACATTTTTATCACACCTTGGCGCTTGTTGGTCTGTGCCGTTTTAATCAATTTAAAGCTGCTTTGCTTTAAAATCGAAAGGCAAAGCAGATGCTGCAATCAGAATCGAATTTAAGGACTTACTCGATGAAAAAATCTGTTTATTTGTTCGCCCTGTCCATCGCTACTTTGGTTTTAGCACCGACAACATCTGCTCAACCTGCGGTCTATCTGAGCCAACAGATAGTGCCTGCAGAACCAGCGCAGGCGATGCGAGCACGCTGGCAGACCGATGCATACCGGCTGGGGATCAGCGTCGACGTATTTAAAGCTGCCTTAGACAACTACATGCGTCTGGTATTCGACAATTATCAGCCGGCCATGCCTTTATTAAGCGAAGTTACTGCAGGGGTCACGACCGAAGCCCAGTTACAGCAAATCATGAACAAACAACGGGCCGAGTTTGCTAATTACCTTGGGATCCCAGTCGAAATCCTCAGTGATTTTGAAATGTTGATGCCGGCTTACATGCCTGAACTGACTTTACCGGAGACTCAGCCAAATGGTGATAAAAATGTAAAGGTCGAGCGGATCCAAGTCACCTGCAAGGACGCCTGCGCCAATAAAGGTTCTTCCTGGCGGGATAACGTGCTACTGCTGGAAATTTACCAGGCTGCGACAAAAGCCGGTATCGGACAATATGCCGAGTTTTCTGTCCTGATGATTGGGAAAGATGGCTTGCCACTTCGTGCTGCGGTATTTAAATACAACAACTACTCCGGCGCCTGGTTTGTGCGGGATATGCCACGTTGTGATGGTTGTTCTCTCGATTAATTTGCTTCAACCGGCAGGCCGTATGAAATACTGCCTGCGCTGACATCCTGTCAGGCAAACACCGTCACGGTCTGGCGGCTGATGGCGATTAATGAACCGTCCGGTGCCCAGCATTTGGCTTCGATATGGTGATAACCGTCGGCGCCATGTTCAATATTGGCCAGGTAACTCCACCACTCACTGCCGCTGAAAGTCTGGGCCTGTGGCAATAATTCCAGTGTCCAGGTCAGGGAACTGGCCGGTGCCGGGCCTGACATCAACCCCAGACTGACCGGCGGCCAGGCATCCACCAGCGCAAGCAGTTCCGGCACGCCCACTTGCGCGTCAAATTCACCGCGAAAACGGATAGCGCCACCGAGCGTGCGGCTTTTGCCGCCGCTAAAAGGCGCGTTGCCTTGCTGAATTTGATAATCAAAATGGCGGGTAAATTCCGGCGCCATGTCATTGTCAGGCAAGCGGATGCCTGGAGTTGCCCAGGCCGGCGCTGCGACGGCACTGACACTCAGCTGCGACGGCCGCGGCGCGCCAAAACTGGCCAGAGCGGCTAATACCACCTGACCGGCCTGCTCAATTTCCACCTGTGCCTGTAGCACCGACTTGCCCTGACGCAGAATGCGCCGCCGCACCATAGCTTCGCCACTGTTCAATGGTGCAACAAAAGACACTGACACCGAGCGCAGCGGAATACCGACGGGAATAGCGCCCTGCAGATGCGCCATGGCCAGCGCCGCAGCCATGCCACCAAACACCGCGCGGCCTTGTCCCCAATGCGCCGGCACCTCAATCAGCCGTTCATCGGCCGCCGTGGCGGCGAATTGTTGCATCACCTCAACAAACTTCATGTTAAATTCCTTTGTTTTAGGCCCTAGCGCTGGCCATACCAGTTAAGTTGGCATTAGCCTGCCGAATTTCGTCCCGATAAGGAACCCGTCATGTCAAAAAAAGTCTATTGTCTTGCTGAGTTTAAGCCCAAACCGGGCAAAGCCGCCGAGTTATTCCGTGTGTTACAAAGTCTGGAGCCGAATACACTGCGCGAAGACGGTTGCCTGCAGTATCGCGTGACCCGGCAGATCCAGTCTGACTTTGCGCCAGGCACCAGCTTCCCGATCGTCTTTAACGAAATCTGGGCCGACATGGCTGCGTTTGAGGCGCATTGTCAGCGCGCGGAGATCCAACAGTTTTTCCAGCACTACTGTCTGGCAGAAGATGGTCTGGCCGCCGACTGGAATGTCTGTGTCTACAGCGACGAACCAGAACAGTTTGATGCGCCGGTGTTATAAATCCGGCGCATTCGCCTGCTTAGCCGGCCAGCAGCGCCTGATCTAAAGCGCGGGCGCGTTGCACCGCCGGCCGGGCGGCAAATCGTTCCAGATAAGCGGCAATTTCCGGCGTGGCTTCAATGAGGCCAAAGCGGGTCATCCAGCCGAGCGCCGTGCCCCACAGACAATCCACAGCTGTAAAACGTTCGCCCAAAAACCAGGTACCGGCCTGTAACTGGCTGCGCACCCATTGCTCGACTGCAGCCTGATTGCCATAAGGGCTCATGCCGGGCTGACCGCTGTCGCGTTTCAGCGCTTTGTCGATCATCGCCGGTTCAAAACTGCTGCCGTAAAATGCCAGCGCACGCAGGTAAGGGCCGCGCAGCGCATCACCGACCGCCGGGCTTAAACCTGCCGCTGGATTCAGTTCGGCCAAAAACTGATAAATCGCCACTTGTTCTGTCACCACCACGCCATCGGCGATTAAGGTCGGCACTTTACCAAGCGGGTTGGCGGCCATTAACGCCGGGCTTTTTTCCGGCGCTTTAAAATCGACCAGCTCAAACTCGGCAGGAATAGCCAGCTCTTCCAGCAAAATCCGTACACCGGCAGAGCGGCTTTGTGGGTTATGGAATAATTTCAGTTGAGGGTAGCGCATCAGTCACTCCTGTTGATTGGTCTAGCCAGCATGCCGCAACAATCTGCAGAATAACAGAGCGGGAAGGGTCAGGACGTGGCAATTTTCACCCGATCACGACAGACAGCGACAAGCAACAGTTTCTGAATTCAACCAGACTCCGGCCAGACGCTGCTTCCCCTGCAGCAAAGGCAGCAACAAATCACTGCTGCTGGCGCACAGGGGACCTTGCGCCAGCGGGCCTGCATAACGCAATTGTTGTTGTTGATACCACAACACCACAGGTGTAGCAGGTAATGCCGGGCCATGTTGACGCCACTGCGCCGGCGTCATTTCCTGCAGTTGTAATCCGGGCTGTTGCTGTTGCAGTTGTTGCAGATGGGCCCGCGCTGCCCGCGCACAGCCGCAAGCCGGGTCTATCACCGCAATCAGCACTGTAGCGCCAGCCTCAGGGGTGTATGGCCGCGACTGCAGTTGTGCCAGCTGGCCGCTGGGGTCAAACACGCCATACCGTTGCTGCTCAAATTTCGCCAATAACAGCAAAGACAGCAGCGCCCAGGTGGCAACTCCCAGACCCAACAGCCACGGCTGCTTAATGTTTAACAACAAAACGCTCGGCTTTTTCGCTGAGTTCACCGGTGATCGCTTCAACATGGTGCGCAATATCTGTCACTTTGGCGCCTTGTACCTGCTGTTCGCTCGCTAAGGTAATCAGCTCTGCGGTGGAGCGGGCAATTTCGGCACTGGCCAGACCCTGTTGCTCCAGCGTTCTGGACATTAAATCGGCCGACCCCAGCACTTGTTCCACCCGCTGCTGAATACCGCTCAGCACCTGATGGCTTTCGCCGGCGGTGCTGACGGTAGCCTGCAGCTCCTGCAGCGATTGCTCGACTGCGGACACTGACTCATTACTGCTTTGCACCAGCCGGGCGATCATCTGCTTAATTTCGTCGGTAGATTTGTGGGTTTTCGACGCCAGATTGCGCACTTCGTCCGCCACTACGGCAAAACCTCGGCCCTGCTCACCGGCCCGCGCCGCTTCAATCGCCGCATTGAGCGCCAGCAAATTGGTTTGTTCAGCAATCGACTGGATCACGTCCAACACGCCTTTTATCTCCGAGGTGGAGCTGGCCATGCTGTTGACCTTCACTTTGGTTTGCTCCAAAGTACCAGACAAATTGTTGATATTATTGATAGTCTTATCTACGACTGCTTTACCATCATTGGCCGCACCGGATGAATCCTGTGCCAGCACCAGCACTTCACGCGCCGACTCACCCAGTTCCTGAATCGACATCGACATTTGTTCCGTGGCCGTCGCAATCCGTTCCACTTCCTGCAGTTTATTGCTGATACGGTTGGACAAGGTGCTGCCTTCGTATACCAGAGTTTCAGTTTCTTTGGTCAGCGTGGTGACAGCTGAATTAATAGTGGTCACGGTTTGTTGCAAGGTCTGTATCACCTTGCCGAAATTTCGTGTCAGGCGGGTTTCCACTTCGGGTTTGCTGCTTTGCAACCAAATCCGGCCATTGTCATCGAGCATCTGCTCAGTGCTTTGTAAGAAGAATTCCGCCTGCTGTGCTTCGTTTAAGCTATTGCGGCAAATCAGCACCAACACCACAGTTTCGGCGACCACATAAGCGGCGTGCAACAACACAATGTCCAAACTGAGCTCATTCGGCGGCAACACAAAGACCGCACTACCACCGGCTTGCAGCCACATAAATAACAAATGATGCACCGCAATAAAACCAGCAGCGATCAGCACAACCAGATAGTCGCGCAAACAAATCAGAATGGCGAGCAGCACGAAAATACCAAAGTGCATTTCCAGCATGCCCTGCGCTAAATGAATATGCAGCGCGGCAAATAACATATAACTGATGCCGTAAGAGATGCGGGTGAGCGCCTGATCCCCCAGCGATTGCAACAAAAACCAGGGCACCAGCGCCGCCGGCAGACCAATCAGCAGGGTTGGTAACCAGCTGGCGAAAATAAAACTAAACACCAGGCTCAATACAAAAAGCCCGATGTTGACGTAATTAGCGATTTGAAAAGCTTCGGCGCGGAAATGGTATTGCATACAAACTCCGGAAAACGCAGTGCCGGCGAGACGACAGGACAGCTAATGAAAGGTTAAATATACTCTAATCCTAGCAGATCAATTCTGCGTTTTCCGAAAGTTTGAAGTACGCTCAGCCGTCAATAAGCCACGCTGAAGCGTTGACGGCTGTGCAGTGGCTGCTCTGCTTCATTGAGCAGGGCGATGGCATAATCGCCGGTTGAGATCCGGCTGCGGCCATCTGCATCCGTCAGCAGCACGTCGCCGCCGATACGGAACTGACCAGTCGCAGGGCCGGGGAAAATCTCCGCAGCCGGCGATAAGTAGCTCCAGTTTAAGCAGGTTTCAGCACGCAGCTGTTGCAGGGCGGCATAAGCGCTTTCTGCGGTGCCACGATACGCCGCCGGGAAATCCGGGCTGTCCAGTAACTTGCTGCCATCCGGCAACAACAATGACGCTGCACCGCCGACTAGCAGAAAACGTTCAGCTGCACTTTGTTTCACCGCAGCCAGAATATTGGCAAAACCGCGTTGGTAATACCCGGCAACGTCGGCGTCGCTGTGGCCACTGAACGCGCTGATCACTAACTGTGGTTGTGCCAGAGCGGTTAACAACGCCGCGCGGTCCAGCGCGTCCACGCTGATCACTTCCAGCTGCTGCGGATATTGCTGCTGCAAGGCTGCCAGTTTGCCGGTATCCCGCACCAGCGCGCGCACCTGATGGCCCCGTTGTAACGCTTCTGTTGTTAAAGCACTGCCGATAAAACCACTGGCACCAATAATGACGATTTGCATAGTCTGACTCCGATAATTGTCTGAAAGGTCGGTGGGTATCCTGTCGAACCCCGTCGGGATGGACGTCATTATCGGCCTGGAATTGGCAGCGAAAAATAGCCTAATCCACAATTCACTGTCATGATATTTAAAACAATCAACAGAGCTTTGAAATGCTGGATTTAAACAGCCTGCAACTGGTACAGGCATTGGCGCACAGTGGCAGTTTTACCGCCGCGGCGGAACGACTCGGCTGTACCAAAACCAAAATCAGCCTGCAAATTAAAGCGCTGGAACAACAGCTTGGGGTGGCGCTGTTTCGCCGCACCACACGCCAGGTCAGCCTCACCAGCGCCGGCGAGCAGCTGGTGGCGCAATGTCTGCCTTTGTATGAACGGCTGCAGCGCGAACTGCTGCAGCTGCAACAACAGGACAGCGTGCTGAGCGGCAAGCTGGTATTGACCGCTCCTGAGGACTATGCCAATCAGATTTTGCTGCCGGTGTTATTGGAATTCAGCCAGTTACATCCGCAGCTGGACATCGAACTGCGCAGCAGTGACCAGGTGCGCGATTTAGTCCGGGAAGGAATTGACCTCGCCATTCGCGGCGGCTGGCTGCGCGATTCCAGTTTAAAGGCACACAAACTCGGTGACTTTGGCCAGTGGCTGCTGGCGACACCACAGTATCTGGCACAGCATGAGCCCATCAATAAACCGGATGATTTAGCGGCGCATCCGCTGATCGCATTTAATCAGCTGCGCGCACCACTGCACTGGCTTTTCAGTCATGCAGGTCAAAAAGTCGAAGTGCAATTTCGCAGTCGTTTTACCGTCAGCGCCACCGCCAGCATTCAGGCACTGCTGTTGCAACACGCCGGATTAGGGATTTTAACCGACTACACAGCGCGGCCATTAATCGCCAGCGGCCAGCTGGTGCATGTCATGCCACAGTGGCAGCTGCCGGCCGGCGGTATTTATGCCGTGTATCCTCCCGGCTCACACCGGCCATTAAAAGTCCGGCTTTTTGTCGAGCTGTTACAACAGCGGCTGCGACGCTGACAAATGGTTGCAAATTTGTTTATTTTCCACCACAGTGGCTCGGCAACCCTCAGATAAGGAGATGTCGACATGCGTATCAAAATGCTCAGCTGCGCCGCAGCGCTGTTATTTAGTTTGCAGGTACAAGCCGAACCAGCCACCCGCGCCACCATTGAAAAATTCCTGCAGGTCACTGAAGCCGCCAATATGATGGATCAGGCCTATCAGAATATGGATCAGATGACCTCCCAGATGCTGGCAAGCAGTGGCCTTGATGTCGAAAAAGATCCGCAAATTCAGCGGGACATGCAGGAAATGAATGCGCTGGTGCGTGCGGAGATGTCATGGGACAAGCTTGAAGAGCCGCTGATCGCCTTGTATGGCAACGTATTCAGTGAAGCAGAACTGCAGGATATTATTGAGTTTTATCAGTCGCCGGCCGGTCAAAAAATGCTGAAACGCCAGCCGGAACTAATCCAGGGCACTATGGTGATGATGCAGGAACAGATGCAAAGCCTGATGCCAAAAATCAAAGCACTGACCGAAAAACAGCATGCAGCCCGCAAAGCCGCCCAACAAAAAAACTCGCAGTAATCCCCGATAAAACGGCCGTGGTCATGCACGGCCGACTATGCTTGTTTCATAGCTCCTTCTGCACTGCCGGAGCCGGCAATGAAACTACTTTGCAGCGTCTTGCTGTTGTGTCTGAGCAGTTTTTTAGCTGCACGACCTGTCATTATTGAAACCAGTCTGTGGCCGGGATTTACCAACGCCGACGGCTCCGGCGCTTATTTTGCGCTGGCGAAGCTGGTGCTGCCACAGGAACAATATCCGCTGGTGATTAGGCCCAACGATTTGGGTCGCGCCTGGCTCGCGGTAAAACGTGGCAAGGCCGATTTAACTTTTGGCCTCACACAGGCCGATATCCGCAGCTTTGGGCTCGAAGCTTCCGCGCTGGCTTATGATGCCGATACTATTGTCGCAGTATATTTACCAGATCGGGTTCCGCGTACAGACTTAACTTTGTTGCGCCTGCCGGCACTGCAGCTCGGCTGGGAAAAATCCTATAACTATGCGGCGGCGCTGGGCATTCAGGCCGAGGGGTTTGAAGTACAGAACCCAGCCCATGCTATCCAGTTGTTGCAGGCCGGCCGCATCAGTGTTTATCTGGCTGAATCCAGTGATTTGATTGCTGTGGCAAAACAACTGCAGGCAGCTGGCTTACAACAACAGTGGCTGGCTGACGTGCCGGTCTATGCCGGTTTTAGCCCGACAGCGCAAGGCCGGCAGTTAAAAGAGCAATGGGATCAAAGAGTTAAGCTGTTATGGCAAAATGGTCAGATGCAGGCGTTTTATCAGCGTTATCCGGCATTGCAACGACCAGCCCCGGTATTTTAAATCAGCGAACAGTCTTGAATCTGCCAAGTGCGGCGCGTATGTTCTGTTACAACACCATAACATCCGCAGGACAGCGTTATGTATCAACTCTTTATCGCCGACAAAAACTACTCTTCCTGGAGCCTGCGGCCCTGGCTGCTGCTGACCGAACTCGGCATTGCTTTTACTGAACAACACAGCCGTTTTGACGGTCCGGACAATCGGCAGAAATTCCGCAGCTTTGCGCCTAATGGCAAAGTGCCTTGTTTGCACCATGATGGCGAAGTGATTTGGGAGTCACTGGCGATTGTCGAGTATCTGGCGGAGCGACATGCCGGCGTCTGGCCATCAGATGCCAAAGCCCGCGCCTTTGCCCGCTGCGTTGCCAGCGAAATGCATGCCGGTTTTACCACTTTACGTAGCACTTGCCCGATGAGTGTCGGCATCCGGGTGCAACTACATCAAATCAGCCCGGCGTTGCAGGCTGATCTGGACCGACTGTGCGAGCTTTGGCAACAAGGATTACAAAGTTTTGGCGGTCCGTTTCTGGCCGGAAACAAGTTCAGCGCAGTCGACGCCTTTTTTGCGCCAGTGGCATTTCGGGTGCAAAGCTACGGCTTGCAGTTAACACCACCAGCGCAGGCTTATGTTGACCTCTTACTGAGTCTGCCGGCCATGTTGGCCTGGCAACAGGCGGCATTGGCAGACCCTTACCGCGAAGCGTCGCACGAAGCAGAGCCACTTCGACATGGCGTTTTAACCGCAGACTTACGGCGCGCCAGCGCTTAACTGCGCTGTTGCTGCCAAATCAGATATAAGCCGCTTAACATAATGACTGCCGCCCCCAGCAACATGCTGGCGGTCGGCCAGACTTGCCACAGCACAATATCAAAACCTAAACCCCAGACCAGCGCTGTGTATTCAAAAGGCGCAATCACCGAAGGTGGTGCCAGCCGGAAGGCTTCAGTGATAAAGACCTGGCCGATGGCGCCGGTGATGCCAATCGCCAGAAAATACGGCCACAGCGTCCATTGCAGCGGCTGCCAGTCCGGTAACGCCAGTAAACCAGCACCGATGCCAATCATTGTCATCAGCCAGAACACCATATTGCCGGCATAGTCCGATTTGGCCAGCACCCGCACTGTGATCGCCGAGATGGCGTAACAGAGTGCCGACAGCAGCGCCATCAAAGCGCCTAAGCTTAACAGCCCGTCGCCAGACGGCTTGAGCATATAGATCACCGCGGCCAGACCCACCACAATCGCCACCCACTGCCGCTGATTCACATGATCTTTCAGCCACCAGACTGACAACAATGTGATAAGCAGCGGCGCAGCAAAGAAAATACTGTAAGTGTCGGCCAGCGACAGCACGCTGACCGCATAAATAAAAGACGCCAGCATCACAATGCCGAGCACCGCGCGTAGCAGATGCAGCGACCAGCGCGCCTGCAACAAGTGTTGTAACCGGCCGGTGGTAGCCAGCCAGACCACGATAAAAGGCCAAGCACAGGCGGCGCGGAAAAAGGTAATTTGCATGGCGCTGTAGTGTTCGGTCAGCGTTTTCATCGCCGCGTCCATGCCGGAAAACATCAGCACCGCCAGTAACATGGCCAGAATGCCTTTGATTGGGTGGTCCTGTGGCTGGTTAGAATGAGACAAGGGATGGCGCTCCGGCAAAAACCACGAGCTTACCACAGGCTGGCGCCCTGAGCAGTGGCGCAGGACGCATGGCTGGCACTGCCGCGCTCAGTCGCCAAAAAACAGCGACTGAAGGCTGCAGATACGGCTTTTAAGAATTAAGACCGGCGCCGCAGCAGCAACAAGCCCAGCAGGGTGAGCCCAACCACACCGCCAGAGCCCCCGGAACTGCCATTGTTGACCGGTGTGGTCGTCACTGTGCCTTTCACTTTGATACCGAAGGTGACTGATGTGCCCAAACCTCGGCTGTCCATCACGCTGACACTGAACTGCAGGTCGGCGTCACGGTTTGGCGCGATAAAGCTGGCGCTGTCGGTGGATGCGTTGCTGAGGCTCACTGTGTCGCCGCTGACTTGTGTCCAGCTGTAAGTCAGCGCATCACCGTCCGGATCTGTCGCTTGCGCTTTTAAACTGACCTGAGCGCCCGCGTTCACTTCTGCCGGAAAACCGACCTGTACTTCAGGCTTACGGTTTTGTTCATTGTCGCGAATTTTTATCAGCAAGCTGGCGCGGTCACTGACCACAGTGCCGCTCAGTTGCAAAGTCAGTTGCTCTTCGTTTTCCAGCAAGCTGTCATCGATTGGCGTCAAAGTGATGATTTTATCCGCCGTATCGCCGTCGGCCCAGCTCAATGTGCCGCTGCTTTGCTGAATATCACTGCCGGCTTTAGCGCTGTCATCTTTCAGTTGATAGCTGATGGTTAAAGCGCCGCTGCTGCCGGCAAAGCGGCCGATTTTGACGCTGACCGGGCCACCGTTTTCTTCCAGTGTCACGCTGCTGAGCTGAAAACCAGCGGCGCCCAGCTGAGCGCCGGCACTACCGATGGTCACCTGATGATAAGACGGTGAGCCTAACGTCAGGCCATTTTGCGGGTCAAACAACCGCACAAAATAACTGGCATGCGCCGCCCACTGCGTATTGCCGGCAACGCGGATCTCTTTGTCGGCGAAGTCGTCCGCCGCCCAATTCAGCCGGCCTTTGCCAAGCTGGGTGTTCTGACCAATGCCAAAACCATTCAGCGTTTCCCAGCCGACACTGACCGCGCCACTGCCAGAGGGCCGGCGCACTTTCAGCACAGCCGTCTCGCCCGGTTTCAGGCTGCTGGCTGACGTGACAAAACTGACCTGACCAGCCGCACTTTGTTTGGTCTGATCCCGCAGCACAAACAAGCCGCTGTTAATATCCGCCGAGATCACCAGGCCAGAGGGTAAATACGGATAAGTGCCCCACACGCCGTTAAAAGCCGCATTATCGCTGGACGGGAAAGAATCAAAAAAGCCGGCCTCAACCGGATTAGCCGGGTTGGTGATATCCAGGATAGTGGTGCCGCGCTGATAATTCGAAATGTAGTAGCGATTACCGCGGGTATAGCCATTGTGGTCGATGGCGCTGGTCGGCCCGGTCCATTCTTTGACAATCACCGGCTGTTTCAGGTTGTCGACATTCATCACCCGCACTGTAGTATTCAGGCCATGGTCACGCTCATCCAGCTCATCGTGAATAAACACAAAACGTTTATCCTCACTCCACCAGCCGGAATGCACATAACTCGCCTGCGGATAAGTTAAGTCGGCGAGCGCGCCGGCCCCGGTCAGCACACTGATATCCCATAACCGTACCGACTGCTCATTAAAATCCATCAGCACAGTACAGCTGTTGCGCTGGCAACCTTGCTGCGCCCGGTTGTCGTCAACCACCATCGACGCCGCATCATGGGTGTAGTCACTGCGCAGCCCGCTGGTGTTTGGGAAATAAGGCGTCAGCGTTTCCGGGTTTTTCAGGCCATAAGTGGTAAAAGCACCACCGACCGTTTTTTGCCCGACAATATGCAGCGCCGGTTCCAAACCATCCAGCGCGGTGTTCGTGGTGTAGTCGACATGACTGATATAGACGTTGTGTGCTGAAGTCACGGCTTTGTCGGACGCGACCAGCCGCACGGACGCCGGCAACTGGTTTAAATCGAGGATCTGGATATTGTCCGAGCCTTCGGAACTGACATAAGCATAAGCCCGCCAGCGTGCCAGATTGTTGTCATAATATTGCAGCACTTTGATGTCGCGCCAGGACGTACGGCTGCCGGCAATAGCGCCCACTTCCTTCGGTGCGGCCGGGTCAGCCAGACTGAAAACGGCGGTGCCATTATTGAGACCAATAATGGCGTATTCAGTGCCGGTATTGAGGTCGGTATGACCCCAGATATCGTTGGCTGCGCCAGGTTTGAGGCTAATATCCGCGAGAGCAACATGGCTGACCAAATCGATGTTTTTACATGGATAAATGCCGGCCTTGCCATCCACACAAGGCGTCGGGCCCTGGCTTTGCAGTAACTGCTGCTGAGTTTGTTCCAGCGCGGCGCTGTCAGCAAAACGCTGCGAAAAACCGTCGTTGACCACGACAAAGCCCTGCAGTTGCAGCTGGCCAACATAAGCCGCCGGCACGCCGGTCAGAATGGTTGGGTTGATCCCCGGCGCCTGGTCGAGGAAATGGTCATACTTGTTGTAGCCGCCGAGCACCGGCACTAATTTGCTGGTCAGATAAAATAAATCATCGGCACTTTGCACTGCGTATTGGCCTTCAGCGACCAGCACCCGGTCGCCTTTACTGGCCTGCTGCACGGCATAACTGATGCTCTGACAGGCGCGTACCGGGCTATCACAGCGGCCGGCGTCTTTGCCGGTTGGCGCGACAAAACGGGCGCGGTCATGTTCGGCGTGGCTAAGCGCTGCAGCACTGAACAGCAGGCTGGTGAGCAGAGTGAGCTGTTTGAGCCTGAACAGGCAAAAAGCTGGGCGATGTGACATGGCATGACTCCGGCAAAGCAGGCAAAAACGTTGCGTTTTACCAAGGTTTTGTTACTGTGACAGCAAAGCTATATATAAATACGAAAATGCAAAACAGTAAACAAATTATTAATTATTGTGTGATTTTTCTGCTGGGCGTGCTTAGCGGTTGCCAACCGCAACAACCGCCGACGCTGCAATTACAGCTGCAGTGGCAAGGTCAGCCACTGCACTGTGATTCAGACCTGACGCTGGCCGGCAAGACTTTTCAGCTCTCACAGTTACAGCTGTTTTTAAGCGACTTCCGGCAAACAGAATCTATCGCCCTGACACCCGGCCCTTTCAGTAATGAGCGGCTGGTGTTACTCGGCATCGACTGCCAAAGCAACGACAACGGGCAGTGGCAAATTCCATTAGCGGGTGCTTTAACGGCAGGCCCGCTGAGCTTCACCCTCGGCGTACCAGCCGATCTGAATCATCAAAACCCGCTGGTAGCACCCGCACCGCTGCAACAAACCGATATGCACTGGAGCTGGCAACAGGGCTACAAATTCCTGCGGCTGGATTTAACCGGTCACTCCAGCTGGTCGCTGCATCTGGGCTCGACCGGCTGCAAAGGCCCCAGTGTGATGCGCGCGCCGCAGAGCTCTTGCCAGCAACCCAATCAGGTGCAAGTCCAACTGCAGTATAGCGGCCAGCCACAGCTGGTTTTGGATCTGGCGCCGCTGCTGCAGGATTTTGGGGCGAACGGGGACAATTCCTGTATGGCGGACCGACAAACCCAGAGTTGCCGGCAGTTATTACCGCGGCTTGGTGTTGACACAGGTTTGGGCAACAGCGCAGTGGCTGGTTTATGGCAATTACGCTGAGGCTATTCGCACTGACAAAAGCCGGTGTGGTAATGGCGTTGAGCGTGCTACTGCTGAGCTGCACGCCGGCGCCGCAGCCTTATCAGTGGCCGCTGCCGCCAGGTTTTCCCAAACCCGCGGTGCCGGCGGACAACCCGATGTCCGCCGCTAAAGCCGAACTGGGCCGTTATCTGTTTTATGACAAAGCGTTATCCGGTAACGGCCAGCAAAGCTGTGCCAGTTGCCATCAACAGGCGTCGGCATTTGCTGAACCGACCGCCGTCTCCACCGGCAGCAGCGGCGACAAACACAGACGCAACGCCTTAGCGCTGATTAATGTGGCCTATAACAAAACCCTGACCTGGGCCCATCCGGAGTTGCAGCAGATTGAGCAACAGCTGCTCATTCCAATGTTTGGTGAACAACCGGTTGAACTCGGCATCAGCGGCCATGAGCCGCAAGTGCTGCAGCAACTGCAGCGTGAGCCATATCCAGCGTTGTTCGACGCTGCTTTTGGTGATGAAGAGGTCAGTTTTCAGCGGGTGACACAGGCCCTGGCCAGCTTTGTCCGCAGCCTGATTTCGTTGCAATCTCCTTTTGACCGCTATGCCTATCAGGGCGACGACAGCGCCTTAACGCCAGAGCAAATCAACGGCATGAACCTGTTTTTCTCTGAACGGCTGGAGTGTCACCATTGCCACGGTGGCTTTAATTTCACCCAGTCGACCAGCCATGAAAAACAACCGCTGGACCGTCGGCCTTTTCATAACACCGGCTTGTATTTCACCGCCCGCCAGCAAGTGCAAGGGCTGGGCTATCCGGACAAAGACCGCGGCCTGGCTGAAGTGACCATGCAACCCGGCGACGATGGCCGCTTCCGTGCACCGACGCTGCGCAACATCGCTCTGACCGCGCCTTATATGCACGACGGCAGTGTGGCGACGCTGCAGCAAGTGCTGGATTTATATCAGCAAGGCGGACGCAATAACACAGAAGGGCCATGGCAGGGCGACGGTCGTTTGCATCCGGCCAAAAGTAATTTTGTTAAAGGTTTTGATTTAACAGCGGAAGAACGCGCCGCTGTGCTGGCCTTTTTACACAGCCTGACCGATACGCATTTTGTCAGCAACCCGGCCTATGCCAACCCCTGGCCTGTGCAGCGCTGACGCTCTGCCTGCAAACCGGACTGAAGCAATTAAGGCAGCAGGAGCTGTTTTAAGCCGCGGGCAAAAGTCCGGCTGACTTTCAGCACTTTGCCGTTGGCAAGCACTGCCTTGTATTCGGAATTGCCGAGCGGTTGCAGCTGTTCGATATAAGTCAGATTCACTACTGTTGATTTGTGGATGCGCACAAACAAATCCGGCAGCCGCTCATTCAGCAGGTTTTTTAATCTGGTGCGCATCACATGGGTTTCGCTGCGGGTATGCACACACATATAGTCGCCGGCCGCGTCAATCCACAGAATGTCCTGGTAGGAGATGAGCTGGATTGGGCTGCGGCCGTCCTGGATCACCAGTTTTTGCCTTTCGATACAATAGCGGGTCTCGGTTTCTGTTGTATCGCCGGCGGTGGCGACAGGGCCGGCAGCTATCTGCGTCACAGCGTCCAGCAACTGCGCTTTACTGGCCGTGCCGGCGCGGGCCCGCACCCGGGCAATGGCATCCGCCAGCCGTTCCAGTTTGACCGGCTTTAACAGGTAATCCAGTGCCCGCACTTCAAAGGCCTGCACTGCATGCTGGTGAAACGCCGTGACAAACACGATGGCCGGACACAGCTCCGGTTGCAGCTGTCGGATCAGGTCAAAGCCCGTTTCGCCCGGCATTTCGATATCCAAAAAAATCAGTTCCGGCTGATGCTGTGCCACCAATGTCAGCGCCGCCGCTACTGAACCGGCTTCAGCAACAACTTCAATCTCAGCAAAACCTTGCAAACGCAGCCGTAGCCCTTCGATAGCGGCCGGTTCGTCATCAACAATCAGGGTACGTAATTTGTTCATCCGGCCTCCGGAACTGGTGCTTGCCTAGGCTGCAGTGGGATCCGGATATGGATCCAGGCGCCTTGCTCAGGCCTGTTACCAAACTGAAACAGACTCTGGCCGGGATACAGCAGCGCCAGCCGCGCCTCACAGTTTTGCAAACCGATGCCAGGCGCAGATCCGGCGCTGAATCCACAGCCATTGTCCAGCATCTCAATCACCAGAAAATCATTCTGCCGGCTGAAACTGACGCTGACGGAATAATGCTGCTGCGCTTGCTGCATGCCATGTTTCAGCGCATTTTCCGCCAGCGGCTGTAACAGCAAAGACGGCATCAGCAGCGGTTTGACGTCATCATCGGCACTGATAGTGACGGTCAGTTTATCGCGAAACCGGCACTGCTCCACGGCGAAATAGGTTTGCAGGATGTCGATTTCCTCTGCCACTGTGACCTTAGCAAGCGGATCGGTATAGAGACTGTAACGCAGCAAATCACAGAGTTTTTCCAGCATCGATACCGCGTGCTGATTGTCCTGCCGCAAAATCAGCGTGCAGATCGCGTTGATGCTGTTGAACATAAAATGCGGATTGAGCTGATAACGCAGCATTTTCAGCTGCGCTTCTTTAGCCAGATCAAGCGCTTCGGCCGCTTTTTGCCGCTGCTCCATGGTCTCAAAAGTCGCTTTGTAGGCGAAATATAAGGCGGTCCAGGTCAGTAAAATCGTTAAAGACGCCGAATGCCAGGTACCGACATCAAACCAGGTCATCGGCTGCCAGACTTGCCCGTACAACCACTGTAACGTCAGCCACTTCCACTGGGTCCAAACCAGACAGCCGAGCAACAGCACGGCCAGATGCGAGTAAATTCTCTTTCGGGTGCTTTGCTGGCTGAAGCGCTTGTAATAGCTGCGCAGCAGCAGCGTCACACCGAAACCAAAGCTCGTGTCCAGCAGCAAATGCGGCACGTTGACCTGCCAGGGTTCCTGACTGGGGATTTTAATCATCAGCTCAGTCAACACAGCATACACAGCCCAGCCACCGCATTGACAGAGCCAGAATAATTGCTGACGGCTGAAGTTTTTCACCACCTGTTACCCCGGATTTATCAAGTTATTGCAAAGCCGCAGCCTTAACGCCGGACTGGCATGTCGCAGCCCAGCCGGATCACTTTACCGTCACCGCTACTGCGCCCGGCAAGCACCACGTCCGCGATCGCCAGACTCAGACGGCCGCTGGCGCTGAACACCACGGCATCCTGTAACGGCTGGGTGAGTACAGGCTGCGCCGCACAATCCAAAGCCACTTCGACCTGTTGCCAGACACCCGGGCTGAATGTCGCCAGCGTCTCACTCAGGCTCAACTGGCGCTGACAACCCCCGGCGGCATCACACAGCACCGCCAGCTGCAGATTAGCCGGCACCTGCTGGTCCAGCCGCAGATTAAAACGCAGCACTTTTGCAGCAATATAATCTTTGGCGGCAGCCGCTTTACGAAAACGCAGGCTGGTCTTGGCACTTTGCGCTGCGTCCCAGCGTAGTTGCCGCGCATCTTCCTGATAAGACAAATTCACCGACTGCATCGCCAGGCTTTTGCCATCGTTGCTGACGCCAAATGGCGTCGTGACCGTCACGGCACTGCCGCTGCTGTCGGTGAGCGCAAAGGCCAGACCCGGTGCCAGATTGCGCAAAAACAACGGGATTTGTCCGCCGGTGTTGTTCTGCTGCGTAGTCGCTGCCGCGCTTTGTTCAGGCAATAGCGCCAGTTCGTTGTGGTCAAGGTAGGTTAACCCATAGCCATAGGCAAACAAAGGGGCGTAGGCGGTATCGCCTTGATTCAGCACAAACTGTTGATCAGTGCGCGGCCAGGAAAAGCTCAGTTTGCCATGGAAGTCATATTGCACCTGGCCCTTCGCGTCGCGCAGCAGCACATCAGCCACGCCCTGACCTTCCGAGCCCGGTAACCAGGCCGCGACAAAAGCATCAGAGGCATTCAGTTCCGGATTCACCCACAGCGGCCGGCCGCTTAAAAACACCGTCACCACCGGAATGCCTTGTTGTTTTAACTTACGCAGCAAGGCCAGGTCTTGTTTATCACCCTGCTGATAGACCAGCTGCTGAATATCACCAAACCACTCGGCATAGGGGTTTTCGCCGATGACCACCACCGCCACATCGGGCTTGTGCCGGTAATCACCATCAACCGCCAGCTCGACTTTGCCACCCGCGGCTTCAACCTGCTGACGAATGCCCTGATACACCGAAGTGGCATTGGGGAAATCGGTGTTGCTGTTGTCGGTGCCTTGCCAGGACACACTCCAGCCGCCGGCTTGTTTGGCGATATTGTCAGCACCATCACCGGCCACCAGGATGCGACTTTTCGGCGACAGCGGCAGCAATTGCTGGTTATTTTTCAGCAACACCAGTGATTTACGCACCGCTTCCCGCGCCAGTGCCTTGTGTGCGTCACTGTTAAAGTCGGTTTGCTTTGACTCAGCACGACTGGACGGCTTGCCGCGTTGCAGCAGGCCCCAGCGAATTTTGGCGCGTAAGAAGCGTCGCACCGCGTCGTCAATCCGGCTCTGTGGGATCAGGCCCTGTTCAACCTGGCGGATAGTATTGTGGTAAAAAGCTTCAAAATGCTCCGGTACCATCAGCACGTCGACACCGGCATTAATAGCACCGGCACATTGGGTTAAATCACAGCCTTCAACAAAGGTATGACCGTTCCAGTCGCTGACGACAAAACCATCAAAACCCATCTGTGTTTTCAACACGTCGGTCAGCAGATACTGATGACCATGCAGCCGCTTGCCGTTCCAGCTGTTAAAGGACACCATCACCGACTGCACGCCGGCAGCGATGGCGGTTTTGTAACCAGCGGCATGAATGTCACGCAGGCCTTGCTCATCAATCAGCGTGTCGCCCCGATCAACACCTTTTGCAGTGCCACCGTCACCGACAAAATGTTTGGCGGTGGCGATACGGCCGGCGCCCTGTAAAAAATCCTGCGCTAAAGTGCCCTGCAGGCCAGACACCATGGGACCGGCATACGCCTGCACTATGGCCGGATCTTCGGAGTAACTCTCGTAGGTGCGGCCCCAGCGGTCATCCCGCACCACAGCGACAGTCGGCGCAAAGCTCCATTCGATGCCGGTCGCTGCCACTTCTTTCGCCGTTGCGACGCCAATGCGGTGAATGAGTTCAGGGTCGCGGGCAGCGCCGAGGCCAATATTGTGTGGGAATAACGTGGCGCCATATACATTGCTATGACCATGCATGGCATCAGTGCCCCAGATCGCCGGAATGCGGCTGCCATCCTGGCTGGCGTCCACCGATGCTTCGTACATTTCATCGGCGTATTTCAGCCAGACCGCCACCGGCGCACGTTTTTTGCCATAAGGCGCGGTGTTGCCGCCATTGAGGTAAGAGCCAAAACCATATTTGCGCATTTGCGCGACGGACAGATAACCAATTTCCGGCTGGATCATCTGCGCCACTTTTTGCCCCAACGTCATCCGCGCCAAGATTTGATCAAGCAAATGCTCCAGCTGCGGGTCACGCGGCAGGCCGGTGTTGACATAAGGCCACGCAACTTTTGCTGCGCCGGCAGCGTTGTCGTTGGTAGCAGCCTGAGTAGCCTGAAGGTCGGCAGCAAGCGCAGTCGTGGAGCCTGCCGCAGCGAACAGCACCAGGCTGGCTGTGTAAAAAGAGAATCGGGGAGATGGGATACAACGCATACAAAAATCCTTGGTGATCACCACATCCATCGCTGGCAGTGGAAAAGAAACCGCTCATTCGGGCAAGCATGAGCGGTTAAAAGCCAGGACAGTCAGCTTTAGAAGTGGTCAGTTTCAAACACGGCAAGCGTCAGCAATGACCTGTGTCAGAAATTAAAACCAGCCCGCACACCGTAATAACGCGGCATGCCAAAGCTGCCTTTCGGGAAGCCTTTGCCGGTGTTACTCCAGTGCTGCACCAGTTCGTCGGTGGCATTGCTGATAAACACCTCGGCAAACCAGGCCTGACCGACCGGCTCGTATTTGAGAGAGGCATTGGCCGAGGTATAGGCATCGCGGCGGTCATCGATATACCGCGTCGCCTCCGCTGACACCGCAAACTGCATGTCGTCCAGGTGGCGGTCGACGTTCCAGATGGTGTTGTAGGATTTATCTTTCCAGCTCAGGTTAAACCAGCCATGGATAAAACCGAAACGGCCCAAATCCACGCTGTGGGTGTAACTTAAATTGGCGGTGAGCTCAGGCACCATCGCCAGCTGATTGCCTTTGAGGTTGGTGCTCAGCAGACGATTGTTCGGGTCAATCGACTGCTCATACGACAGCTTAAACAGATACTCCGGGTCGTAATCCCATTTGGTGATCCAGTCTTCGGTGATACGGGCGTCGGTCCAGGTGACATAACCGTTGATACGGCCGCTTGGGTAAGGTTTCCAGTCAAACTCCAGCTCAATGCCTTTGATGGTCGAACCCGGCACATTTTGCGTGTAATAGGCGATCACCGGCATATTGCGATAATCCAGCAATGGCTTGCCGTCAGGCCCCAATACCGGGCTGCCGTCCGGGTTTTCCACCGCGGCCAGCCGCTCCACGTTGCCGATTGAACCGACGGACGCATATTGCATGTCGGTGTAGTCGGTATAAAAGAATACCGCCTGTAAATTCAGCGAGTTATCCAACAGGCTGGTTTTAGCGCCCACTTCATAGGTCAGCACTTGTTCCGGGTCAAACTGAGTTTCAAAACGCTGCACCTGGCCGGTTCTGTCGTTGACCACTTCAAACACGTCACCGATGCCACCGGCTTTAAAGCCTGACGCCACATAGCCATACAACATAGTGTCAGCGCTCAGGTCGTAATCCAGCCCCAGCCGGAAATCATGGTTACGCCAGCTGCCTTTATTGTCATTGGCAAAGGACGATTTATAAATCGCAGGATTTTCAAAGGCATTGGTTGGCAATCCTGATAACTGTGTGCGGTTAAACCAACCCGGTGCGCAGCCATCTGCATTGGAGCAGCGCAACGTGCGGCCACCTTTGTCCTGTTTGGTTTCGTCACTGAAACGATAACCCAGCGTCAGGTGTGTAGCCGGTGTCAGGTTATAAGTGGCCTGACCAAAAGCGGCCAGCGCGTCAGTGGAGCGATCCGGCTGGTCCCAAAATGCTTTATCATCCATCGGGTTATCGTAATAGCCAAAGGTAACGGTTTTTTCGTGGAACAGGTTCACCCCGGCGATCCAGACTAAATCGCCACGCTCATCCGACTGCAGCTGCAGCTCGGTGGAATACGAGCGCGCACCGGTGCCGTCGAGGAAAAACATCGCGCCGTCCCACACATCCAGCCCAACTTCAGTATCCTGCGCCGACTGACGCTGCATATCTTCATAACCGGCCAGCCAGACCAGATTCAGTTCGTCGGTCAGTTCATAGTTCAGTGTGTTGCGCAGGTAAGTGATATCCAGCTCCAGTTTGCCCGGCACGTTCACCACGGCCTGATAGGTGTTGTCACTGGGTAAAAAGCTGGCACAGTCGCCGCCGAGCTCCGCGGGTCTGCCGCGTAATTTGTCGCAGTTCACCATGTCGACCGAGCCGGCACTGTCATTTTTGTAATACTGAAACACGGTATGGTTAGTGAAACGACCCGCTGACGGCTGCCATAAGGTACTGACACGGAACGAATGTTCGTTGGCGTTGTTGTAAAAATCGCTTTTGTTGGCCGGTGTTAGGGCCCGTACTTTTTGCGCATTCGGATTCGTGCCGGCGGCATCTATCCACCAGTTTTCGCGTTGGGTTAAGGTCTGGCCGACGCCCGAATAGGAATTTTCAGCAATGACTTCCGCATCCAGCACGCCAGCCGGTAAATAACGGGTGTCATACTGATTCGGGTCAAAGTAACCTTCCACATAAGAATCACGCTTGAGGGTTTTGCCGGAAAAACGCACGGCAAAGTCATCGGTCAGCCCCAGGTTAAACATGCCGCCAAAGCTTTTGGCATTAAATTTACCCAGTTCGGTATTGGCGTTGCCATAACTGCTGCCAATTTCCGGTTTAGCCGACAGCACATTGATACTACCCACGGTCGAATTGCGGCCAAACAGCGTGCCCTGCGGGCCGCGCAAGGCTTCCACCCGCTCAACGTCATACATCAGCGCCAGCGCACCCTGCATCCGTGGCGAATAGATCCCATCCAGATGCACGCCAACCGCGGGGTCGCCAAGCTCGGTAATATTGGTGGAACGAATGCCGCGCATCGTGATCACCGGCGCCGCCTGCTCAGAGGCCACAGAGATATCCAGCCCCGGCACGAGATCAGCGATATCCACCACATTATTGACGCCGTGCTGCTGCAGCTGGGTGTCGCTGATGGCCGAAATCGCCACCGGCGTTTCCATCAGTTTGGTTTTGCGTTTGGTGGCCGTGACTGAAATCACTTCCAGCGCGACGTCATTGCTGCTGTTTTTTGCTGCCGCTGCGCTGCTGTCTGCTGGTTTGGCATTGTTTTGTTGAGCGTTGGCGGCTGTATCCTGCGCCATAGCCGGAAAAGCGCACGCCAGCGCCACCGCAAGCGAAAGTGCGTTAGGTTTAAACATGTTCTACCCCTGTCTGTGTGTTTTTTGCTTTTGTTGTGATGGCAAACCGGACTGCTGGCTGTTGCCACAGGCGGTACCATAAAGCGGCGACAGAAGGGAGAGATAGACAGATTCGACAAGGCGAGACAGTGACACTACAACACGACACGCCGTATAAATCACGGGAACAGGCGCCCGCCTGAGTCAGGTGTCGGGAAGCCGTCAGGCACGTTGTTCAATTGCTGCGTTGAACAGATCTCACACTACAACCTTTTCATAGACGCGCTGATGATCACAGTCAGCAGCAAAAATGCACTCGATACCCATAAACAGGCTGCAAGGCCATAGGTTTGATAAACCCAGCCTGACAGCACAGTGCCGATAAGCCTCCCCATCGCATTGGCCATGTAATAAAAGCCCACGTCCAGCGAGACGCCGTCACGGCCGGCAAGGCTGACAATCAGATAACTGTGCAGAGAAGAATTGACTGCAAACACTGCACCAAACAGCATCAGGCCACCAATCAGCACCCACAGAGATGCAGAGCTGTATTGCATCCCCAGACTTATCAGCAGCGGTATTGCACAAAGGGCGATTGCCCAGCCAACTGCGGCAGATGCACCTGGAACTTTGCCTGCTTTTTTGCCTGTGATCATCGGGGCAAATGCCTGCACCGCCCCATAGCCAATAACCCACAGCGCTAAAAAACTACCGATTTGCGTTTGCGACCACGCAAATTGCGTCGCCAGATAGAGTGGCAGTGCTATTACAAACCAGACATCGCGGGCACCAAATAAAAACAATCTGGCAGCCGAAAGCTTGTTGATGGCTGCGCTTTTAGAAAACAAATCTTTGAATTTGGGTTTAAACTTACTTTTACCCAGATCCTTTTTCAGCAGAAACAAACTCAGCAGCCAAATCGCGGCAAGGACTGCGGCCATGCTACCTACAGCCCCCTGAAACCCCAGTTGGGCTAACAGCAACCCGCCTAAAAAGAAACCAATGCCTTTGAGGGCATTTTTCGAGCCGGTCAGGATAGCGACCCACTGGTATAAAGCACCTTGCGCTTCCTCTGGCAGCAGCAGTTTCAGCGAACTTTTAGCGCTCATTTTATTCAGATCTTTGGCGACGCCCGACATCGCCTGCGCAGCCATAACCCACACAACGGTCAACATAGAGGCTGGCACCAGCAGCATCGAGAGCGCAACCACTTGCAGTAATAACCCGATATTCATGGTCTTGTTAAGGCCAATGCGTGCTCCCAACCAGCCACCGACCAGATTGGTGATTACGCCAAACAGTTCATAAAACAAAAATAACGACGCAATCGCCAGCGGACTATAACCAAGCTGGTAAAAATGCAGGACAACGAGCATGCGCAGTGCGCCATCGGTCAAGGTATTCTGTCATTTCCTTATAAAACGACATTTCAAGTTGGTATTGCTGCTCTGTGGTATAGCAAATTCCTGCTTGGGGGTGCTGAATACGCCTAATGGCTTTGCTTTCCAGTGTTGCCTTTGCAAACTCCTCGGCCTCACGGCTTGAAAGTCCAGCGTGCTGAAAATGAATAAATACTTGCTCTAAAAAATCTGGATAAGTGAAAAGTGACTTTTTTTCGGTCAGACTCTCTAGCAGTTTTTCAGTGTCGACCTTGTTTTGGTTTCGATCTTTGGTAAACGCTTGTTCGGGCTTCCACGTGGATATTTGCTCTGCCTCAACCGCCCAATTTTTGTAAAGAGTTTCCCTCGACTGGTGAGTTTTTGCCTGACGAGTAAACAACGCAGCATTTTGCTTTAGTTTGGCATTCGCGCGAGTAAAACCACCTTCTTGCAACAAATCGTGTATTTCGTTGCTTCGCTTTGAAAACAACTTGCATAACTCGTCAGGCACTTTTGTAACCTTGAAAAACTCTTCGTCAGCTTCCGTTTTGAGACCAAGTGCCTCCAACTGGTTAGCAAGTTCAGCGCGATATAACGCGCCAAGCGCCTTTTTATAGTTGAATAAATCAGGAGCTTCGAGACAGCGGAACTCGCCATTCTTAACCTGTGAAAAATTCAGGAGAACAGCGTGAGTGTGTAACAGCGGGTCGTTACTGCGGCTCGATCCGTGTTCGAACAATGCAAACAACGCATTACCGGTGTTAATCATTCGTCGTTGCTGGTTATCTTCAAAACCGTGCCTGACCTGAATAAAATTCTGTTCAGCATAAGTAAGCGCAGCTTTTACAGCGCTTTCGTGTGCCTTTTGAATTGCAGTGCGAAGTTCCGTACCTGCTAAACCAAAACAGACTGATACACTTTTTGGAGCGCTAAACGTCAGATCTATACCCATTCGGTGCTCGTCGCCCGCATTTGCAACCAAGGCTTTGCCTTTAGTATCAAAACCTTTTGCCAATTCTAGTAAATCTTCTTGTGTCACAGCTTTTTGGTCAAGGTTCAGCACACTGGCTAATTTACCAAAATATTGTCCAGCGGGTTCCTCTGCTTCGGTATAGTAACCAGTTGCGGCCAGTTCTGTGTAATACGCTACTTTATCTTTGGTCATTGTGCCAAGGGTCTGAATACTAAGCATTTCCAGTCCCGCCTAGCGCAGAATCAATTTCCTCAACAGCTTCTTTTAACCGTTGTGTTCTGCGTTGCTTGGCTTCAGGGTCAGTAATTGCCTGTAGTTCTTCTGGTGGTTTTTCTTCAATAACTTTTAAATCTATGGCCTGTGTTATTTTCGGCAATTTGGTGAGCGGCCAGCGTAACTTTGCGACAATATCTGTGCCAGCAATAGCCAGATACCCAGTTGCACCATTTTTACCCGCTTGTGGCAAGCCTGTAATGTCTGACTCATATACCACTGGCAATTCAACTTGTGCCCAACTTGCCTGTCTCGACTCGTCAGTTGTCAGACTTATATCTCGACGCTCGACAAGGCGCTTGCCAAGGCCGTCCGAAACTTTTTTCGCTGAACCTCCGAGTGCTGACATTCTGAAAACGACCAGTGTGCCGATCATTGAAGCCATTGCATTCACTGTTGAATTGCACCCAGAAGTGATCCACTAACCCCCCAGATTTGCATCGAAAACTGATCCACATTTTTAATCAATCCTGTCCGGTTCTGGCAGGAGAATGTGGAGTGTTAGATGTGGCCCTTTTAAGCGTAATAAGACGATGGTATTTCCGTGAAGGATTGTCGAAACGGGAGATTGCCAGACGTACTGGTTTATCCAGAAATACCCTGAAGAAGTACTTAAGCCAAGAGCAGGTCGAGCCTGCGTATCCCCAACGAGCTTGTGTCAGCAAGCTGGATGCGTTTGAAACTCTGCTCACAGAAGCGCTTGAGCGAGAGGTAAAAAAGCCGCGCAAACAACGTAAAACGGTCAAGCAGCTGTATCACGAGTTGGTGCCACAAGGCTACACCGGTTCGTACGACAGGGTGGCAGCCTTTGCCCGGTTGTGGCGTCAGCAGCAGACGGTCAGCAAACAAGTGTATGTGCCGCTACAGTTTGCGCCAGGTGAAGCGTTTCAGTTTGACTGGGGCGAGAACTGGGTGTCCATTGGTGGCAAGAAGGTGAAAGTACAAGTCGCGCACTTTAAGCTCTGTCACAGTAAAGTCAGTTACCAACGGGCCTACTGGACGCAAACCCACGAGATGCTGTTTGATGCGCACACGCAGGCCTTCCGGGTGTTTGGTGGAGTGCCTGAGCGCGGTATTTACGACAATATGAAAACGGCTGTCGATAAAATTGGTCGTGGCAAAGAACGGGTGGTGAACAAACGCTTCCAGGCGATGGCCAGTCATTATCTGTTTGAAGCGGACTTCTGTAATCCGGCAGCCGGTTGGGAAAAAGGTCAGGTGGAAAAAGCGGTGCAGGATGGTCGGTATGCACTGTGGCATAAAGCACCTGGATTTAACTCGCTTGAAGCGCTCAATGACTGGTTGGAACAAGAATGCCAAGCGGTGTGGCAACAACAACAGCACCCGGAGTTTAAACCTCACACGCTCTGGCAGTGCTTGCAGGAAGAGCGTTTGCACCTGATGCACATCAGCAGTGGCTTTGACGGTTTTATCGAGCACAGCAAACAGGTCTCCTCGACCTGCCTCATCACCTTCGAGAACAACAAATACAGTGTGCCTGCAAGCTTTGCTAACCGCAGAGTCAGCCTTCGGGTCTATCCGGCCGTGCTCCATATCATTGCCGAAGGCAGGAAGGTGACAGAGCATCTGCGTGTGTTTACGCGAGACCACAATGCGCCGGGTCAGGTGCTCTACAACTGGCGGCATTACTTACTGGTGGCACAGCGTAAACCGGGTTCACTGCGAAACGGTGCCCCCTTCCAAACCTTGCCTGAGAGCTTTAAGCAATTGCAGCAGGTGCTGCTGCGTAAAATCGGTGGTGACCGACAGATGGTCGATGTGCTGGCTCTGGTGCTGCATCATGAAGCTGAACTGGTGGAGCAAGCTATTACGGAAGCACTGCAAAGTGGCTGCGCTTCCAAAGACCATGTCATCAACTGCCTGCACCGATTGATGGAGACACCGCCCCCCGAGCCAGTCCCTGTGGCAGCACATCTGCAACTGAGCATTGAACCCATCAGCGATACCAGCCGCTACGAACAATTAGGAGGTGGTTATGCACATTGAAGCCCTGCAAGCCCTGCTTAAACAGTTGAAACTCTATGGAATGCGCCAAAGCGTGCAGGACTTAGCACTACAAAATGCGCCGGCCTGGCAACACGCACTGCCCATACTGGATATCTTGCTCAAAGCCGAAGTGGCTGACCGCGAAGTTCGCTCCGTCGCTTATCAAATGAGTGCAGCCCGCTTCCCGGCGTACCGGGACTTGTACGGTTTTAACTTCCAGGAAAGCGAAGTGGATGAACGATTGGTACAGGACTTACACCGCTGTGACTTTATCCAAAGTAGCCAGAATATCGTGCTGGTGGGGGGGCCCGGTACTGGTAAAACCCATCTGGCAACAGCACTGGGCGTCCAAGCCATTCAACATCATCAGTTGCGGGTTCGGTTTATCTCGACGTTAGAGCTGGTGAATGCACTGGAGCTGGAAAAACGCAAAGACCAAACCGGCAGGATAGCCTCACGACTGAGCGGTGTGGATGTGGTCATTCTGGATGAACTGGGGTATGTGCCCTTTAGTCAACATGGTGGAGCGCTGTTGTTCCATCTGCTGGCCAAGCTGTATGAAAAAACCAGTGTCATCATCACAACAAATCTAAGCTTCAGCGAATGGCCCAAAGTGTTTGGAGATGCAAAGATGACGACTGCGCTATTAGACCGCCTGACCCATCACTGCCATATCATCGAGACAGGCAACAATAGTTATCGGTTTAAAGAATCAAGCAGAAAGGCTAAAACAGCGAGGAGGTGATGCTTGAGAAAACCCAAATCTCATGCCCATAATGGCTGAGTAAAGCGGATCAAAATTCGATGCAAACAGTGGATCAGTTTTGCCTGCAAATCAACATTCTAGTTCTTGAAGAGCTAAAAAGTATTGATCGGTATCGATTGCAGGCTCATAAACTTGCATTCCCCGCCACTTGCCCAGAACAATTTCGCCTCGGATAATTCTTATAATTGTACTGGGATCCATACTTGCGACCGGCTTGGCTTCTTCGCCAAATTCCTCTTTAAGCCTGTCAATAATGCGGTGCTGACCATACCCATCTAAAAAGTGCTTGTAGATTGACTTAATAACCAAGTGGTGTTTGTTTAATGTTCCATCCTTATTTAGCCAAAAAGGCCGACGCATTCTAGGTGGTTTTCCAAGTAATGCCTCTTGCTCTCTCCTTAGATATGAACCTTTAACTTTTTCAGATCGCCACTTTGACTCTGAATATGCCTTTTCTATTTCAACGATTAGTCGTATCCGCTGCGCCATATCATTTATTGATGAAGGCGGATACTCCATACCGTCCCTGACCGTGACAATGGTGATATCCCCCTTCCAGATCTTCCGCAGAAGCTCTTCCGTTTTATCAATATTCTGACGTGATAAGCGTGAAAAATGCTCCACCAAAATCAACGAACCTTTCTGGATTTTGCCTTCCTCAATTTTCCTAACCAATGCTCCCAGCGTTCCTATTTTAGCGTTATCGCCTTTATAAGCAGAAATTCCGTCATCAACCAGTCTCTCTGCGACTTCAACATCAGGATGCCGGGCTAACCAAGCAGTTTGTGCTTCAGTTTGGCGAAATATGGAACTATTACCCCTTTGTCGTTCTGAACTGAAACGCTGATATAGATATGCTTTTCTCTTCATAAATACTCATTACAAAAATGTGGTGGCTTTTTCATCAATTTAGCACACTTTGATGCGCACAAGATATTTTATGTGAATTAAAAGCGGCGCAAACCGCGATGTTGCTGCTGCGCAAATATGCTGTCGATAAAGAAGGCTCTCTGGCCCTGCTGGAATGGCTAAAGCCATTTGAAGACTTTGCTTATCGTTTTATTGGCGATGCTGCATCGTTGCGCAACAGCGTCAAATTAAGCCGCAATCTGGCCGGTCGGCCGGATGTGTCGTACAGCAATGAGATTATTGAGAAAATGGTGCTGCTGATCCGCGAAGAACTGCATCATTTTTATCAGGTTTTGGAAATTATGCAGGCGCGCGGCATTGCTTACAGCAACATCAGCGCCGGTCGTTATGCCAAAGGACTGATTAGCGCCTGTAAAACCCATGAACCGCAAATTCTGGTCGACAAGCTGATTTGCGGCGCTTTAATTGAAGCCCGCTCCTGCGAACGCTTTGCGGCGCTCGCCGAAGTAGTGGACGCCGAACTGGGGCAATTCTATTTGTCGTTGTTGCGCTCCGAAGCCCGCCATTTTGAGGATTATCTGACCTTGGCGCAGCAGATCTCCACTTCAGATATCAAGCCCCGGCTTGAACACTTTCTGCAGATTGAAGCTGAACTGATCCAAAGCCCGGATGCCGATTTTAAATTCCACAGTGGCAGCCCAATCTGATCCGATAATCTGGCTTTATCCGTAATCTCTGCAGGCAAACTTGACGACTTCCGGTCTGTTAGCCATACCTTATTCATGAGTGTTCCGTTGTCACTCTGAGACCTCACCTGTAGCAGTAGACAAGGATAACGAAAATGATTCTAAACCATTTATGGGGCTTATACGCTCATCCGAAAGAAGAGTGGCATACCATCGATAACCGCCACGAAAGTTTAAAATATAGTTTGACCCACATTCTGTTGGTCGCTCTGATCCCGTCCATTTGTGCTTACTTTTCTGCAGTCAATATCGGCTGGAGTATCGGCGTCGGTGAACCTATCCGTCTGACCGCGGAAAGCGCATCGATGCTGGCTGTGGCCATGTATGTCGCATTAATTGGCGGTGTCTTTGCGCTGGCCTATCTGGCGCACTGGATGGCCCATACCTTCGGCTCTGAACCGACCTACACCCAAACGCTGGAACTGGCTTCCTATACATCCACCCCATTATTTATGGTTGGATTAGCTGCCTTGTACCCTGAGCTCTGGTTTGTGATGCTGGTGGGGTTAGCAGGTTTATCCTATTCGATTTATCTGCTGTACGTCGGCGTGCCTATCCTGATGCACATTCCGGAAGAGCGCGGCTTTATCTATGCCAGTTCAGTAGTCACCTGCGGCCTGATCCTGCTGGTCTGTGTGTTAACCGCAACAGCGATTTTGTGGAGTTCCGGTTTCGCGCCGATGTTTACGCATTAGGTATTGCAAATAACAAAAAAGGAGCCGAGGCTCCTTTTTTTGTTATCCGAAAACCGTATTAACTTTCGTTATACAGTTCCAGATTAGCAGCCATTGCCGCAGCTTTTAACGCTTTAGAGTCTTCGCTGCGCGCAGCATCGAGGCGGTTGAGGTATTCCTGCGAAATATCGTTGGTGACATAAACACCGTCAAACACCGACGTTTCAAACTTCTTAATCGCCGGGTTTTCGTCACGGACAGCGCCAATCAGATCTTCTAATGACTGGAAAATCAAACCATCAGCACCGATGATTTTGCAGATACTTTCTACATCATGACCGTGCGCAATCAGTTCATTGGCAGACGGCATATCAATGCCATAGACGTTCGGGAAACGAATTTCCGGCGCGGCCGAGGCGAAATAGACCTTGCTGGCACCGGCTTCGCGCGCCATTTCGATGATTTGACCTGAAGTGGTACCGCGTACAATAGAATCATCGACCAGCAGCACATTTTTGCCTTTAAATTCCTGCTTGATGGCATTCAGTTTGCGCTTGACGGACTTCTTGCGCTCGCCCTGCCCCGGCATGATAAAGGTACGGCCAATATAACGGTTTTTGACGTAGCCCTGACGGTACGGCAGACCCAGTTCGTGTGCGATTTGCAGCGCGGCGTCGTTACTGGTTTCCGGAATTGGGATCACCACATCAATATCCAGATGCGCCCATTCTTTTTTGATCTTCTGACCAAGCTTTTTCCCCATATTGACGCGAGATGCATAGACAGAGACGTTGTCGATGGTCGAATCCGGCCGGGCGAAATACACATACTCAAAAATACAAGGCGTGTAAGTCGGGTTTTCCGCACATTGCTGGCTGTACAGCTGGCCATCTTCAGTGATGTACACCGCTTCACCTGGCATCACGTCACGCAACACAGTGAAGCCGTCTGCATCCAGTGCAACGCTTTCTGACGCCACCATATATTCAGTGCCAAGCTCAGTTTCGCGTTTGCCCATCACCAGCGGACGAATGCCGTTTGGATCGCGAAACGCCACCAGACCGTGACCGATAATCAGCGCCACCACAGCATAACCACCACGCACTTTACGGTGCACGTTGGCGACGGCACGGAAAATAGCATCAGGCATCAAATGTAAGGCATTATCGCATTGCAGTTCATGCGCAAAGGCATTGAGCAGGACTTCAGAGTCTGAATTGGTGTTGACGTGACGACGGGCGTCATTAAACAGCTGGTCTTTGACTTCGTCGGCATTGGTTAAGTTACCGTTGTGCGCCAAAGCAATACCAAAAGGACTGTTGACATAAAACGGTTGCGCTTCGGCAGTGCTGGCCGAGCCTGCAGTCGGATAACGCACATGGCCGATGCCAATATTGCCGGCGAGCCGTTGCATATGACGGGCTTCAAACACGTCTTTAACCAGACCATTGGCTTTACGCAGACGCAGACGATTCTGGTCCACAGTGACGATGCCGGCAGCGTCCTGGCCGCGATGCTGTAAGACGGTTAGGCCATCGTACAACGCCTGATTGACCGGATATTTACCTACGATACCAACAATACCACACATGGAACCTTACCTCGTCAGAACAGATGTCTGTTGCATAAAACTCGAGTTGTCTTTCAGATAAGTGAAAAACCACTCAATGATAAAATCGAATTCGGGGATCAACATTGACGCTTTCCACCACTCGGCGCTTGCCGATGGCGTAAATGCATCGAGGAAAAATAACAGCGCGCTGACCACCAGCACACCACGCAGGGCACCGAACACCAGACCTAACAGCCGGTCGGTACCACTTAATCCGGTGGATTGCACCAGCTTGCCAATCAGGAAATTCAGTAGACCGCCCAACAACAGGCAGGAGACAAACAGGATACCAATCGCGACTGCATTGCGGATTAACGCATTGTCTATGTTAGAAAAAAACGGGGAGAGATAGGGATAATAATGACTGGCTACAAAAAACGCCAGTACCCAAATGATCAACGAAATAGCTTCTTTCACGAAGCCGCGGATCAGACTGATCAATGTCGATAATCCGATGATTGCCAGAATGGCGTAATCAACCCAAACCATTTGCTACCAAAACAGGACGCTTGAGGACGGCGCGCATTCTACCAAATGCGGTGTAGCGATGCCTAGCGACAATTGCCAATCCGGCATTAATTTTACGCTGGTGTGACCGCCGGCTGCAGCCGGCCTACGCTGCAACATAAAGCAGGGTGATCGGGCCAGTCCCGCCATTAAATTAGTTTTCGACCGGCTGATAACTGCTGACTTTCAGCTTAGACACCTGCGCCAGCTGCTGTAACTCAGTCAATTTAGCTTCAAGCTTGTCTTTTTTCAGATCCGGCCCCACCATTACGCTGACCATAGTGGTGCCCTGACTATTGACGATTTTACGGGTGAAGGCGTTGTGGCCGGCAGCTTTGAGCTTACTGACCAGCGCATTGGCGTTTTGCTCTTTGCTGAATGAACCCACTTTGACGACATAAGCGGCCTGCGATAAAGGTTTTTCGGCTTTGACTGGTGCCGGTGGTTCAGTGGCGGTTTTCTCCGCAGGTAAAGGCTCGGCTGGTAAAGTTGCTGTCTGGACATTGACACTCTGATTTGCGCCAGACTGTGCTGGCGTAGCGACCTCAGTGGCAGCCAGCTGACCAGATGCCGCAGGTTCGGGATCCGTCACTGTATCTGCGCCTGTAGTTGTGTTTGTTACCGTGTTCAGCGCTGCGCTGTCGCTGGTTGTTTGCGCCGGATCTGCTGGCGTCCCGGTCGTGGCCGGCGCATCCAGTGCCGGACTATTATCCGTCACCGGCGCCATCGCTGCAGTTTGCGCTGCCTGATGCTGATCCTGGCTAAATACTGCAGGTTGCGCCACTTCGGCAAACTCCGGCCGCTCCGGAATCGCTTTAAAATCATCTTTACTGACCTGTTTGCGGCCATCAAGTAAATCGGGCAAAAACACCACAGCAGCGACAATCAGAATAGCGGTGCCGATCAGGCGATTGGTAAAAACTGCAGTCATACATTTTCCTGTGGCCACAGACTCAGCACACTGCTGACCGTGACAAAAGATCCAAATACTACAAATAATTCATCGGCCGGTGCACTGGTGATGGTCGCCAGCACGTCGGACATCTGTGGATACTGACAGCTTTGCTCAGTTGAAGGCAAGGCCTGTTGCAGCAGATAACTGCTGGCACCGCGCACACCGGACAAAGACACCAGATGCCAGTGATAGTCCTGGCCGGTAAAACAGCTCAGCGCTTCGCGGATATCTTTGTCCTTTAACATACCAACGACCAGCTGGACTTTGCGATAGCCAGGTCTCAGTTGCACGAGCTGCGCGGCCAGATAAGCCGCCGATTGCGGATTATGCGCCACATCCAGCAGCACCGCCGGCTTAGCGCTTAACCACTGCATCCGCCCCGGCAAACTAAGCTCTGCCAGCACCTGCGCACAGACGTTTTCGTCCGGCAGCAAATTCAGCAGCGCCAGCGCGGTCAATGCAGTCGCGACGTTCTGCATCGGCACGCCTGGCAGTGGCAAATGCTGATAATGCTGGCCGGCATAACGCCAGGCAAAAGTCTGTGACTGTAACTCAAGTTGGAAGTCGGTACCGGCGCAGCATAGCAATGCGCCAATATCGGCGGCGACCTGACGGACCGATTGCGGCACCTGCAAATCGCCCACCACGGCTGGCCGGCCTGCTCTGAATACGCCGGCTTTTTCCCGGCCTATGGTTTCCCGGTCATTGCCGAGCCAGTCCTGATGATCCAAATCGACTGTGGTGATGATACTGAGCGCCGGATCGACAATATTGGTGGCATCCAACCGGCCGCCTAAACCTACCTCAATCAGACAAATCTGCGGCGCCTGATTTTTCAGGATGGCAAAGGCCGCCAAAGTGGTGAATTCAAAATACGTCAGCGCAATGTCCGCGCGCAGCGCCTCGACCTGCTTCAGGCCTTCGACCCAGAGCTCATCGGCGACGTCAACACCATCGATGCGCAGCCGCTCGTTAAACCGCAGTAAATGCGGCGAGCTATAGACACCGACACTCAACCCCTGCGCCAGCAATAATTGCTCCAGCGTGCGGGCTGTGGTGCCTTTGCCGTTGGTGCCGGCGATCAGGATCACAGTGCCTGGTAATTGCGCCAGCGCAGCACGTTCTGCAACAGTTTGCACCCGGCCAAGGCCAAGCTCAATTTTTTCAATGGGATGGGATTGTTCAATGTAACAAAGCCAATCTGCCAGGCTGTGGCACGATTGGCTTTGCAGTAACGCAGTGGAAGTCATAACGCCTTAAGCGACGCGATGCTCCTGGTCCGGAGCCGGCAGCCGCATGAATTTTGCTACTAATCGCGCAATTGTATCGCGCATTTGCCGACGGTCAACAATCATGTCGATTGCACCATGCTCTAACAGGAATTCACTGCGCTGGAAGCCTTCTGGCAGCTTTTCACGCACTGTCTGTTCAATGACGCGTGGACCGGCAAAACCGATCAGCGCTTTTGGTTCACCGATATTGATATCACCGAGCATCGCCAGTGAGGCCGACACCCCGCCCATCGTCGGGTCAGTCAGCACAGAAATATACGGCAGACCGGCTTCGCTCAGTTTCGCCAGCGCCGCACTGGTTTTCGCCATTTGCATCAGCGAGAACAAGGCTTCCTGCATCCGCGCGCCACCTGAAGCGGAGAAACAGATAAAGGGGATTTTGTGCTCCAGCGCAAACTCGACGCCTTTGACAAACTTCGCGCCGACCACAGAGGCCATCGAACCGCCCATAAATTCGAACTCAAAGCTGGCAGCAACAACCGGCATGCCTTTGAGCGAGCCGCGCATCACCACCATCGCATCTTTTTCATTGGTGTCTTTTTGTGCCGCTACGATCCGGTCTTTGTAACGTTTACTGTCTTTAAATTTCAGCACGTCCTGCGGTTCCAGCTCTGCCGCCAGTTCAACAGTGGTGTTGACATCAAAAAATTGGGTTAAGCGGGTGCGGGCATTAACCCGCATATGATGGTCACATTTTGGACAGACGCCTAACTGGCGGTCCAAATCAGCTTTATATAAGACTGCATCACAAGCGGTGCATTTGGTCCAGACCCCTTCCGGAATGTTGCGACGGGCAGATGACGAAGTGCGGGGCAGGATTTTTTCTAACCAACTCATAAGAATTCCTATATCTGACTGCGATTATTTTCTGTGCAGTTCTGCTGAAAATAACAGAATTTCAGCGAAATTGACGCAAACGGCGGTTATTAAAACACAAAGCCCAAACACAGAATACCAAAAACTGGTCTTAGTAGTTGTGTGTGGCAACCACGAGTCTGCCAGATACGACAAGACCGCCACGTCAGAGTTCCACCGCTTAATCAGGTAAAAATAACGGGCCTAACGGTGACTTGGGAATGGCAAAATGCGCCGGATAATCAACATCCACCAGATACAGACCTTCAGCTTTGGCGGTCGCGGCCGCCAGTGTGCGGTCTTTTGCAGCCAGCAATTCAGCTATCCACTCTGGTGGCCGCCGTCCCATCCCGACTTCTAACAAGCTGCCGGTGATATTGCGCACCATATGATGCAAAAACGCATTGGCTTTGATATCGAGCACAATGTAGGCGCCAAATCTATTGATCTGCAGGTGCATCACATTGCGAAATGGCGTGTTGGACTGACATTGAATGGCGCGGAAAGATGAAAAATCCTGCTCGCCAAGCAGCACAGGCGCTGCTTGCTGCATCAGACTGACGTCAATCTCCTGATGATAATGGCTAAGACCCGCGCCTAATATCGCCGGGCGGAATTTACGGTTATAAATGACATAACGATAGCGCCGCGCAGTGGCGGAAAAACGGGCATGAAAGTCATCCGACACCGGCTGCGCCCAGCGCACCGCAATGCCGGTCGGCAAATTGGAATTGGTGCCCATGATCCAGCCGCGCATATCGCGCACTGCATCAGTATCAAAGTGAATCACCTGACCGGTACCATGTACACCGGCATCGGTGCGGCCGGCACAAAAGATTTCCACCGGCGCGTTGGCAACCTGGCTTATGGCTTTTTCCAGCTCGCCCTGAATGCTGTTCACTTCCCGCTGACGCTGCCAGCCAAAATAGCCGGTCCCGTCGTATTCAATCCCCATCGCAATTCGCATTCTGACTCCAAGGCCCACACTCATTTCAGCGGCGGCGAGTATAACAAAGCGACCGGACTGCAGCAAAAGCCAGGCCGCACAAAGCAGAAAAGCGCCATCGGCGCTTTCCTGCAACAGCGATCTCACTTAAGACAACAGCGCTATCGCTTCCTGTTTGACATGCGCAGGCGCTTCGGACGCCATAATCTCTTTAATCAGATGATTTGCGCTGTCAGCATCGCCAATTTCGATATAAGCCCGGACTAAGTCCAGCTGGCCGGCAAAACCGCCATCGGCATGATCGACATCACCGGCCTCGTCCGCAGCAATCAGATCTTCAAAATCAGCCAGACCTACGTCGATATTCAGCGTTTTTAGTTCCGCATCAGGGTCCAGCTGATCTTCAGTGGCAGCCAATAACTTGTCAATATTGACAAAATCCGGCAATTCAACTGGTTCTGTTTCGGGATTATAACAGCTTTGACCTTGCTGCAACTGTTCAAGCTCCGCCAGCACTTCAGCGGCTTTTTGCTGGTCGGCCAGCGTGTCCGCCACAGGCGCAGAAAAGTCGTCGAGGCCCGATAACAACTCGTCAAAGTTCATATCATCAAGCTGATGCAATTCAGACTGTTCAGCGGTCAAGGTCAGTTCTTCAGTGGATTCAAGCGAGTCCTCCGGGAAAATCGCTGCCTGGTCCACATCGTCAAGTTGCAAATCCGGATACTCGTCTAACACTTTACTCGGTCTTTCCACCGACGAAATGCCTTCATAAACCCGGGCGACCGAATTATCATCCGACAGGCCTAAATCAGGCATTTCTGTCGCGGGTTCTTCCAAACCGGCAAACTCAGACAGATATTCAGTTTCCGCAACAGTTTCAGCAGCCAGCTCTGTTTCAATCGCACTGCCGGCGTCATCGTCCAGCATCAGCTCTTCGATGTCGATGAAATCATCTGCGCCTGCAACATCTGCTGCAGTCTCGGTCATTTCCACCGCTGCCAGTTCTTTCGCAGCAGGTTCAGGTTCAGGTTCAAGTTCATCTTCAGCGGAAGGCTCGGTTAACATCGTACTGAAGTCAGCAAGACTGAGTTCAGCGTCCGCGATATCGGCCGACGCCTGAGTTACAGCATCTTCAGGCAGTTCAAGTTCTGCCAGCGATTGTTTGGCCTGTTGTGATTGTGCGCGGATCTCGGCTACTTCGTTGAGGATCTCGTCCAGCTCATCCATCAGACCCGATTGGTCATCTGCAGCCAGCAGCTCATCAGGCTCAAAGGTCTCCGCAGTCTCAAGCGCATCGTCGCGCTCATCCGGCGCCGTCACCGTCAGGTCGACAACACTTTGTTCAGCCTCAAGCTGCTCCTCTGCCAATGATTCAGCAAAGGCTTCCAACTCAGAGCTGTCAAAGGTCTGTTGTGGAACTGTTGGTTCCACTGCTATTGGTTCTGCTCCAGTGGCGCCCTTGGCGGTGGTATCAGCCGCCTGTGTCATATCCAATAACGCGTCGATATCAAAATCATCGTGATCGTCTGCCGGCTCAGCCACAGCCGCCGGGGTTACAGGCGCAGACTGCGTCTGCGCCACTAAAGCATCAATATCAAAGTCATCGTCGTCTAATGTCATAGTGCTGACGGCGACAGGCTCCTCGCCCGGTAAATCCAACTCGATCTCTTCCAGTAACTCGTCGGATTCAGCCGCTTCCGCTGCCGCATATGCCAATGCTGCAGCCGACACTTGTGGGTCAGTCAGCAGGTCAGATTCAGACTCGGCTTCGCTTTTCGCCTCTGGCTTGGCTTGTTGTGCTGCTAATGCCTGATTAAAGATAGCGTCTGGATCTTCGTCATCGTCCGCCAGATTCGCAAACAACGAACTCAGCTCATTGCCAGACAAAATATTATTTGGATCAAATTCTTGCTTAGCTTCAAAGGCTGGCTCATCAGCATCCAACAAGCTGCTCAGGGCGTCGCCTGACAAAATATTGTCCGGGTCAAAAGGTTCTGCTTTGACGGGAGCCGGCGACGGCTCCAGTGGCTCATCCAGCAAATCGTCCAGATCAAAAGCTCCGGCGGCCTTTGTGGTTCCTGTGCCCAAATCCAGATGATCATCAAGCAAATCGTCATCATCAAAACTGGATATCGCCGGTTTTCTGGTTGGCGGCCGGTCAAAATCGTCATCGAGCCGAATGCTGCTGCTCAGATTGTCGTTGAGTAGAGAGTCGTCGAGATTAATCAGACTGCTTTCATCAAAATCTAGGCTGTCATCCAGCGGCGGCAAAGGCGATTTATAATTTGGATCTAAAGCCGGACTGGCCGTGGCTGCGGAGACCGCAGCTGCGGCTTTTTTACTCTTACGGCGGATCAATAACACCACACCGAATAACACCAGCGCAGCAGGTAATGCCGCCGCGAGGATCCAACCGACCGGGCTATTGGCAAGATTTTGCCAGGTCTCGGCAAAGTTAACCCCTTCCTGCTGTTTACGGAGCTGTTCGCGCTGTTGCTCCAGCATCTCGGTCTGTTGCTGCAGTAACTGTTGCAGCTGGGTCTGGATCTCACTGTCTTTATCCAGTTGCTGCTTCACATTGGATAACTCTGAGACCACAGTGTCGAGTTGCTTTTTCAGTGCGGTATTTTCCTGCACTATGGTTTCCACGTTCGCCATAGATGCACCGAGCCGGTCACGCAAATCAGACATTTGTTCAGTCTGCTGTGCTTCTACCCGATTGAGCTCGTTTGTAATTTCTTCTTGCGCTTTGGCGATATCAACTCGCTTGGCCGAATGGTCTTCCGGCCTCTGCTGCGCTGCTTTGCGGATTTTTTCTGCCCAGACCCGGTCGTCGTTTTCTGATTTGCGCTGCGCCATTACAGGATCAATGGCCAGAATGTCACGCATACCGGGCACTTCAAGAAAAGCGCCGGGTTTCAGATGATTAAAATTGTCTTCGAGGAAGGCATCAGGATTGTGTTGATAGAGCGCAAACATCATCTGATACATGTTGATGCGTTTGTCAGGTCTCGCCTGTTCGGCCAGACGCCACAACGTGTCCTGCGCCGACAACGGGCCCAGCCGGGTCACTGCCGGTGTATCAAATTCTTTTGGACCGCGTAAGCGCGCAGTGGATTCAGCCCAGGCTGCCGTCATAAAATTGACGGTAAACAGAATGAGCAAAATTCGCATCAGAAGCATGCAATATTCCCTAACAACCATTGGATCCAGCTGGATGCCCATTGCATCCGGACTGAACGCCTGAGTGCTGTATCCGCCATTGGATATAGTCGCTCTGCAAACAATGTTCCACAATTTCCGGCCCTTTCGTCAGATTCTAAACCAGATTGGCAAAAAGGTGCAGAGTTGATGCTGCGACAGACCTCAACTTGCCAGTAAAAGCCCTGTCGATTGTCAGGCACTTGGTTAAAACGGAGCCAGATCCAGACTCAACAATAACAAAAAAAGGCCCCGCAGGGCCTTTTTAAACATCAGCGGAATTTACAAATAATCGCGGATCAGATGTTCCGCAATCTGGATACTGTTGGTCGCTGCACCTTTACGTACGTTATCTGCCACCACCCACAGGTTTAAGCCGTGCTCGTGTGACAGGTCTTTGCGGACACGGCCAACAAACACATCGTCCTGACCTTGCGCATGGCTGACCTGAGTCGGGAATTCGGCGTTGTCTTCTAACAACACCACGCCCGGCGCCTGCGCCAGCAGCGCTTTGACTTCCTCAACACTGATTGGCGAGCGTGTTTCGATATGCACAGCTTCGGCATGGCCATAAAAAGCCGGCACCCGCACTGCGGTCGCATTCACCGAAATACTGTCGTCACCCATAATCTTCTGGGTTTCCCAGTGCATTTTCATTTCTTCTTTGGTGTAGCCATTGTCCATGAACACGTCGATTTGCGGAATGACGTTAAACGCGATCTGGCGCGAGAATTTGCCAGTTGCTTCAATCGGACGGCCATTGAGCAGCTGCGCTGTTTCAGAGGCTAAGGCTTCAATACCCTGCTGGCCGGCGCCGCTGACGGACTGATAAGTCGCCACGTTGACGCGGGTAATACCGACGGCATCATGGATTGGCTTTAACGCCACCAGCATCTGGATCGTTGAACAATTCGGGTTGGCGATGATATTGCGGTTGCGGTAATCGGCAATCGCGTGCGCGTTAACTTCAGGCACCACTAACGGAATGTCGGCTTCGTAGCGGTAATGTGAGGTGTTGTCGATGACGATACAACCGGCATCGGCGGCTTTTGGCGCGTACACAGCAGAGACACTGCCACCGGCTGAGAACAAACCGATTTGCGCTTTGGTCCAGTCAAAGGTCTCAGCATCCAGCACTTCTACCTGTTTACCATGAAATGTCACTGTGCCACCGGCAGAGCGTTTACTGGCCAATGGGTAAAGATTGCGTACCGGAAAATCGCGCTGCTGCAGAATTTCGATCAAATGCTGACCGACCAAACCTGTAGCGCCTAATACTGCGACATCAAATTGCTGAGCCATTTGGTTTGTTCCCCTTTATTTCTGGCTGAAACCTAAACGAATTAAATAATCGGCGACCTGCCCCTGCAGGCACACTGAACTGAATTCCCGCCGCGGCGGGTAGGTTTTTCTGAGCCAGTCAAACCCGTGCGTGACCAGATGCCGTCTGAACAATGCATCGTCACGCCGGACATCATATAACATACGGCAAAGATTTTGGACATCTGAAAGTCTAAAATTTGGCGAAATTTGCAGCTTTTCTATCGCACCGGCCGGTAAAAACTGCGCCAGCGTCTTGCCCGGCGTCACGCCCAGCATTTGACAAACCGCCTGATACAACATTTCAGTACCACGGGCTTTGCCTTCAACGCTGTGGCCGGCGATATGTGCCGTGGCAATATCGCAATATGGCAACAGCGCCTGTTCAATCGCCGGCTCGTTTTCCCAGACATCGAGAAACAAAGGCCGGCGCACACCGGCACGGGCTTGCGCCAACAGCGCCTGGTTATCCACTACTTCACCGCGACAAGCATTAATCAGCGCGGTCGTCGCTGGTAATACGGCTAACCGGCTTGCATCGATTAAATGAAATGTCGGATAAGCGCCGCCGCGAACCAGCGGCACATGCAAGCTGACCACATCGACGCTGACTAACAAGGTATCTAAATCAACATGAGGAAAATCAGCTTCAGCTGCCCGCAACGGGTCATTTTGCAGCACGCTGACGCCAAGCGCCTGTAGTGCCGCCACCAAGCGTTTACCGATTTGACCGACGCCGACCACCCCTACTGTGAATTCAGTAAGTGGTTTATCCTGTTGCTCCGCCAGGATAAACAGGCAACTCAGCACATATTCCACCACCGACTGCGCATTACAGCCCGGAGCATTGGTATGGGTAATACCGCGGGCCTGCAAATACGCCAGATCCAGATGATCTGTGCCAATAGTGGCGGTGCCGACAAATCGAATATGGGGATGAGCATCCAGCAGCGCTGCATTGACTTTAGTGACCGAGCGCACCAGCAGAATATCGGCATCAGCCAGATCTGCCGCCTGGACATTACGACCAGAAAACAAGGTGACGTCGCCTAAATCGGCAAAAAACTCCCGCGCCAGCGGCATATTGTCATCGGCATAAATTTTCATCGGCAACTCCGGTCAACATCGGCATAGCAAACTGCGCCGCATTCTATGTCAGAAATCGAACACTGCGCCATGCAAGCAGCAGATTTGATCTCGCCAGACGTGACAAAGCCACCCGCAGGTGGCTTTAACTCAAGCGTTTGAACGGCTTAGCCGTTAAACTTCTGCATCACCAGGGTGGCATTGGTGCCACCAAAACCGAAGCTGTTCGACATCACAGTATTTAACGTCGCTGCAGTTGGCTTCGTGATGATGTTCAGGCCTTCAGCCGCCGCATCGAGCTCGCTGATGTTAATAGATGGCGCAATAAAACCATGTTCCATCATCAGCAGTGAATAAATGGCTTCATGCACACCCGCAGCGCCTAAAGCATGACCGGTCATGGCTTTGGTTGCGCTGATCGCCGGGCTCTTGCCGCCGAAAACCTGCTGAATAGCACCGAGTTCCTTCACATCACCGACCGGCGTACTGGTACCGTGGGTGTTCAGGTAATCGATAGGTGCGGTCACGCCTTGCAGCGCCATTTGCATACAACGCACCGCGCCTTCACCGCTTGGCGCCACCATGTCGTAACCATCTGAAGTCGCGCCGTAACCCACCACTTCGGCATAGATTTTCGCGCCACGGGCTAAAGCATGTTCCAGCTCTTCAATCACCAGAATACCGCCACCGCCAGAGATAACAAAACCGTCGCGGTTCGCGTCATAAGTGCGCGAAGCCTGGGTTGGTGTTTCATTGTATTTGCTCGATAAGGCACCCATGGCGTCAAATTCCATCGCCAGCGTCCAGTGCACTTCTTCACCGCCACCGGCGAAAATCACGTCTTGTTTGCCGAGCTGGATGAGCTCTACGGCATGGCCAATACAATGCGCGCTGGTAGCGCAGGCTGAGCTGATTGAATAGTTCACGCCTTTGATTTCAAACGGCGTAGCCAGACAGGCCGAGCAGGTCGATGACATAGTTTTTGGCACGGCATAAGGGCCAACGCGTTTGACGCCTTTCTCGCGCAGAATGTCTGCAGCTTCAATCTGGGTTTTTGAGGAAGCACCGCCAGAGCCCACGACCAAACCAGTACGTGGATTGGAGACTTGCTCTGGCGTTAAACCTGCATCTGCGATGGCCTGGGCCATTGAGATGTACGCATAGGCAGCGGCGTCGCCCATAAAACGCAATGCTTTACGGTCAATCAGAGCAGCAGTGTCAATGTTGATTTGACCCCAGACCTGAGAACGCAGCCCAAAATCGGCAAATTCCTGCGCAAAGCTGATTCCGGAACGACCTTCCTGCAAGGAGGCCAATACTTCTGCTTTGTTGTTACCGATACTTGAAACTATGCCCAATCCGGTGATTACCGCTCTTTTCATTCTGACTCCAGCGTAAAAAAATAGTGTTCGCGGCCATTGTACGGGCTTTTTCCCGCCAACTGGTCCAATTTCAGCGCACAGTTGTACACTCACCTGCTCACACTATTAGCCGCCAGCATGACAAACAAGTTAAAATGCCCAACTTTGTGCAATTTTTTTCTGATACGGGCTTGCTGATGAGTCAGATCCAATCCGCCACCTTGCGTTACAACGAACAAGGCACGCCGGTTTCCAACGTCTTTGATGATGTTTATTTTTCCAATGAAAGTGGCCTCGACGAGACGCAGTTTGTGTTTTTGCACAATAACCACTTGCCCGGGCGCTGGCAGCAGCTGCCAAAGCGCTGTTTTCATGTGATAGAAACGGGTTTTGGCACCGGACTGAATTTTCTGGTGTGCTGGCAGGCTTTTCGCGAGTTTCGTGCGGCGCAGCCACAAGCGGCTTGTCAGCAGCTGCATTTCTCCACCTTTGAGAAATTCCCGTTAACTCTCAGTGATTTGACCAAGGCGTTAACCGCCTGGCCAAGTCTCGCGCCGCTGGTCGCTGAGCTGTTAGTCCAATATCCACGGCCATTTGCCGGCTGTCACCGGCTGCAATTTGACCAGGGCGCTGTGACGCTGGATTTATGGCTCGGTGATATCAAAGACAATTTGCCGGCGCTGCCGCTGACGAACCGCGCCGATGCCTGGTTTCTCGATGGTTTTGCGCCGAGTAAAAACCCGGATATGTGGCAGGACAGCTTGTTTGAAGGCATGGCGCGGTTGAGTGGCCCAGGCACTACAGTGGCGACTTTTACCAGTGCAGGCATTGTCCGGCGTGGCCTGCAAAGTGCCGGTTTTAGTGTAAAAAAAGTCAAAGGTTTTGGCCGCAAGCGCGAGATGGCGGTGGGTGTTTTCCCGGCAGAAGCACCGGCCTTTACTCACTCCCCCTGCGAAGACGTTGTCACACTGGTCGGCGGCGGTATCGCAGCAATTTTAACGGCACTGGCTCTGATTCAGCGTGGCCGTCAGGTGCGTTTGCTGTGTAAAGATGAATCCGTTGCTTTAGGCGCATCACATAACCGACAAGGCGCTTTGTACCCACAACTGCAAACCAGCTTTAGCCCGATGTCGCGTTTTCACGCCAGTGCTTATGGTTTTGCCTGTCGGCGCTATCGGGAACTATCCCGTTGCTTTGATTTCCCCCATCAATTTTGCGGGGTGCTGACTTTAGCCTGCACCGAAGCGCTGGCGCTGCGCCAAAGTAAAATCCAACAGGAAAGCGCCTGGCCGACGGGCTTTTTTCAGGCGCTGGACGCACAGGCGTGCAGCGAAGTGGCAGGCTTGCCCCTGCCCTATGGCGGACTGTTTTACCCCGATGGCGGCTGGGTTGCGCCGCAGCGCTTTTGTCAGGCCGCGCTGAACTGGCTGCAGCAACAACCCGGTTTTCGCTTTTGTGCCAATACCGAAGTAACGGCATTGCAGCGCGGTGACGGGGGCTGGCAGCTTTTAACATCGGCAGGCACTTTGAGCAGCCGTCAGCTGCTGCTGTGTAATGGCGTGGGTTTGACGCAATTCGCGCCCACCCGGCACCTGCCACTGAATCAGGTTCGGGGGCAGGTCTCGCACGTGCAGGCGCCGCAAATGGCGGCGCTTCGCACTGTGATTTGTCATCAGGGTTATATCACGCCGGCGGATACAACTGACTTTGCCGCGGAACATTGCGTCGGCGCGACTTTCGACCGGGACAATCGCAATACCATCAGCACAGCTGCCGACGACGCCGCCAATCTGGCGCTGGTGAATTCAGTGTTGCAGCAACCAGCCTGGTTCGCAGATGTGACGGTAATGTCGGCGAAAACTGGTCTGCGCGCTACGGTACCGGATCATCTGCCCGTCGCAGGGGAAGTGGCCGCAGATTTGTTTGTGCTGGGCGGACTGGGCGCACGTGGCCTGTTATTTGCGCCGCTGCTGGCAGAACAGCTGGCGGCAGCACTTTGCCAGCAGCCACTTGCGCTCACCGATGAATTGCAGCAACTGGTCAGTCCCAGCCGCTTTGATAAAAAACGCGTGATGTAATTAAGCAAAAAGCCCTGAATTGTCAGGGCTTTTTGTTAAAACGCTCAAAGTCTTGGAGCTTCCGCCCGCATCAGCTGCACCACAGCCCGACGGTTCGTCGCACGGCCGCGTAAGGTGTCATTGGGTGCCACATGACGTTTTTCGCCGAAGCCTTCAGTGCGGATCACTTTTTCATCAATCCCGGCGCTGACTAAAAAGGCTTTTAATGCCTTGGCTCTTTTGCGAGATAACTCGTCGTTGATCCAGCGCCCGCCATAACTGTCCGTATAAGTATCAATATCAACCGAAGCGATCGCTTTATCGTGCTTAAGGTATTCGGCAATTTGTTGTAACCGCGCTTCAGATTCCCGCGTAAGCGCATCGCTGTTGCTTTGGTAATTCAACACTGTCAGTGCAATGTCGTCAAAGGTAAAACGTAACAAGCCGGCCATGCAGGCACTGAATTGCTGATAAGGCATGCCAAAATGGATTGGATTAAGC
>SSFI01000060.1 GCA_008015325.1 Rheinheimera sp.
GGTGAAGCCACTGCGTTTTATATCGCCGAGTTGTGCCGTAAGCATAATATTCAGGTCTCCCGACTCGCGCAGGGCATGCCGGTTGGCGGCGAGCTGGAGTATCTTGACGGCAGTACCTTGTCCTACGCGCTGAGCGGCCGCAAGCCGTTTTAAATTGCCACCGCTCTGGTTGCTGCCGTGCTGGTAGCAGCCAAGAGTTCATCATCTGCTGTTGCTCCTTGTCTGCATAGGCCCTTGAAAAAAAATCCCCCGACCTCATATCTGAAGCCGAATGCACAGGCTGAGCACTGTATGGCGATCGCCACAGTGTCCATCAGGCCGAAGAATTGAGTGTGAAAGGAGCGGTAGATGACTGAAACAACACAAAAACAAACGCATGGCTTTCAGGCCGAAGTAAAGCAGTTGCTGCAACTGATGATCCATTCTTTGTACTCGAACAAAGAAATTTTCCTGCGCGAATTAATCTCCAATGCCTCTGACGCCGCTGACAAGCTGCGCTTCCTGGCATTGTCAGACAGCAGCCTGTATGGCAACGACGGTGATTTGCGCGTACGGGTCAGTCTGGACGAAGCGGCCAAAACCATCACTATCAGTGACAACGGTATTGGTATGACGCGGGATGAAGTGATCAGTCACTTAGGCACAATCGCCAAATCCGGCACTAAAGAGTTTTTCTCGCAGTTAAGCGGCGACCAGAGCAAAGATTCCAAGTTAATCGGTCAGTTTGGTGTTGGTTTTTATTCAGCGTTTATCGTTGCCGACAAAGTGACAGTGCGCACCTTAAAGGCCGGTGCGACGCCGGACAGCGCGGTGGAATGGGAGTCAGCCGGCGAAGGCGATTACACATTGGCGCCAGCGGACAAAACCAGCCGCGGGACTGACATTATCCTGCACCTGCGTGAAGGCGAGTCTGAGTTTTTAAGCAAGTGGAAAGTTGAAAGCATTATCACCAAATACTCTGATCACATCTCCATCCCGGTTGAAATGTGGGAAGAGGGCACACCAGAGCGTGAAGAAGACGGCGAAAAAATCCCGGCGACCGAAGGCAGCTGGAAAGCCGTCAACAAAGCGACAGCGCTTTGGATGCGGGATAAATCTGAAATCAGTGACGATGAATACAACGAATTCTACAAACACATTTCGCACGACTGGACTGAGCCACTGAGCTGGAGTCACAACAAAGTGGAAGGCAATACCAACTACACCAGTCTGTTGTATGTGCCGAAAAAAGCGCCGTTTGACCTGTGGAACCGTGACGCCCGTCATGGCCTGAAACTGTATGTGCAGCGCGTCTTTATCATGGATGACGCTGAACAGTTTATGCCAAGCTACCTGCGCTTTATCAAAGGTGTGCTGGATTCCAGCGATCTGCCGCTGAACGTGTCGCGTGAAATTCTGCAGGACACCAAAGTGACGCAAAGCCTGCGCAAGGGCTGCACTTCGCGCGTGCTGAAAATGCTGGAAAAAATGGCCAAAGCCGAAGACCAAAGCGAATATCAGACGTTCTGGACTGAATTTGGTCAGGTGTTAAAAGAAGGCCCGGCTGAAGATCATGCGAATAAAGAAAGCATCGCCAAGCTGCTGCGGTTTGCTTCAACGCACGAAGACAGCGCAACACAAAGCGTTGGTTTAGAGGCTTATGTCAGCCGGATGAAAGAAGGTCAGGACGAGATTTATTTCCTGGTCGCCGACAGCTACGAAGCCGCGAAACACAGTCCGCATTTGGAAGTGTTCCGCAAAAAAGGCCTCGAAGTGCTGCTGTTATCGGATCGCATCGACGAATGGCTGATGCAGCACCTGACTGAATTTGACGGTAAAAAACTGCGTTCAGTGGCCAAAGGTGGCTTAGATCTGTCGAAGCTGGATGATGAAGACACCAAAAAAGCCCAGGAAGAGTCAGAAAAACAATTTGCCGCCGTGGCAGAGCGCTTCAAAACAGCACTGGGCGACCAGGTGAAAGATGTCAAAGTCAGTCATCGTTTGACCGACAGCCCGGCTTGCGTCGTCACCGACGAGTTTGATATGAGCACGCAGATGATCAAACTGATGGAATCAGTCGGCCAGAAAGTACCGGAAGTGAAACCGATTTTTGAACTGAATCCGGAGCATCAGCTGGTGCGCCATGTGGCGGACGTGCAGGACGAAGTACAGTTTAAGCAATGGGCCGAAGTACTGTTTGAACAGGCGCTGCTGGCCGAGCGCGGCAGCCTGAAAAACCCGGCGACTTTTGTCACGCGGTTAAACAGCCTGTTGATGTCGCTGGCGAAATAGTACACAGTGCAATACTGACAAAACCCGGTTTTATGCCGGGTTTTGTTTATTTGCAGTGCAACTATCGTCGAATAGTGTTTGGCCAGAATTTTTGTGCATACTGCGGTTAGGCCGGAGTGAGTACTAAAGTGGGCTTGCAGCTGGCTGCTCTGAGCAGCCGACAAATTCCTTGTCTGCTGACTGACATTATGTAAAGATCCAGCACTTATTACATTTGGAACTGTTTCTGAAAAACCGAGGTTTTGGTATGCGAATTATTCTGTTGGGTGCACCTGGTGCCGGTAAAGGAACACAGGCACAGTTTTTGATGAACAAGTACGGTATTCCGCAAATCTCTACCGGAGATATGCTCCGTGCCGCCATCAAAGAGGGCACTGCAATGGGCCTCGCCGCTAAGCAGGTGATGGACGCCGGTCAGCTGGTCTCTGATGAAATCATTATCGGCCTGGTGAAAGAGCGCATCGCCAAGCCAGATTGTGCCAAAGGCTTTTTGTTAGATGGTTTCCCACGCACTATTCCGCAGGCTGATGCGATGAAAGACAATGGCGTGTTGGTTGACCACGTGATTGAATTTGATGTGCCGGACGATGTCATTGTTGAACGTATGAGCGGCCGTCGTGTACATCCGGCGTCAGGGCGGGTGTATCACGTCACCTACAATCCACCGAAAGTGGCCGGTAAAGACGATGTCACAGGTGAAGACCTGGTGATCCGCGATGACGATAAAGAAGAAACCGTTCGCAAGCGTTTAGGTGTTTACCACGAACAGACTGAACCACTGGTCGGTTATTACCGTAACCAAGCTGAACAAGGCATGACCCAGTATCACCATCTGGACGGAACTCAGGCAGTGGACGCGGTCAGTAAAATCCTCAGCGAGCTGCTTGGTTAAGCGCAGAGTCGCCGGATCTCTGAGTTCAGACAAAGCCCACAGATGTGGGCTTTGTTGTTTTGGGACGATATCGATTGAAGACAATTCTGTCGGGAATAGCCTGAGTGGACAGCCTTGTAAGCAAGCCGGTCAGTGTTTTGTTGTCTTGTCAGCGCAACTGAACGGCTTTTTCTGATTCCCCATTATTACGGAAATGGTAGACTTCCTGCCAGATCCGCATAATTTCCAAGAGTTTATGCCATGTTAGAACGTGCAGTCTCTGAATACGCCGTGGTTTTGGTCAATCTGGGCACGCCGGATGAACCGACAGTGCCGGCAGTGCAACGTTATCTGAAACAATTTTTATCCGATCAACGTGTTGTCGACTATCCGGCGATTTTATGGCAATGCATTCTGCGCGGTATCATTCTGCCGTTTCGTGGCCGCCGGGTTGCAAAGCTTTATCAGTCGATTTGGTGGGAGCAAGGTTCACCGCTGCGGGTGATCACTGAACAGCAAACTGAAGCGCTGGCCAAACGCCTGGAACTGAGTGATTCACCGGTACAAGTCCGTTACGCCATGACTTATGGTTCGCCATCTATTGCGTCGGTGCTGGATGATTTAGCCGCGCACGGTGTCAGCCGTTTTGTGGTGATACCGTTGTATCCACAATATTCAGCAACAACCACAGCCGCTATTTCCGACCAAATCGCGTTGTATCAGCAGCAGCGCCGCGATATTGCCGAAATTCGCCTGGTCAAACACTACCACCATACAGCGATTTATCGCAAAGCACTGGCGGGCTCAGTACAGATGTTCTGGCAACAACATGGCCAGGCCGACAAATTGTTGTTGTCTTTCCACGGCATTCCGGAGCGTTTTGTCCGTTTGGGCGACCCTTATGAGCGGCATTGCCGTGAAACTGCCGCAAATCTGGCGCAAGACCTGGGGTTAACCCCGGAACAAGTTCTGGTCAGCTTCCAGTCTCGGGTTGGCAAAGAAAAATGGCTGCAACCTTATACCGACGAATTGCTGGAAAAATTACCAGCGCAGGGTGTGAAGAAGCTACAAGTGTTGTGCCCGGCTTTTGCGGCGGATTGCCTGGAAACTCTGGAAGAAATCGCCGTCGAGAATAAAGAAGTGTTTTTACATGCCGGTGGCACTGATTATCAATATATTCCGGCCTTGAATGCAGCACCTTGTCATATCCGGGTGTTTCAGCAGCTGGTACAACAACAATTAACGGGGTGGTAATGATCACAGCACTTTATGCGGCCGTGTTGGCGGTGATGTTTGTCGGTCTGGCGTTAGCCGTGGTACGTCAGCGCTTTAAACTGCGGGTTGGTTTGGGCGATGGTCAACAACCTGAATTAATTAAAGCCATTCGCATCCATGGCAATTTCGCCGAATACGTGCCGTTTTTGCTGGTGTTGATGTTTATCGCCGAACAACAGCAGGCTGCCGCCTGGCAAATCCACCTGTTGGGTGTGTTGACGGTGGGCGGCCGTTTGCTTCATCTGGTTGGCCTGCGTCAGTCCAGCGGCACCTCCATTGCGCGATTTTTTGGCATGATTTCGACTTTTGCCGCCTTGCTGTGTGGCGCCGCTTTCCTGCTGTTACCGTTATGATAAAACAACTTGGCAGCGGCAAGCCGGTGTTATTGCTGCACAGCTCGATGTCCAGCCACCGTCAATGGCAGGCGCTTGTAAGCGAATTGTCTGCCGGGCGGCAGTGTTATTTACCGGATTTAACCGGTTATGGCGGGCGTGAACTGCCAGAGCAACAGCCGTGGTCGTTTGCGGCGGAAGCACAGGCCTTGTTACAAAAGCTGCCGGCTAAGTTACACCATGATCCGGTGGATCTGGTTGGACACTCTTATGGTGGCGCGCTGGCGCTACATCTGGCGCGTTGCCAACAGCTAAAAATCAATAAACTGGTGCTGTTCGAACCAGTCTCTTTTCATTTGTTGCCGCAGATGGCTGATGCCGGCGCTTTGTGGCAGGAAGTGCGGGCACTGGCCGACGCATTGCCTGGCTTGCCAGAAGAGGCGGCGGCGCAGCGTTTTATTGACTATTGGCAGCAGGATGGTTTTTTCGCAGCGTTGCCGGCGCGGATGCAGCAACAACTGGCAAGTCAGGTCGCAAAAGTCACGCTGGATTTTCAGGCGCTCAGTCAGGAACCGGCCAGCCTTGCTGATTATGCCAGCGCAATACCAGGCAAGGTGCTGTTGTTGACGGGGCGCAGAAGCCGGGCGCCAGCGCAGCGTATTGCGCGGGCATTAGCAGAAGCTTTGCCGCAGGCCGAATTAGTCACGCTGGATTGCGGTCATATGGGGCCGGTGACTGAGCCTCAGCTGGTTAATCCGCTTATATTGCAGTTTTTGCAGGGTTGAAAAACAGATAAAGCCGCGTTCAGCGGCCTTATCTGCTGTGAAACAGTTTAATTAGTGCCGGTCGGCAGAACCACTGCATCCTGTACCAGTTCTGTATTAGCCGCAGGTTGCTGGGTCAGCACTGCGGTTGGCTGGCCGGTCTGGATAGCAATTTTGCGTGGTTTTAATGCATCCGGGATTTCGCGCAGCAGTTCGATATGTAATAAACCATGATGCACTGTGGCGCCTGTTACGCGAACATAATCCGACAACTGGAACTTGCGTTCAAAATTGCGCTCGGCAATGCCCTGATGCAGGAAACGGCGGTCTTCAGTCTTGTCGCTCTTCTGTCCACGTACAAACAAGGTGTTGCGCTCGGTGTCGATGCTCAGTTCGTGCGGTTCGAAACCGGCCACAGCCATGGTGATGCGGTACTGATCTTCCCCGGTGACTTCAATATTGTAGGGTGGATAGGCCGGCTGTTTTTCATTGCGGGCGGCGGCATCCATCAGATTGGCCAGGTGATCAAAACCGATAAATGAACGGTAAAAAGGGCTGAAATCAAAAGCGTGCATAGTCAAACCTCACTAATTTCTTTGTTAAGCAAATCAGATAGTTAATAGCCACCCCATTCGGCGGAGGCCGGGATAAAACAACCCGTGTTGCGGCGTTGTTATATCCCTTTAATTAGGTTTGTCAGTCTTTTTTCAAGCGGTGGGATTAAGATTTTTTACCGGCAAATTGCTTTAGCGTACTCAAGGCTGCGGTGTAATCCGGCTCTTCAGATAATTTCGGCACCAGTTGCTGATACACCAGTTTGCCGTTGCGATCGACAATCAACACGGCGCGGGTCAATAAGCCCATGTCTTTGATCCGCAGGCCATAGCTGGAACCGAAGTCGCCCCAAACCGCATCGGATAACACCAACAGTTTGTCGACCTGTTCTTTCTGGCAGAAGCGCTTCTGCGCAAAAGGTAAATCGTTGGAAATGGTCAGGATCACTACGTCGGCCGGTAAGGTGCTGACTTCCTGATTAAATTTTTTCGTCTGAATAGAACAGACACCGGTATCAAGACTTGGGACTGTGCTGATCAGCACGGTTTTACCGGCAAAGTCACTGAGTTTGACTGGTTTAAAGCCAGCGTCTGCCACTTTAAAATCCGGGGCCAATGTCTGCAGTGCGACTGGAGTGCCCTGTAATTCCAATGGGCGCTCGCCGGCTTTGACTTCAGATAAACGGACCGGCAGGCTGGCGGTTAAATCAGCTGCCTGCAGCAGCGGTGCTGCAAACAAAAACAGCGCGGTAGCTGTAGCTTTCAACATAAGGTGTTCCTTTTAAAAAAGTATGGAATACAGAGACTAACAGTGAAAAATTCATCCGGCAAAAGCCGGGACAGGTTCGCATATTACGACCGCAGGCGCTACACTGGTTCATATCCCTCTGCGTTGTGAGTCTTGAATGGTAGCAGCTGTCCTAATCTGTGATGATTCAAATTTAGCCCGAAAGCAAATGGCCCGTAGTCTGCCGGCAGACTGGCAGGATAAAGTCAGTTTTGCCGGTCATGGCCAGGAAGCGATGGAGGTGCTGAAACGCCAACCCATCGATTTGTTATTCCTCGATTTAAATATGCCAATTCTCGATGGTTATGGCGTGTTGCAGGCCATTCAGGCGCAGCAAATTCCGGTGAAAGTGGTGGTGGTCTCTGGCGACATCCAGCCGGAAGCCCGTGAACGCGTATTGTCATATGGCGCCCTCGATTTTATTAAAAAACCGGTTTCGGCAGAAAAGCTGCAAGAAGTGCTGCAGCAATTCACCTCAGTTCATTCAGTGCAGGACAGCCAAAAAGTGCTGGACCGTGCCTTTGCTTCTAACCATCACAGCAGTGCCAATTTTGCGCTGGACCCGGTGTTACGTGACGTCTTTCAGGAACTGACTAACGTGGCGATGGGGCAGGCCGGTGATTTGCTGGCGAGGCTGCTGAAAGTCTTTGTGAAACTGCCAA
>SSFI01000077.1 GCA_008015325.1 Rheinheimera sp.
CCCGAACCCCCCACCCAACTTTTTTTTTCAAGCAGAACTCGTCATAAGTTATCAGCCTGCATCTAGTGTGGTAGTCGTTTTGTATAAGTTCCACAGGTAGCGCTCTACCAACTGAGCTATGCCCGCAAAAAACCTTCAGCAGCGCTGCTATCGCAAAGATAAACTTTGTTCAGCAAGCGCGGCGCATTTTACAAAATCACTCGATGTTTGCAAGCCTTTTATTCCGGCAAACGGAAAAAGTGCTGCTGATAGGTGACTAATTCAGCAATAGAATCCCGAATGTCGTCCAGCGCCAGATGACTTGATGATTTATTCACCAGCTTAGTCACTGCCGGATTCCAGCGTTTGGCCAGCTCTTTCACTGTGCTGACGTCCAGGTTACGGTAGTGAAAAAATGCTTCAAGTTGTGGGGCGTATTTCACCAGAAAACGCCGGTCCTGACCGATGCTGTTACCACACATCGGCGATTTGCCCGCCGATACATATTGTGACAGGAAGGCAATAGTCTGCTCCACGGCGCTGTCTAAATCGGTCTGACTGTCACGGCAACGCTGGGTTAAACCACTTTTGCCATGTTGTTCGACACACCAGGCGCTCATATTATCGAGGATGTCGTCCGATGTTTTGATGGCAAAAGTCGGGCCTTCTGCCAGAATATTCAGGTTGCTGTCGGTGACGATAGTCGCCATTTCCAGAATCACGTCGGTGTCTGGTTCCAATCCGGTCATTTCCAGATCGATCCATACCAGATTGTTGTCATTCACTGCCATTTGCCGCCCCTTGAGCTTGATACTTTGTTAGTTTGCTGAATGCTAGTATGATACTACGCCCCGTGCCATCTGGAAAACGCCGCGCCTGCCGCAGCAGCTTCCACAGCAACAGACAGATTAAGCGTGACTAAAAAGAAACATTTGACGCAACGCCAGAACGACCGGATCGCCGGTAACCAGCAAAAACGCCTGGACCGGCTGGCGCAAAAAGCCGCCAAAGCCGACCAACAGCTGGAACAAGCCGCTTTTGCCGACGCAGAACCCGGCGTTGTGATCAGCCGTTTCGGCCAGCACGCTGATATTGAAGCCGCCGACGGCACTATTACCCGTTGTAATTTACGCCGCACTATTGGTTCTTTGGTGTGTGGCGACGCCGTGGTCTTCCGGCGAGCCCTGCAATCACAGGGCACCATCGATGGCGTAGTTGAAGCGGTACAGGAACGAAAATCGGTGTTAAGCCGGCCGGATTTTTATGATGGCTTAAAACCAGTGGCCGCCAATATTGATTTATTAATCATCGTGTCAGCCGTACTGCCGGCCCTGTCACTGAATATCATCGACCGTTATCTGGTTGCTGCCGAAACGATGCAAATCAAACCTTTGTTATTACTTAACAAAATTGATTTACTCAGTGAATCGCAACGGGCTGAAGTCGAACAACAGCTCGATATATATCGAAAAATTGGTTATGAAACGCTGCTGCTGAGCGCCAAAAGTGGCGAAGGCATGGCGCAGCTGGACCAGTATTTAAGCCAGGGTACCAGCATTTTTGTTGGTCAGTCCGGGGTTGGTAAATCGTCGTTACTCAACCACTTAATGCCGGAAATTGGCGCTGTCACACAGGAAGTGTCTGACGTCTCAGGTCTTGGCCAACACACGACCACTGTGGCCCGGCTTTACCATTTGCCACAAGGTGGTCAGCTGATTGACTCGCCCGGCATCCGCGAATTTGCCCTGTGGCATTTATCCGACGACGAAGTCAGCTGGGGTTACCGCGAATTCCGCCCCTGGCTGGGTCGCTGTAAATTCCGCGATTGCAAACACGGCAACGACCCGGGCTGTGCGCTGCATCACGCCGTAGATACCGGCGATATCGCCGCGGAACGTTTTGATAATTATCATAAAATCCTGCTCAGCATGGCGCAGGATAAGCCAGCTTATCTTTAATCTCACGAGGTAATATACCCGATGGACCAGCTTAAAATTACTCTGCAATATATTCTGCCCAAGCACCTGATTTCCCGGCTGGTCGGTTATCTGGCGGCCGCGCGCCTTGGTTTTATCAGTCATGCGCTGATGAAACTGTTTATCCGCGCTTATGGCATCAATATGGCCGAAGCCCGCTACGAAAACGCCAGCGATTACGCCAGCTTTAATGATTTCTTCACCCGACCATTAAAAGACGGCGCGCGACCTGTCGTGGCCGATGAACAGACGCTGGCACATCCGGTCGACGGCGCGGTCAGTCAGGCTGGCCCTATCGCCGGTGATCAGTTGATCCAGGCCAAAGGTCATTTTTACTCAGTGAAGGCTTTGCTGGGTGGCGACAACAATACCGCAGCTGAATTTCAGGACGGAACTTTTGCCTGTATTTATCTGGCGCCAAAAGATTATCACCGTATTCATATGCCGATCGCTGGTACGCTGCGTGAAATGATTTATGTGCCGGGTGAGTTATTTTCAGTCAATCCGCTGACGGCAGCGAATGTACCGGGACTGTTTGCTCGTAACGAACGTGTTGTGACGATTTTTGATACCGATGTTGGCCCAATGGCACTAGTGCTGGTTGGCGCCACTATTGTTGCCAGTATTGAAACCGTGTGGGCCGGCACTGTCACGCCGCCAACCGGCAGTGAAGTGTTCCGCTGGCAGTATCCGGCCGAAGGTCCGAATGCCATCCATCTGGAAAAAGGCGCCGAAATGGGCCGCTTTAAGCTCGGATCCACTGTGGTGTTAACTTTTGCCAAAGATGCCATCGACTTACTGCCAACTAATTTCCCGGGCGCAGTAACCCGAATGGGCACAGCCTTTGCGACTAAACTGAACTAATCAGCACAGCTGTTTTGCAGGAGCACGGATGAAAATCTTTGCACATCGCGGTGTCAGTGGTCACTTTCCGGAAAATACGCTGCCAGCCTTTGCGGCAGCGCTCCAAACCGGCTGTCACGGCATTGAGCTTGATGTGTTTCTGCACCATGGCGAGTTGGTGGTGATCCATGACCGACAGGTGGATCGCACCACTAACGGCAAAGGCCTGCTGGATGATTTTACGCCGGCTGCACTCTTTAAGCTTGATGCCGGCAACAGTCAGCCTATCCCTACTTTGTGGCAAGTGTTGCAGCTTTGCGTCAACCGGCTGGAAATCAATATTGAACTGAAAGGTCATGACACGGCGCCGGCCTTAGTCGCGCTGCTACGCCGGGCGCAAACTGACCTGGCACTGCGACTGGATACAGTGCTGGTGTCATCCTTTCATCACCCGTTACTGAGACAGCTGAAAACCTTGCTGCCAGAGATCCGCATTGGGGTGTTGATCGCCCACTACCCGCTCGATGGCGTGCAGCTGGCGCTGCAACTCAAAGCGGTATCGCTCAATTGTGATCGTGGTTTTGTTGACAAGGCTCTGGTCGAGCAGGCGCATCAGGCCGGGATTGAGCTTTATGTCTATACGGTCAACCAGCAACGGGAGCTGCTGGCTTTGCGGGATATGGGCGTAGATGGTGTGTTTTGTAATTATCCGGCAGCAGCGCTGCAATGGTTGAGAACTGCAACAGCCTGAATGCCGGCTCAGTGACTTTCGCAGCTATGGCACTGATTACAAAGTCTTATATTTAACACGTGGGCCAGCACCACAAAAGCAGCGCCGACAATTAAGACGTAATGTTCGTACTCATGCCCCAGCAAGTCTTTTTGCCAGTAAATAAAACCGCCCAAAAATAACGAATAAAACGGATACAGCTTGCGGTGATAGCGGTGGAAACCGGCGAAAAGGGTAATAAAACCCAGCACCATAGTGATCAGCAGGATAATGCGTTCAAACGCATGGTTGTGGACGGACGTCAGCCCGAGCAGCGGCAATACAGGTAACAATACCGGCAGCATAATGCAGTGAATGGCACATAAAGATGTGACTGCAATCCCTACTTTATCCAGAGTGTGACGGATATTGTCGAACATAAATGCTCCCAAACGATGCTAAATTGAGATGATATAACAAATCCGGGACGATTTGAATGGTTGACGACAAAAAGTCTGGCTCTGCTTCAGCGCCAGTCTTGTGGCATAATTGTTATTTTTCAGCACGAGAACTGCTATGGAACAATTACTGACCCAACTGGACCAAAATTTAAAAGAACTGTATCGCAAAGCCGTGGATGCAGATGCTGTCCTTGATGATTTGCAACAGCAAGGACATGGCAAATATCAGCACATTTTCCCGGCCGGTTTATTTCAGGTGCAAAGCAACAGATTTTTACCTTATCTGGCCGAAACCGCAGAGCAAATCTCAGCGATTCGTCAGACCCAGCAATTTAATACCGCGACCTTAGAAAATATTGTCAAACAATTACAACAGTTGCATTTGACGCTGGCGGAATTTCGCACAGCACTGACAAAATAACTATACTGTCGGATGGACAGTGGCTCTGAACCCGATCAGGTATGGAGGTAGTGATGGTGACAACGAGCAGTGTGATATCGCAGGACGCGCTGCGTATAGCCGCCCGGACGCAGGCCGGGATTGATCGCCCCCGTACCGATACATCTGAGCAGCGCCGGCAGGTTGTGCAACAGGCCGAACTCAATCAGCAACAAAACACGCTGAATGCCCTGCCGGAGAACACCACAACAGAACAACAAAGCGACAGTGTCAGGGTCAGCAGTACGCTTGGTAAGGCCGCCAGCAGTGGCTTACTAACCCGGGATGAAGCCCTCGCCATCTATCAGAAAATCGCCAACATGCTATGAAATCCTGGTCAGGCCGATGACTCACTGGCACCGCAGAAACAACAAAAGACGCACATCGGCGTCTTTTGTTGTTTCTGCTAAGAATATACATCTCAGGGTTTCGTCAGTTTTGGTGTTAAGGTTTTCTGAAACCAATTCTTCAGCATCTGCTTTTCATAAACAAACTCGGTGCTGCCAAGGCCTATCGGCGATGAGTTCATAAAGCCCATATCTTTGATTTTGACGTCCTGTTCAGCCAAAACTATCTGACCATTACTGTCGAGCAGCTGATAATCGAAGGTCATCCGTGGAAAATAAATTTCTTTCACCACACGGATATCACTGTGATCGATCCGGTACATCGGATTCACGTCACCGGCTAAATCCAGATCTTTCACCGTGACCAGCATGCTATGACCCGCTGGTAACTTAGCAGCGAAATCTGCCCAGATTTTATCAAAAGCGCTAATCACGCGTTTTTGATAAGATTTTTTTGTGCCGGACGATGGTCGGATATCGCTGTATTTCTCCGGATTTTGCCAGTTCACTTTAACTGTGGTGGTTGGCTGAGAGGCCCATGCATTTGTCGTCAACAGGACGCCTAACAGTATCGGTAACATGGTTTTCATAGCTCTGCTCCTGAAAAAAACGTTTATCAGCTGAGTTGCCTGCCAGTCTTTATTTGACATTACCTCAACTGCACTCACTATATCGCGATTGACGGGATGTTACAGTACTGAAATGTCAGAAGCTGTGGCGTTCTGTAATTTAGCTTTACCTGATTTTGACATTTAGCGCTCAGGGCGTGGTTTTAACGGTAAATAATACAACTGCCACTCCGTCTGAACACCTACCAGCTGCTTTAACTGCGGTTCGATCTGCATGAGATCAGCAATAGTGCCACTGATTGACAACACTCCCTCTGTTATCGGTTTCACTGAGAGAGCAGGTTTAATTTTCAGGCGCTTGCGCAGTTCGTCGGCCGACTTGACGCCTGACACCACCAATTGATTGGTCAGGTGTAGCTGCTGAGAATTCTGCAGGTCTGTTAACAGCCAGTAATACGGATGACGTTGTAATAATCGATATTTACTGCCGTTAATGTAAGCAAAAGCTGCCGGTTGTAGCGCCCCGCCCTTCACCACGCCGACCGGTTTCAGGTCCCGCGCCTGACAGCCAGCCGTTGGCAGCAAGCATAAACACCAAATCATACTTCTATAGCGCTTACTGACGATATTCATCATCTCCCCCTGAGACTGACCTGAGAGTCAGTCGTTCCGAAATTTAAACTTTATAGCCCCATAACATAAAACTTTAATTGCCAAAATGTTAACTTTAGAGTTATAACGCTTATCGCAATATCCACAATTTTTAACATAATAATTTCAAGGAACATGAATGAATAACTTTAAACGTTCAGCGATTGCTGTGGTTGTCAGCACCGCTTTCGTTCTGCCAGGTCAATCCGCATTTGCTGATGCACTGCAACAACTGGCTGCAGCAGAAGGAGCACAATTATCAACGACACAACAACAACCGACTGTCTCCGGTATGACCAATCAGGTCGATGCGCAAAGCAGTGAGACCACATTCAGCTGGGCGCCGACAGGCCTGGCAAAACCGAATATCTCCGCAGTAGCTCCTGAGTATCAACTCGAATTTGCTGCCACACATTATCTGAATGCATTGACTGGTGCTGCCGACAAAGGCGGGTTAGTGCAATTGAAACCGGTACTTGCACATTCATATCAGTCGGAAGACGGTGTCAAAACAGCCAAGTTCCGGCAGCAATTCATGGGCATCGACGTTTTCAACAAAGAATACAACATTCTGATGGATGCCGAATTTAATCTGGTGGCAGGCTCAGGCCGTCTGGTTAATGTTGCCGCAGCAAAAACTGCACTGGCAGCAAATGCGCAGTTTGCTTATGCCGACGACGCCGTCAAAGCCGCATTTGCTGCCTCTGGTGGTGACGGCTCTCAGCTGTCACTGACAGAAACCACAGAAGAAAACGGTTATGCCGTATTTAGCGTGAATAACGCTGATAACAGCAAAAAAGTATTGGGTACACCACGGGTAAAACCGGTGTATTTTGAGAAAAAAGGCAAACTGATCGCCGCGCAATACGTTGAGATTGAAACCAGCAATCACAACGACACAGACTCTGATTATTTTGCTTACGTCATTGCCGGTGATACCGGTGAAGTTTTATTCAAAAACAACCTCAAAGCCCATGCCGGTGAGTTCGAATATCGCGTCTATGCCAACGCCGATGGTCGCCCTTGGGATGGCCCACATGGTAACGTAGTCCCGGCGGAATCGGCAGATCAGGTTGACGCCACGGCTTATCTGGCGGCTCCTCTGGTTAAAGTGGCACATGGCCCAATCAAATCTAAAGACCTGTGGCTGAAAAGCGACGCCACCACAACCTCAGGGAACAACGTATTCGCTTATGTGGATGCGATAGCACCAAACGGCTTTACCACAGGTGACTTCGCCGCCGAGACCACTGGCCCGCTGGTATTTGATTACAAATACCGCACCAGCGAACCAGAATCTTCGGTGAACAACCGCAAAGCTGCAATCGTCAACCTGTTCTATATGAACAACTATCTGCACGACCAGTTCTATGACTACGGTTTTGACGAAAAAGCAGGGAATGCTCAACTCGTCAACTACGGTCGCGGTGGTGTCGAAGGTGACCCAATCATGGCTGAAGTACAGGATAACTCAGGCTTTGATAACGCCAATATGTCAACACCTGCAGATGGTCGCTCACCACGGATGCAAATGTATCTGTGGGCCAGCAAAGATGCTGTATTTGGCAAAGATTTGGGGATCACGGCAAAAACTGCTGACGGCACGGCACTGACGCTGACAGCAATGCAGGGCGCCAGTTTTGGTCCAGGGCAATTTAGCGCTGAAGGCCAGGCAGTAACTTTTGTCGATACCGCTGCACCAACCCGTGACGGCTGTACAGCAGCAGCAACTCCGGCGGATGTTGCCGGGAAAATTGCCATCATTGACCGTGGAACCTGTAATTTCACAGTAAAAGTGAAAAATGCGCAATTAGCGGGCGCCATCGGTGTTGTGATTGTCAACAACGCCGCTGCGGGCCTGCCGGGTATGGGCGGAGCAGACGCGTCCGTCACAATCCCGAGTGTCGGTATTTCTCAGGCTGAAGGCAAAGCAATCTACGATGCCATCGCTGCCGGTAAAGTTGTAAACATCAAGATGTTTAACAACAGACCGTTTAAAGACAGCTCATGGGATAACGCAATTGTCTCCCACGAATGGGGACACTACATCAGCAACCGTCTGGTCGGAAACGGTAATGGTCTCTATAACAACCAGGGTCGCGCTATGGGCGAAGGCTGGGGCGATTTCCATGCCTTGTTGACGGTTTCAGACGCTTCAGATCTGAAACTGGCGGGCAATGATAAAATGCAACGCGCTTATGCGGCGATTAGCTACGTCGATTCTTTCTATTACGGTATCCGTTCATTCCCGAACGGCAATAGCTTAGAAATCAACCCTCGGACCTTTAAGCATATTGGTCTTGGTGATCCGGCGAAGTACTTCACAGTACAAGACCCTGATACAGGCGCAGCACAGGTGCATTCTGCCGGTTCAGTCTGGGCACAAATGCTGTGGCAAAGCTTTGTTAATCTGGTGAACCACCACAAAGACTACGACAAAGCAAAAGACCGCATGATGGGTTACCTGGTAAACGGCTACAAACTGACGCCGGTAGGACCAACTTATACTGAAGCACGGGATGCGATTCTGGCTGCCGCCTTTGCCAAAGATCCGGAAGATTATAAAGTGATCCTCAAAGCCTTTGCCGACCGTGGTATGGGCCTGGGGGCGGTCGCACCACATCGTGATGACCCGCAGCATACTGGCGTTGTGGAATCATTCAAGACTGAGCTGAGCACTTTTAATGTGACAGCACACAAAGTTGATAAATCCTTCAGTGACGCCACTACTGGTTTCTGTACCAATAACAGCACGCTGGACAACGGTGAAACGGCCACAGTGCAGTTCAATGTGACCAATAAGGGCTCATCCGTTCTGAAGGATTTAAAAGGAAAAATCGAAGTAACCAGTGGGCATCAGGTGACCTTTGCCAACGGTGGTGCTATCACGCTGCCGGAACTCAAAGTGATGTCATCGGCCACGACAACACCGCTGGCATTTAAGCTCGAAGGTGCCAAACCAGGTGATGTACTGCAACTGAAACTGTCGTTCCCTGAAGTAGACGAAAGCGTCGTGACCAGTGAATACAGTCTGTCTGAGCGGGTGAATCTGGCATTCGCCACGGTCGCACCGTCAAACATGCAAAGCACGGATAATATGGAGACTCTGGCAACGCTGAATAATTTCAGTGAAAAAGTGCTGGTTGGTGGTGATCTGGCAAAAGACAGCCGTCAGCTGGATCCAACTTATGCTGCGTTTTTTGCAAGCCAAGGCCACCCGGTAGGCAAACAATACATGCATATTGCCAACAATGGCTTCACGTCCGATGTGGTGTATGAAACCAAAGCATTCACCGTCGGTTATGCCGGTGATTTTAAGATGAGTTTCTGGCATTACTATGAATTCGAAGAAGCCTATGACGGTGGTGTGGTTGAGATCAGTATCAACGGTTCTGCATGGACTGATGTCACGAAGGTCATCAGAAGTGCTGCCGGCCAGCCAGTTCAATATGCAGGATTCAGCAGCCAGGGTTATACCTCAGAGCTGGCAGAGTTACTGCCGGGCCGTAAAGCCTTTACCGGTATCATGGATAGCGATCCTGTTAAAGGTTCGACCACATTTGGCCGCAACGAAACCATTAACTTTGGTGCAGCACTGAACGGTAACGAAGTAAAATTCCGGTTCCGTGCAGTATCTGATTCAAACTCAAATGAATCAGGCTGGTACATTGATAACGTACAGTTCAACAATATCACGACACCAGTGTTCCATTCGGTCGTAGCCGGCGATTCAGTTGCCTGTGATAACCGTGCTCCATTGTTATCTGGTGTCAAAGCCAGTGTCGCTGAGCTGAACGAAGGTGGCAGTTTCACGCTGACTGCATCAGCGACAGATCGCGACACCGCAGATAAACTGGCTTTCAGCTGGAAACAATTAAGCGGAACCGCAGCCACACTGACGAATGCAAATACTGCGACAGCTTCAGTTACTGCGCCTTCAATTGCGTCTGGCTCTGAAAATCTGGTGTTTGAAGTGGCGGTTACTGATGGCACTGCAACCACCAAATCGACAGTGACAGTGAAAGTGAACGACGTGCCGGCACCGGAAGTCGTGACACCAACCAAGAAAAGCGGTGGTGGTAGCATGGGCTGGTTCTCCCTGCTGTTAGCACCTTTAGCGCTGTTACGTCGCCGCAGCAGATAACACGGGTCACCTCAGTAATAAAAGCGCCACACTAAACTGTGGTGCTTTTTTTTGCGCAGTGAAGTAACAGACAACCGCAACGCAGCCAAATGAATACTGTCGGGATTACAAAAACAACAAACCCGGCTGTTGCCGGGTTTGTCTTTTGCGCTAAATGGTGCTGCAGGTTAAACCACAGCAGCAGGCATCACATCATACCGCCCATTCCGCCCATGCCGCCCATGTCTGGCATGGCTGGCGCGTCTTTCTTCGGCAGCTCTGTCACCATGGCTTCGGTGGTGATCATCAGCGAACCAACAGATGCCGCGAATTGCAGTGCAGAACGGGTCACTTTGGTTGGGTC
>SSFI01000074.1 GCA_008015325.1 Rheinheimera sp.
GCGTGAAGGCCGTGCCTAGCCGGTTGTGGCGTGAGCGGTAGAGCGGGATCGTCGCGGGGTCGCCTTCGCTATTCCATGTGTTCTGCTGAAATTCCTCCATCAACGCGTCGTGCCCATCAAGAGGCACCCGTTGCCCTTGCCAATAACGGGCACGCCAGAGAAATTTGGCGAACAGGCTTTGTGCAAATTCTTGGTCGTGCGACATGACTGGCGTCCCTCGCTGGATGCCTTCCCAGCGCTGAGCACAGAGTGTTTGCAAGGCTTCCTTTCGCTTGACGGGTGCCGTGTCCACCGCCCGCAGGTGATAGGCCTTGAGCAGATCCGTGGCATGGAGCGGCACGCCGCGGTTGTTCTGGGTGTCAAAGAAGGTGAAGGCCAGATCCACTTGATCGACCGAAATGACGGTAAAAACGATCTGGTCGAAAATCCCGGCGTCCAGTGTGCAAACGTGATCGCGCAGGACCTTAATGGCGGCACGTATGCGTTTTGCGGACTTGGGCGAATAGCTCAACGCGCATTTGTCGGGCAGGCTGTTCTTGAGTTGCCAGTGCAGCAGACACAGCGCCGTGATCCGCTGCTGCCCGTCAATAAGAAAATGCTTTTTTTTATCAGCATGGCGGTGGATCAACACCGTGCCCATGTAGTATGAGGGCTTGCAATCGGCCTCTTGCTGATAGGCGCTCAGATCGTCGGCCAACTGCCGCAGCTTGTCATCCGTCCAGACAAAGCCGCGCTGATAGGTGTCCACAGCCAGCGGGAAGGCCGACTCATTGAAGAGACTGGCAAAGCTTAAAACTTTAACATGGACTGAAGTGGACTGGTTATCTGAAGTCATAGCAGCCTCGTATTTTCGGTGAACAGCCCCTGCCTCATGGTCTGTTTGATCTTGCGGGTTTTCTCTAAGCGAGTGTCTTGTGCACAGAGCTCGGCAACCAAGTCAGAGAGAACGTCGACGATGGTGATTTGTTCGTCAAGTGTAGGCGGCGGTCGCATCTCGAAAGTTTGACACATCGGAAGCCTCAGCGAATCCATTCTTCTAGCCAGTCCGAGCCTAAATCCTACTGGATCCGCTTTCTGGCAGCCATAAAGCAAGCGGAGAAGCCATCGCAGTAAATAACAAGCCCAGCAACAGTCTGGCTATTTTGCTGGGCAACAACCAACATAATGTCATGTGAAACGCCGTTGTAAATGTGATCAGCAGGGTCCAAACAAACTGATGTACCGTTTTATCCTACACATAAACAATTGATTAGCAAACTCAACAAGTTAAGATTAATTACCTTTGGGTTAAACAATACCGCTGATGAATAAAAATACCACCCTTACTGCTGAAACCTCAGGGAATCAGCAAACAACATCGTCCAGCCTAATGCGACAGTGGCAGCTATTGCAGCTGCTACCGCAACATGGGCCTGGTGCAACGGTGTCCGAGTTGCTGGCAGCCTTAAAAGACGAATTTCAGGTTCAGGTGGGGCGGCGTACTGTTGAGCGTGATCTTGAAACACTGTCGCTGGTGTTTCCGCTCACTTGCAATGATAAAAGCAAACCTTTTGGCTGGTATCTGACCCATAGTGTACAACTGCCACAGATGACCTTGCCGGAAGCCTTGTTGCTGCACCTCGCCGAGCCTGAGCTTGCCAGTTTGGTGCCCGGCGCTGTAAGGCCGTTGTTATCGCCGCGTTTAGCAGAGGCTGCACGTCTGGTAAGGGACAGCGCACAGAGTAAACAATGGCAGCTCAGCGAAAAGATTGCATTTTTACCGACTCCTCAGCTGCAGCAAGCGCCAGTTGTGGGTGCTGAGGTGCTGTTTACGGTGCAAACCGCACTGCTGGATGATGTTTGTCTGAGCATTAACTACAGCTCACCGTATCGACTGCCTGCAGAGCCAGCAGCTCAAGGAATATCAGACAAAACAAACAGCCGATTCTTGCTGCACCCATTGGCGCTGGTCCAAAACGGTATGCAGCTTTATTTGGTGGCGATTGTTGACGGCTATAGCGACACGCGTTTGTTTGCCATTCATCGCATCAGCACAGCGCAAGTGACAGAAAAACCGGCGGAACGCCCCGCCGATTTTCATCTGCAGCAGTATCTGCACAGCGGTGCCCTGCAGTTTGTCAGTGAGCCTATCCCGTTTACGCTTTGCGCCATGGTCGATCCAGCATTGGCTCGGTTGCTGGCGGAAGCGCCGCTTGGTCAACAGATGCGGCTTGAGCAGGCTACAACAGCGACACAAGCAGCATGTGCACAAGGCTGGCTGCAGCTGACTACAGAAGTTAGCGACAGTTGGAACCTGCGGCTGTGGTTGCAATCTCAGGGCAGCCGGATAGAAGTAGTAAGCCCGCCCTGGCTGCGCCAGCAACTGCAGGATGAGCTGCTGCAGACCTTGGCGTTATACCAGCGCTAAACGCCTTTATTAACTCGCCGTTATATTTAGCAGGTTAGTGCGTCATCAAATGACGCACTAACCTGCTAATTTGCCCTCTTATCACCACTATGTGAACACCAAAACGCGTGCAACTGCTGCAACAGCTGTGGTCACTCTCGGTGCATATGTCAAACGGAGGGAGTTATGCTGTACAAGTTAAGTCATCACCAGCCAGGGCTCAGTATTGAACCCGTCGCGTTTAAAGATTTTTCGCATTTTGGCCACCTTGAGAAAGCACAGGAAGATTTAATAGCCCGCAACATTCTCGATGTGTTGTTTGAAGAATCAGGTTTGATGCCAATTTTTCAAGAACGCTCATATCAGGCTGAAGCCGATATCTATGCGCTTAATGAGCGCGCTGAGCTGTTTATCTTTGAGCTAAAAAGAGCTGCTGCCGGTGTGGACGCCGTGCAACAGTTGCTGCGTTATGCGCAGGAAGCCGGCCGTTGGTCGTTTGCGCAACTGCAGGCCAAATACCATAGCTATAGCCAGCAACAGAGCTGTTTGCTCAAAGCGCATCAGGAAGCGTTTCAGCTGGAGCATCCCCTGGACGCCAGGCAATTCAATCGCCGGCAAAAACTGCTGGTGATAGGCAGTGCTGCCGATGATGGCCTGCTGGAGTCGGTCGAATACTGGCAACGCCAAGGCGTCGCCATCGAGTTCTTGCCTTATCGGGTTTATGAGATTGGCGCTGAGCAATATTTCGAATTTTTTGCCTTGCCGCATGACCGCCATACCAACCCACAGTTGGCCAAAGGCGTGTTGTTTGACACCAACCGCAGCTGGGACGAGCAGGCTATCTGGTATATGTTTGAAAACCAGCGGGTTGCCGCTTTTGGCGATGCCAAAAACTCCGTCGCAGCCTTACACCCGGGCGATTTGGTGTTCTTATCGCATCCTCAGCTTGGGGTGGTTGGTGCAGCGAAAGTCCGCAAAGGCAACGTCAAAGCAGTCGGCACCGAGGAGCTCTATCGGGATGTTGAATTTATCACGCCGGTTCCTAAGAAAGGCGAGCGTATTCATGCCATGCCATTTGGTCGGGTGACGGAGTTTACCGGTAAAAGCTTTTTCTGGGCCCGGACCATAAAGGTGCCCTATCTCAGCAAAAATGAGGCCGACCAGCTGCTGATTGAACTACAAAAATATCTGCAGAACTGAATGAACCCAAAGCTAAGATAACAGAGGATTTTCTGAATGAAAGCAGCACCCAACCCCAACAAAATTGTTGTCTTTAGTGGCTCGGGCCTGAGCAGTGCCAGCGGTATTGCAACCTTTCGCGACAGCCACGGCTTATGGCAGCAATACGATGTCATGCAGCTGGCAAGCCCCAGCGGTTTTGCGCAAAACCCGCAGTTGGTGCATCAGTTTTACCAAGAACGTCGGCTACGCGCTTTTGCCGCCAGCCCCAACGCCGCGCATGTGGCAATCGCCAAGCTGGAGCAACAGTTTGAGGTGGTGGTGGTGACGCAAAATGTCGACGATTTGCATGAGCGGGCCGGCTCTTCCAAAGTGGTCCACCTGCACGGCAAGCTCAACGAGTTAAGACATTGTCACGACGCCAGCAAGGTCTATGCGGTAGCGGATACCGTATTTGATGAACACAGTCTGGCGCCGGATGGCACGCCCTGGCAGCCCCATTTATGGCGGCCCAATATCGTCTGGTTTCATGAGCAAGTGCAACATTTAGCCGAAGCCGCCGCGCATTTTCGCGATGCCGGCAAAGTACTGGTGGTGGGCACCTCACTGGTAGTGGAACCGGCGGCATCACTTATTTACCACTGCCGCCAACGCGCCGAGAAGTACTTTGTCGATGTGCGCCCCGAGCACTGCCCTGTCGGTTTTTATCTCTGGCAAGGTGAGGCTGTCGAGCAAGTACCAAGGTTGCTGGAGAGTTGGCTTAACGCTTAGGTTTTTAGCAGTTCAATCTATATAAGGGCAGAGATAATGAGCAAGAGCGCATTCGAACGTTTATTGAATATGCAGAACGTAAAACCTCAAACAGAGCATGAACAGTTTCAAGCGAGGATCGATGAATGGTTGATCTGCCTCGAACAGTTCTATAAATCGCTGGAGCTGTGGTTAGCCCCGTATATCGTAAAAGGTCTTGTGACTTATGCCTATAAAGACCACCCACTTGACGACTTTGATATTGATTACACAGCAAAAGTCTTGGTGGTCTCATTTGCCGAACATCAATTAACCTTTGAACCGAATGGGACTGATTTGGCAAGCAGATCAGCAAGAGGATCAGTTTCGATGACCTGCTCGAATAGTCGCATTTCTTTTAGTCTGACTACCCAAAACATTGAGCATGAGCATCAACATTATTTTGTTGAAGGCGAGCAAGCAAATTGGGTTTGGCAAATCTGGACAAAAAAATCAGCCGAGTGGGTGCGAGCTGAATTTAACGAAGAGAACTTCTTTCATGCGCTGACGGATGTTTTAAATAGTTAAACGACAGAGTAAATCTTGGCAAAGTAGGCAAAAACTAAAGCGCTGGCGGTGAGGCCAGCGATTGAACTTCAGCAGCACAGCCAAATCAAACTGGCGTTATCGTCAAACTGCGTTTGGCCGAGTAAAGCATCCAGCGCGGCGACACCTGCGCTGCCTTTGGCGAGACATAATGCCAGCGCTTGTGGGTCAATAGCGTCATGAATGCCATCGCTGGTGAGCAAAAACTGGTCACCAGGTTCAATAGCGCCATCCCGCACCGATACAACAAAATCCTCGGCGTCAGGATCGGCTGCGATATAGCTGGTTAACGCCTGATAACACTGCGCCAGTGGCTGGTTAGACGGCGCAGTTAGCTCCGCGGCATAACAATGATCAACAGTAAGCTGTAAAAGCTCTCCCTGCCGGTAGCGCCAAACTCGACTATCACCGGCATTAATCACTTTAAAACCGCCAGCAGTCACTTCAAGCGCAGCAATAGTGGACGAAGCGCCAAAGCTGGCGGCTTTAATGGCAAGCTTAGCGGTTAGTTGCTGTTGGCTGGCGCGCAGTTGTTTACTGTTTAACCGAGTGCCGGCTAACAGGCCAGATTGCCAGTTTTGTGCCAATAGCTGTAGCAACAGTCGGCTGGCGGTTGCCGGCACAGGGCTGCTGGACACACCATCAGCCACTGCCAGCAGTAAAGGCTCTGCACTGCTGATGTCATGTGACAGCGCCAACGATGGCTGCTGGATCCACTCTATTTGCTGGCCGCTTGCGAACAGCATGGTATCTTGCTGGGGTAACACGCGGCCAGCCCTGCCGCTGAATTGCCGGATAATTAGCTGCATACACACCTCACAATTGCCGATCAGACTTCATACCTAAACCAAGCTCAGACGCCAATAACCTCGTAGCTGCCACAAAGGTCTTGGCTGTTGACGCTGAATGAGCAGCAAATGATGCTCTGTTAAATCCTCAGGTAGTTGCTTTAAACAGATCCGTACATGCGAAAACTGATGATGCGACCTTGGCCAACAGTTCATGTCAGGCCCACGTTCTAACAGTGATCCCTGCCAGATGCTAACCGCTGTTAGCCGGGTATCAGCGTTGTAATCTTCGACTGGCAATAAAGAAAAACTGACTTGCAGCGGCTCAGTTTCAACCGGCGGCTCCTCAGATGCAAACACCCGCCAATCAAGCCACATCGCGCCAACCCGGTGTGTGCTTGTTGCGCTCCCCTGCTCCACCAAATTTGCCATGGTCAGCTCATCCAACCTTGGGCCTATGTCCGAGGCGGTACTGCCCAGTAATAACAGGTAAAGCCGCTCAGCCAACCATGACTGTTCGTCAGCAACCCCATGTTGCGTTGAATTCTTATCTGGACTAATCATCCTCCAACGACAATGGATCAATTGCTGCCAACGACTGTTGCTATCGAGCTGCTGATAAAACGCTTGCCAGTCCGCGGGTTTGTTATCTGGCTGGCATTGAATAAACACCGGTTTTGCGACCGGTAACTTGTCAGGCGCCAAGACAGCTCTATCAACTGAGTTCTCAGCGGATGCCAATAAAAAATCATGCAATCTTTCGGCAAGCAGCAACTGCAACATAGCAAGCTCACTACCTGGCGGTGCATCATTCACAAACACTATCCAATCTTGCTGCCCTGCTAATTCCAGTAGAGCAGCAAGATCAGTCGCAGACAGTATCCATTGGTACTGTTCGCGATTTAATGAACACTGTAAAACATCAAGACAACTCGCTAACGAGGGCGCTGCAGGCAGCTTGCTACGGACGTCAGGCACTTCCTGTAGCAACACAACGTGCAGCTGCAAGTCACCATAACCAACATCCAGTCCCGCTTCCCAATAACCAGTGTGATCAATTAGTTGATGTAGTGCTTGGGGCACAGCAGTATCACAGCAAACCAACAGCACCCTATGCGGCGCTAGAGCGTCAGCCTCAATCATGGCAGGTGAATCCTGAGTATTCGTCAACAATCACACAGAATAAACGGCCCTTACGTCATTTGGTGACGGAATGAAAACTTTGGTCAGTTCCACTCGCCCCACCCGCTCAAGAGCCGCTGTCTTGCAATATGATTGTTAGCTATTGGATTTAGTGACAACAGGTGTATGACTAACACCTGAGGATTGCTCTGCCTAATGACTGGGATGTTCTTCGGTTTAGTTCATCTGATGGTCTTACCGACTATCAGTCACTCGAGAGCAGTTTGTACCTATATTACCTAGAAAAAACTCCGTTTTGTCATGACCAGCTAGCTCCAAAGTTACGTTGTCCCAAACCAAAAATCTTCGTTGGTGTTTTGGCAAAATAACTCACACGGAAAAATAAGCTGTTAAGCACCGAACGGAATCCTGGGTCATTTACATCCAAGTGGTATTGCGGATTTTCAGGGAAATGCACTAGCCCGCCCAATTGCTCTAAAGGTAGCCTCAGAGCGCTAGCCCAGGCTTTCTTGATCCTTGCCGACAAATTTCCCTCCTCAGAGCATAACGAACCAAGTGTTCTGAAACGATCTTCATTGAGTAACACAAGGACGTGGTAGTGCGGACGACCACATTCAGACCTACAGGATAACAAATCTAAGCCTTAGCACTTTTATACCTTGTACTCCTGCCCCCTGCGCCAGTATTCACCAAACAACCCAACTCAACCAGCTGGGCCAGATGGCGGGTAGCGGTAGCCGGGCTTACTTTGGCAACTTTACTGTATTGACTGTTGTTAATACCTTCACTGAAATCGCCGTCCAATAACCGGTTCAGCACTTTGACTTGTTCCTTGCTCAGTCGGGTTTGGTCCACGCGCTGCCAAAATCTGGTTTTTTGCAGCGTTTGTTCGATATCCGCCAGCACCTGGCGCATGCTGGCAGCCAATGTATCGAGGAACCAGCTTAACCAGGCAGTGATGTCAGTGTCCCCTCGTTGGCTTTGCTCAAGGATGTCGTAGTAACTATTTCGACGTTCCAGGATGGCAACCGACATGGCGTAAAAGCGGATGGACTGATGCTCTGCCTGCGCCAACGCGAGGTCGGTCAACAGCCTGGCTAACCGGCCATTGCCATCTTCCATCGGGTGAATAGTGATAAACCAGAA
>SSFI01000054.1 GCA_008015325.1 Rheinheimera sp.
ATTAGCTCAGCTGGTAGAGCAGCGGACTTTTAATCCGTTGGTCGATGGTTCGAATCCATCATGACCCACCAATTTGAAGCTCCTCTTTTGAGGGTCATTAGCTCAGCTGGTAGAGCAGCGGACTTTTAATCCGTTGGTCGATGGTTCGAATCCATCATGACCCACCAATTCCCCAATATCTAAATCCTGTTGTTCCATTCTGTCTCTCAGCCACAAAGCCGTGTATAATGCGCCACCTTTTTCAGCCCGGAGTTTATCCGCATGAATCAAGCGCTGTATTTTAACGAACTTGACTTCGTCTTCCCGAAAAAGCCTGTGCCATTGTCGTCCGATGACAAACAAGCGTACAAGAGCCGGATTAAAGCCTTATTACAGCAAAAAGATGCTGTTCTGGTCGCGCACTACTACACAGACCCGGAAATCCAGGCCTTAGCTGAAGAGACTGGCGGTTGTGTCTCTGATTCCTTAGAGATGGCACGCTTTGGTAACGCCCATCCGGCAAAAACGCTGATCGTGGCTGGCGTCAAATTCATGGGTGAAACCGCCAAAATCCTCAATCCGGAAAAAACTGTCCTGATGCCAACGTTGGAAGCGACCTGTTCGCTGGACTTAGGTTGTCCTGCTGACGCTTTCTCGGCATTTTGTGATGGGCATCCAGACCGTGTAGTGGTGGTTTATGCCAATACCTCTGCCGCGGTAAAAGCCCGCGCTGATTGGGTGGTCACTTCATCGATTGCTTTAGACGTGGTGGAATATCTGGACAGTGAAGGCAAAAAGATTTTGTGGGGGCCCGACCGGCATTTAGGCGCTTACGTGCAGAAGCAAACCGGTGCAGATATGATTTTATGGCAAGGCGCCTGTATTGTGCATGACGAGTTCAAAGCCAAGGCCCTGATTGAACTGAAAAAACAATATCCACAAGCGGCAGTGCTGGTGCATCCAGAATCGCCGGCCAGTGTGGTAGATCTGGCCGATGCGGTCGGTTCCACCAGCCAGCTGATTAAAGCCAGCCAGACACTGCCGAATGACACTTTTATCGTCGCCACCGACCGCGGTATCTTCTACAAGATGCAGCAGGCGATGCCGGATAAGACCTTTATTGAAGCCCCGACCGGCGGTAACGGCGCAACCTGCCGTAGCTGTGCGCATTGCCCATGGATGGCAATGAATGGCTTACAGGCGATTGAAGCGGCGCTGACAGACGCACAGGGCCACGAGATTTTTGTCGATGCCGCACTGCGTGAACAGGCGCTCGTACCTCTGAATCGGATGCTCGGCTTTGCCAAAACTAATAAGGTCGGAGTCAAAGGCAATGCCTGAAGGATCAAAGCACCGCTAAACTGCTGAAATTTACAGCGAATAACGGCGCTGCGGTATTTTCCAGTTGCCAAGGCAACAGAATTTACCTAGTATGTCGGCGCTTGCTGAGGCAAGTCCCGGAGAGATGGCTGAGTGGCTGAAGGCGCACGCCTGGAAAGTGTGTTTAGGTTAACCCCTAACGAGGGTTCGAATCCCTCTCTCTCCGCCATATTCAACAAAAAGCCCCGCACTAACCTGCGGGGCTTTTTGTTTCATCAGCTGTCCAGCGCCCGTTATTGCCGCAGGTGTTTGCCGGCTGATTAATCAATGCGTGCTGACACTGCTTTTGATAAAATGTTTGTCCCGTCACATTCTTAGGTTTGCATGTTGCATTGCGAGATTTTTGCCAGCGGCAAATGTGGGTCTTGCCCGCATATCCATCAACCTTATCAGCAGCAGCTTGACCGCAAGCAAGCGCAGTTGCAGCAGATTTTCCCGCAACTGACTTTGGCTGCGCCGCAGGCGAGCGTCATTGCGCAGTTCCGTAATAAAGCCAAAATGGTGGTGATGGGGACTGGCACTGAGCCTGTGCTTGGCATTCTCAATGGCGACGAGCCGGTGGACCTGACGACCTGTCAGCTGTATCCAGCAGGCTTTCAGAGTGCTTTTAACCATCTGACTGAATTTATCCGTCTGGTGCGACTTGAGCCTTATCAGCTCGCGAGCCGGCGCGGTGAGCTGAAATTTATTTTATTAAGTTACAGCGAACTGGACGGCTGGTTGCTGCGCTTTGTGTTGCGCTCGCAGCATCAGCTGGCAGCTATCCGCAAACATTTGCCGGCACTACAGCAACAATGGCCGGAGCTGGCTGTGGTCACAGTGAATTTGCAGCCGGAGCACAAAGCCATTCTGGAAGGTGAACAGGAGTTTGTGCTGAGCCAGCAAACCATGTTGCGCCAGCAGTTGAATGACGTGGTGCTTTATCTGCAGCCGCAGAGTTTCTTTCAGACGAATACCGCAGTTGCCGCGGCTTTGTATCAGACAGCGCGGGATTGGACCGCTGAGCTTAAACTCACGCGGATCTGGGATTTATTCTGTGGAGTTGGCGGTTTTGCCTTGCATCTGGCTAAACCCGATGTGCAGGTCACAGGCATTGAAATCTCGGCGCCGGCTATCGATTGTGCCAGCCGCGCCGCACGGGAACGTGGAGTCCAGATAGATTTTCGCGCCCTGGACGCCAGTGCCTTTGCTGAGGCTGCGCAGCAGGCGCCGGATTTACTGGTCGTCAATCCGCCGCGCCGCGGCTTAGGCGCAGCGCTTTGTCAGCGCATCGACGCGTTAAAACCTAAAGCGCTGTTGTATTCAAGCTGTAATCCGGCGACGCTGGCGCGCGACCTGCAAACTTTGCCGGGCTATCAGCCGCAACGTGCGCAACTGTTTGATATGTTTCCGCATACCGATCACGCCGAAGTTTTAGTGTTGTTGCAACGTAACGATAGCTAACCGCCGCTAAGGGCGACACTCCGCCGGTTGCGGCAGTTGCAGGACTTGCAGCGACCACAGTTCACCGGCGCGGGTCAGCTGATAAATCCGGCCATAATCCTGTTCAGCTAATTCCGGTACTGCCATCTTGCTGAGTAAGGTTGCCAGTTGCGGTGTGGTATTGCTGTGACCGACCACCAGTGCATTTTCACCAATGCTTTGCAGCGCTTTGGCCAACGCCGGCAAATCTTTTGCGTCGTATTGCTGCAACTTACGCCCGTCTTTGAGACTGGCGGCTGCGGTTTGTCTGGTGCGCTGATATCCGCTGTGATACAGCACCGGCAACTGAACATGCTGCAATAAAGTTGCTAATGCAGCCGCTTGTGCCTGACCACAGGCAGAAAGCAGCGGATCTTTGCTGCTGTCGGCTTTTTCGGCGTGCCGCACTAAATACAGTTGTTGGATATCTGCCGCCTGTACTGCTGCCGCCCAACAAGCGCCAAACAACAAGCCTGTTGCGATTGTTGTACAAAAATTTTTGCCAGCCATGGTCACCCCTTTTTTGTTTCTGCTTCGTCCAATCTCTGAACGCGCTGCAACATACGCCGCAGCGTGCAAATTTGTAGTTCTGTGGAGACGCATCATGACAAGCATTTCTTTTTCCGACAATCTGCAACCTGATCGTGGGCTATGCAACGCGCAACAAAATCCGGCAACTGTTGATTGGTTGCCAAGGCTGATGCGTGGCCTGACGATGGCTGCTGCGGCAGCGCTGATTAGCTTTGCGTTGTTTCAGCTGATGGCGCAGCTGGTGCAGTCAACTGCGCCCATCACAGCCAAAGTTGATACGGTGTTTGATGTCACTCCGCTGGTGCCGCGGGAGGAATCTGCCGCGCAAAAAATCATCCGGCAAATTCCGCAGCCGCCTGTGCCACAGCTAATACCAAAACTGGCAATGCCAACGTCGGCAGAGCCTGGCGATATGCTGGATGTCACGTCTGATAGCGGGCGGCCGGTCATTGCACTGACAGGACCGTCTCTGGAAGCGCCGGCCGGCGCAGATAAAGCAGCCACCCCGCTGGTGCGGATTGAACCCAAATATCCGCCTGCAGCGGCCAGAGACGGAATAAACGGCTGGGTACAACTGCGCTTTAACATTGCCGCGGATGGCCGGGTCACAGATGTCCGGGTGCTGGCGGCAGAACCTAGACGGGTATTTGAGCAGGAAGCCATCCGTGCGCTGAAGAACTGGAAATATCAGCCAAAACTTGAAAATGGCCGCGCCGTTGCGCAAAGTGATCTGGAAGTGCAACTGGACTTTCGGCTGGATCAGCAAGGTTAATTTGTTTCTGGTTCATGTGATGATCGGGTTGCCAGACGCTGCATAAAGCCGCGGGGGAGGCAGTATGGGATGGAAATGGTTGGGGCGACTGGCGGCAGGGCCGGTGCAGGTGGAAAGCCGGTTGCTGCTGCAGCAGTATCAGCAGCAAGCCGACCCGGCCCTGTTGCAGCAATTGTTTTTGCGGTATGCCGATGCGCTGTACCATTTTTTACTGCAGCAAAGTGATGCCGAACTGGCGCAGGATTTAAGTCAGCAGGCCTGGATCCAATTGATGCTGCACGCCGGCAGCTATCAGGGCCAAAGCTCGGTCAAAACCTGGCTGTTCAGTATTGGCCGGAACCTGCTGATTGATGAATGGCGCCGTCAGCGGCCGCACGCCGCACAGGATTTGCTGGATGAATTGCCGGATCCGGCGGCAAAGCCGTTACAGCAATTATTGGCTGCAGAACAGTCCGCCAACTTAGATCTGGCGATCCAACGTTTGCCACTGTTGCAACGCGAAGCCTTATTGCTGCAACTGGAGGATTTTTCGCTGGCACAAATTAGCGAAATTACCGGCGTCGGCGTGGAGACAGTTAAAACCCGGCTCAGATATGCCCGTCATCAATTGCAGCTGTGGCTGACGGCCACTGCGGAGCAGACTTATGAAGACAGATAAATCAGCCGGCGTCAAGCCAGCAGCTACAGACACAGATGCCGCGCCACAGCTTGACGAGGCTTTGCGGCAATGGCATCAACAAAGCAGGCAGCAATATCGGCTGGATAAAGCACAGCGTCTGGCATTACAGCAGCTGGTGTTAAAGGAAAAGCCGCTACGCCGTAGCTGGGATTGGCAACCCGCAGTGCAGCAAGTGATGGCGCTGGCTGCCTGTATTTTAGTGTTGGTGGTCTGGCTGACGCCGCCTGAGTTGATGTATCAGATTGAACAACAGCAGCAGGGTTTATACACCATTCAGGTTCATCAACTGGCGCCTGTTACAGCCGCAGCGCAGCAAAACGCGGCAGTCACACCGAGCCGCGCACAGCAGCGTCAGCAACAATATCAGCTGGTGTATCAGGATTATCTGCGCAGTCAGCACGAGAGTCAGCAACAGGTCGCCCGTACAGTGGCTGTGTGGCGTCAGGCCACGACAGATGGCTGGCAGTTACAGAGTTGTGATCGCTTGCAGTTACAGGTCCATGCCGATTTGCTGGCCGCGCTCAAACAGCAACAAGCCGATCAGCAGCAATGGCAACAACTGGAACAAAGCCGGTTTTTACTACTGACAACGGGCACACAGGGGCAGATTCTGGCACTAAAACCGGGTATTGAAGCACCGCACTGCGCGATTTAGCAGCTGTGTCAGCAGCGGTTGACTTGGTCGGTTGCAATGCTGCGGTTACAATAGCGCTTTTGGCAACTGCAGTAGCACTTGCAGACATTAAGGGGCAAAGCGCCGGTGGATTTACCTTATTTACGCCAGTATCCGGAATCTATTCAGCAACAAGTGCGCACGCTGGTGCAGGCCGGCACCCTGGGCTGCACCTTAAAAAAGCGTTATCCGGACGGCCGCCACGACATTCAGTCCGATGCGCGTTTGTACGACTACACCATGGCGCTGAAGCAGCAGTTTATGCGTAGTTCCGCGCCCATCAGCAAAATCTGCTTTGACCCGAAGATCCATATCGTCAATAACGCGCTTGGCCTGCACAGTCAGGTCAGTCGGGTACAGGGTAAGGCGCTGAAAAGTAAAAATGAAATTCGCGTAGCCAGTCTGTTAAAAACCTTACCATTGCCTTTACTGCATATGATTGTGGTGCATGAACTGGCGCATTTGCGGGAAAAAGATCATAACAAGGCGTTTTATCAATTGTGTCAGCATATGGAACCCCAGTATCATCAACTGGAACTGGACCTGCGGTTGTTTCTGACCTGGCAGGATCTGGCTGGAGGAGCCGCGGATGCAGACCACTGAGCATATTTTTGTCTACGGTTTATTGATGTTTCCGGAGATTGTCGAAGCCATCACCGGGCAGCGGTACCAGACGCTGGATGCCGTGTTAGCGGACCATCAGCGCCGTGGCCTCAGCCAAAGTCCGCTCGACGCACCGGTACCGGTACTGACTGAAGCGCAGGGTCGGGTGCAGCAGGGAAAATTGCTGCTGGATGTCGGGCCACAAGCCGTCAGAGCCCTGGATTTTTTTGAAGAAATCGATTCCGGTCATTATGTAAAAAAAGCCGTGCGGGTGCAGGCCGCGGGGCAGTGGTATTCAGCATTCTGTTATGCGATCGGTCCGGCCTTAACGCCTTATATTTCAGGCGACTGGCAACCGGAGTTGGTCAGTGAGGCGCAAAAAGCGCATTTTATTCAGCAAGTGATCCCGCAGATGTTACAGGCATTGGCTGCGACAAAATCCTGATTTTGTTGTGACATTGTTCTCCGGCAGGCCTGAGCTGCCCAGCTGTGACCGCGGGACAGGATATTTGTTTATGTGGAAATTTACTGCAGTCGCAGGCCTGTTGTTATGGGCGGGCTCTGTGCTGGCAGCCCCTTCTGTCGATGAGTTCGCCAATCAGTTTCATCGCGAATTTCAGCAAAAAATGGCGAAAAACCGGGTGCCCGGTGCTGTCTATGTCATTGTGAAAAACGACCGGATCGTCCGGGTCGGCGCTTATGGCGTGCGCTCGGTCGGCAGTAAAACCCCGGTCGATGCCAACACCATTTTCCGTTTAGCTTCAGTATCAAAAACCTTTGCTGCGGGTTTGGCAGCGCAGGTTGAGCACGAAGGCCGTTTCGACTGGAACGACCGCGTCACTCGTTATGTGCCGGGGCTGCAGTTCCGCAGTCAGGCGATGACGGCGCAGCTGAAGGTGGAACATTTACTCGGCCAGAATGCCGGCTTAGTCGACAACGCTTTTGACGAACTGATTGAAGCCGGTCAAACCCCAGCACAAATCCTGCCGAAATTTCAGAATATCAATCCACGGTGTGTGCCGGGGCGTTGTTACGGTTATCAGAACGTGTTGTTCAGCCAGATTGAAACCGTGTTGCTGAAAACCACCGGCCAGCCGTATGAAAAGCTATTGGACCAACGGATTTTTAAACCGCTGCAGATGCATACTGCGAGTGTTGGTTATGCCGGCTTTCTCGCCAGTAAAAACCGTGCTATGCCGCATATCGGTACCCGCAAAGGCTGGGCCGAAACCAAAGTGGTGCCAACTTATTACCGTGTGAATCCGGCGGCCGGCGTCAACGCCAGCGCGATGGATATGGGCAAATGGCTCATTGCACGGTTAGGCCACAAGCCGCAGGTGCTCTCTGCTGCGGTGTTAAAAGATATCGAAACGCCACGGGTGAAAACCACCGACAATCTGCAGGGCCGAACTTATGGGCCTTATGTCAGCACGGCGCATTATGGCCTCGGCCTGCGGGTGTATCAGTTTGGCAAGCACACTGTGTATCACCATGGTGGTCTGGTGCGAGGCTACCGCACCGATATGTCCTATTCGCCGGACGCTGGTTTAGGCGTAGTGGTACTGGCCAATGCGCAGACTAATGCCGTGGCAGAGCTTGGCAGTTATTTCTGGCATCAGATGCTGGACACGCCGGTGCAGGCTGTACCGCTGCCGGCAAAAAAAGCCGGTAAAAAGCCGGTTAAAAAGCTGACGAAAAAGGCGCAAAAGCCAGCGGCAAAGAAAAAACCAGCGCCGAAAAAGCCCGCAGCGAAAACGACCAACAGATAAATCAGCCAGGCACCGGCGCATTCTGCTAAAGACTGCGCCGGATTGCCGTGTTGCCAGCCTGAAGTAAGGCCTTCTCAGCTAGTCTTTCTGATATAAATCGAGATAAAAATCCAGTTGAATAGCCGGTAGTTGCTGACACAAGACATCCCGCATGGCAGCGTTCAGTTTGTAAGCCAAAGGCGTCATCTCTATCAGCTGTAGCATGGTTGAGGCAGTTGGCGCCTGCCATAACGCTTGCAGGCGCTGGCGCTTGATATGGCTGAAACCGGCTTCGTCTTTGATACTGTCCGGGTGTAACCGCACTGTGGCGTAAGCTTGTTGTTTAAATTGCAGTAAATGTTCCGGTGCCGGGCTGACCGTCAGCAGATAGCCGCCGGGCCGCAGCACCCGGGCCATCTCATCGGCGTCTGATGGCGCGTAAATCCGCAATAGTCCGGCAAAAACACCGTCACTAAATGGCAGGGCATAACTGCTGGCGACACAACAATGCAGGTTTTTATAACGTTTTGCTGCGTAGCGCACGGCAGTTTTGGATATATCCAAACCATAAACCTCAACCCCGTTCAGGGCTGACGCGGCTCTGGCGCTGTAATAACCTTCACCACAACCAAGGTCCAATAAAGCATCTGTACTTTGCAACACACCAGCCAGCTGCTGATTGATGGCGTCTGATAAAAACTGATAATGACCGGCATCAAGGAAGGTACGACGCGCCTGGATCATCTCGGCGTTGTCACCCGGATCCAGCGACTTCTTGTGTTGCACCGGCAGCAAATTGACATAACCTTCCCGTGCGATATCAAACTGATGACCATTTGCACACCGCCAGGCGCTGGCCTGCGGGCTCAATACTTCACGGCAAAGCGGGCAACGATACATCAGAACTCCGAAGCTGGCGGGCAAAGGCGGCGATTATAACCAAGCAGCCGGCTTGCCGCACTTAATTCAGGATATCGCGGGGTTGATTTGGGTGACTGTTCCGACAGATGCCTGTCGGCTCCTCTGGTTCGGCAGCCCGAATGTGACGAACTCAGAGCAGCAGGATGATTTGTCAGAAAAATATCAGTTATTTTTCCGCTCGATTAAATCCCACAAGTTGCCATAAAGGTCGGCAAACACCGCAACGGTGCCGTAAGGTTCATGGCGTGGCTGTTCCTGAAATTGCACACCATTGGCGGACATGCGCTGATAATCGCGTTCAAAATCATCGGTTTGTAAAAACAACCAGACCCGCCCGGCACCCTGGCGGCCAATCATGGCTTGCTGTTCAACATCACTGGCGCGCGCCAGTAACAGTGCTGAGCCAATGTCACCTTGTGGTGCGACCACCACCCAGCGTTTTTGCCCTTGTGGTGTGTCTTCAACCAACCGGAAACCTAGCCTGTTGCAGTAGAATTCAATGGCCTCGTCATAGTCGCGCACGAGCAGGCTGACGAGAGCAAGTTGTTGTTGCATGATTGGGAATTCCTGAAAGTGTTAATGCAATAAACCCAGATCGATGGCCTTAAGCACCGCCTTGGTTCTGTCGCGCACGCCGAGTTTACTCAAAATAGCCGATACCTGATTTTTCACTGTGCCTTCCGATTTAAATACAGCTGCGGCGATTTCCCGGTTACTGAAACCGGCGGCCAATAAACGCAGCACTTCCAGCTCTTTTGGCGACAGGGCTTCAGTGTCTGGCGGTGCGTCAGTGCCTTGACGGGCCTGCAGGATACGGTCGGTCAGTGCGGGTTGCAACAGCGAGTCACCGGCGGCGACAGTGCGGATCGCCTGTAGCAGCACATCAAGCGCGACATCTTTGAGCAGATAACCGCGGGCGCCGGCCAGCATCGCCGTCAGTACCTGCTGGTGATCATCAAAAGTAGTCAGCATCAGTACCGGCACGCGCAGTCCGGCCTGCTGCAGCAACTGTAGTGCGGCAATACCATCGACCTGCGGCATACGGATATCCATCAGCAACAGGTCCGGCTGATATTGCTGCACCAGCGTGACCACTTCACTGCCATCACCAGCCTGCGCCACAACTTCGATGTCTGGATCTAACTGCAATAAGCTGATAATGCCCTGCCGGACTAAAGTCTGGTCGTCGATCACAATCAGGCGGATAGTCATGGCGCCACCGCCGGCAATTCAATATCAATCTGCAGCTGGTGCTGTGGGTTTGACAGCAGCAAAGAACCGCCGGCCTGTTCAATGCGCTCACGCATGCCGGTCAGGCCATTGCCCTCGAGAAGTGGCCATTGCGTGAGCTGGCCATTGTCGCGATAGCGGTAACAGAGCTGGTCTTTGTGTTGCCATACCTGCAATTGAGCCTTAGTGGCGCCGCTGTGACGCACTGTGTTGGTGATAGCTTCCTGGCTGACCCGAAACAGCAGCGCGGTGGATAAAGGGTCGGTCGGCAAGCCGGGTGTGATCTGCAGGTCCAGCTGCAGCTGTGGTACGTTCTGCGCCAGCGCTTTGAGCTGCAACGCCAGTTGTGGCATTGCCGGTTCGCGTAGTTGCGAGACTGTGTGACGAATTTCCTGGAGAAGCTGTTTGGCCAGTTCATGGCAATGGTTAATTTGCCCGGTCAGCGCTTGCTGAGCTGTGTTTTCAGTTTTTTCTTGTGCTGCAGAGCCGGCTGCCAGCTGGTTGCTTTGATAGCCGGCGACCTGCAGCTGAATGACTAAAGCGGTCAAATGATGGCCCAGGCTATCGTGTAAGTCGCGGGCAATTCTCAGCCGCTCCGCATCAGCGGCCTGCGTTGCCAGTTGTGACTGGGCGGCCAATAACGCCTGATGGGTGTGGGCGAGGGCTTCCCGCGCCAGCTTTTCTTCCCGTGCTTTGCTCATCGCAAACATGGCAAAAAACTGGAAAGTGCCACAAACCAGGATCATCAGGCCTTCACCGAGCCGTAAACCATCCAGCGACTGCATGATCAGCACCGGTAATAAGGCCGGCACGATCATCAGATATAACCAGCGCGCCGGCACAAACCAGGGCAACAGGCAGCACCACAACACACCGAGGCCAGCGGCAAAGCCATTCGGTGCCAGCACAGCGGTTGTCGTCAGCGCAGCCCACATCGTGACCAATGCAACCCAGGGCGTGGAATGTTCTTCACAGGACTGACAATAAAAAAACAACCCAATAAACAGTAATAAACTGGCCGCACACAACAGGCTGAGCGGGTGCCAGTTGCCATACAGCTGCATGGCAGTGCTTTGCTGGATATAAGCAAACACCAGCCAGCTCAGCACTGCCGCCAGGTTTTCTTTATGCAGCCAGCGCGCCGGATGCTCGCCGGCTGGCGTAGGGGCGGGTAAGGGAGCCGCAGAGTCAGTCATTAGTTTTTTTGCTCAGGTCGGGTCTACAAAGGTTTTGCAGTATGCGCGAGGCTAGCAATAGGCCAGAAGTCATAGTGCCGAAGATGACTTCTGGCACTGTGCTGCCCCGCACCAAAGCAGCATGCTGTGCTTGTCATTATTCACATCGCCCGGAGGCTTCTCATGCAAATGTTGCATCAGTTTTTATTAGTTTTACATGTGGTTTGTGGCGCGCTGGCGTTATGCGTATTCTGGGGGCCGATGCTGGCGAAAAAAGGCAGTCCCTGGCATGTGCGCAGTGGCCACTGGTATAGCACGCTGATGTATCTGATTTGTGGCGCCGGTATTTTGATGTGCGCGCTGGTCTTGTCGGCGCCGTTGGTGGTCAAAGCCGCTGATTTGCGCGTTGGTCAGGACCCACAGCTGTTTGCAGAGCGGGTGCGGCTGATGTCGGGCTTTTTGTTGCTGCTTTGTTTGCTGGCGCTGATGAATTTACGCCAGGGCTTGTTGGCTTTGCAGGCGGGTGCTGAGCGTATTGCACTCAGACATTGGTCGCATCAGGCTTTAGTACTAATCACCTTTGGCTGCGCCATCTGGACTTTATGGCAGGCAGTGCCGCGCCAGTTTGTATTGGGGCAAATCTTTGGTGCCATCGCATTGTTCAGCAGCATCGGTTGTCTGCGTTATATCCATAGAGCCAGCGTGGAAAAATCTGCGATGCTGAAAGAACATATCGGCAATATGCTGGCCTCCGGCATCGCTGTCTTTACTGCCTTTTTTGCCTTTGGTGGCCGCAAAGTGCTGGATTTCAGCCCTGAGCTGCAGCTGGTCAGCTGGGTGTTACCTTCGGTATTGGGCATTGCAGCCACCTTCTGGTACAACAAACGTTATGTAAAAGCCCGCGTGGCCCTCAAGACGGCAGCGGCGCGCTGAGATATACTGCGGGCCTCTAAATTTACGGGGACTTGTGATGTCAGACAGCTTAGAACTCTGGTCGATGGATGAACTTTGTGACCATGCATTTGCGATTTTTGAAGAACTGGCCAGCGAGAATCTGAGTGCTGAAGATTACGCGTTGTATCAGCAACATTATGAAAGCCGGGCTTATGTCGATTTAGTACCAGCCGGCGAAGACTGGCTGGAGCTGATTGGCGCTGAGCTTGACCCGGAGTTACATCTCGAAGCGCTGATTGGCCTTGCTGGCACAGATGGCGCGGCCGACCTGGTGTTAGCGCGTATTCTGCTCAGCCGGGAAAAACACGACGCCCTGTGTCATGCCCAATGGCGTGGACAGTAAGTGGCGTGGGCAGTAAGCGGCTTGGACAATAATAAATGACTGGATTAAAGCCTGACAGCGCTCAGCTCATTCCTGCGACTGAGCAACTGGTGACGAAGTGGGCCGGTGGGGAAACCCGGCAACTGGCGATATCCCCGGTTGGTTCGAGCGTTGCAGCCCGAGATTTTCATTGGCGTTTTAGCAGCGCAACAGTACTGCAATCAGGACCTTTTACCGCATTTGACGGTTACCAGCGTTATCTGGCAATCCGCCATGGCGCTGGTCTCGAGCTCGCGGTAACTGCGCCAGGAGCGCCACAACAGCGCATGCAACTTTGTCACCCACAGTATCAGGCTAATTTTGCCGGTGCTGCGTCAACGGTAGCTACACTGCTGGACGGCCCGGTGCGTGATATCAATTTAATGTTGTCGGCTGGCCTGCAAGGTGGGCTGCGGGCGCTGCACCTGCAGGCAAATCAACCCGCTTTGTTGCAGACTGTCGTCAGCGGCTGGTGGCTGATTTATGCCGACGGTCTGAGTCAAGGCCAGCAAATCCAAATACAAAGCGGCGCACAGCAGTATTCGCTGGCATCTGGTGATGTGTTGATGTTGCCAGAAGCCAGCTGCACTTTATTGGCGGCGGCTGATTGCGAGCTGGTGGCTGCTTGGATTGCAGCCACTGCATAAAGTCGGTTGGTTTTGTTGGCGAAAGCAGGATCTGTCTATCGGTGGCAAGAACTGCTGGTGATCGAAGGCAGTTTTTGGCAAGCTCAGCTTTATCTGAATTCTGACCATGCTGGCATCATGCTGCACAACACGCTACACCACACACTATGTCCCTGTGATTTAACCAACTCGCGCGTTTTTTTCTCGCCTCGTCAATATGGGCTGATGTTGTTGATAGCCGTGCTGTCTACTTTCACGCCGGTTCAAGCCAACAGCAAGGCGGGGGCTGATTTGAAACCCAGTTCTGCAACGTTACTGGCGCCTGATTTACGTTTACCTGCGCCATCTGCAAGCGCTTTCGACCCCGCTGTGGGCAATTTTGCGCTTTGGCAGCAACAGGCGAAAAGTCTTTTGAATCATGCCTTGTTACTGCCACCGGCAGACCCGGCCTTGATTGCCGCCGCCACACAGCTCAGTCCTGCCGCCAATACTCATCTTGAACAGTGGCGGTTGCCGTTATGGCAGCCGCTGGATCTGTATCTGTATAAACCGGTAACCCTGCGTCAGGGCGCAATTAACGCGGTGATCCTGCTGCATGATCATGGCGCCGAATTTCGCATCGGCAAAGATAAATGGTTGCCGCCCGCGCTCAGCGACCAGCCTGAATTGGTCAGTCAGTGGCAACAAAAATATTTTGATGGCGTCGCTATTGCTGAGTTGTTGCGGGCACAGGGTTATCTCGTGTTGCTGGCGGATGCACCGGGCTTTGGTGCGCGTGGGCCGATCCAGTACGCCGAACAGCAGCAGCTGGCAGCAAATTTACAGGCGCAGGGTGTCAGCCTTGCCGGCCTGATGGCGCGGGAGGATGCAGTGGCGGCAAATTTTTTAGCGCGCCAACCTGGCGTGACGGGCATCGCTGCGGTCGGCTTTTCGATGGGCGGATTTCGCGCCTGGCAGCTGGCGGCTGTGTCAGCAGATGTGCATGCTGCTGTTAGTGTGGGGTGGTTCAATAGTCTGAAGTTCTTGCGGGAACCCGGCAATAATTTCAGTCGCGGTCAGACAGCCTTTTACATGATCCATCCGGGCCTGTACCGGCAACTGGACTTGCCCGATATTGCTGCGCTGGCAGCACCTAAACCGCTGTTATTGCTGCATGGCGAGCAGGACCCTTTGATGCCGCCAGCGCAGGTAAACGTGGCCTTTCAACATCTGAAAAGCCACTACCAGCAATGTGGCGCCAAAGCGCCAGAATTAGTGATAGCGAAGGCACAAGGCCATCGCTTTGGCGATGTCTTACAGCAACAGATGTTGCACTGGCTGGCGCAGCTTCAATTGCCGGCGGCGGGGTGCAGCAACTGATCCAGCTGCCAGGCTAAGCGCACAGCAGCCTGTAGCAGACGGGTTTCAATCAGCGGGCCGTCACGCTCCAGTTCCGGCTGACTGAATAACATACCAGGCTTGTAGCTCTGATAAACCTTACGGGTTTGCGTCAGCGATTGCTGCGCCCAAACCAGTGGCTGACCGCTTTGCCACTGCCGGACTGTGTCTGGCCGTAGTGCCGCCAGTTTGCTGGTCGCCAATTGCTGATTGTCGGCATAACCCAGACTTTTCAGCATCGCCGCGTCCCAGATGCCATGCAAATTTGATGGCTTGCCAAAATAATAGACGGCCGTTTTGTTGCCACCCTGATCGTCGGCATAACTGACATGCAGTGGCTGGTGCAGGTCGGCAATAAAATGGCTGTAAAATAACAAAGCTTCAGCGCGTTGCCGGTTGTGTCCTGGTTGTTTTAACAGCGCCGCATAATGTTTAAGTGCGCTGAGTAAACAGCCCCTCGCGGCGCAATCTGCTGGTTTTACCTGCGATTGCTGGCGCGGCACATTCAGATAGTGGAATGGGGCAGTAAACAGATAAGCGGGTGCCTGCCGCGCTTCATCCGGCCAGACACAACCTTGGGCAAAGTCCTGTGCAGGCCCCTGCGCAAGCAACAGATCAACTTGTTGCCGGGTGTCCGGTTTGACCAGCTGATAAGCCAGACTGCACACCAGCTGATGGCCGGTGCTGCCAAATGCCAGTACTTTGCCGGGCAGCCACCACAACATCAGCCCAAGGACAAACGCTGTACGCATTATTCCTCCACCAGCTGGCGGACTGTCCATTGCACTGCAGGCCCCAGCAAGGGCGCTAACTCGGCCAGGGCATCTTTCATCTCTGCGGCGAGGGTGTAAGGCGGGTTTATCACCAGCATGCCGCTGCCAGTCATGCCAAAACCGTTGCTGTCGGGCAGCGGACACAGTTCAATCCGCAGTTGATTGCGAATGCCGGTGCCGACAATGGCATCAATCACCGCTTCAATACTGGCGCGCTCAATCACCGGATACCAGATGGCAAAAGTTCCTTGTGGAAAACGTTGTACACCTTGCTGCAAACCTTTCACCAGATCCTGATATTCGGTTTTCAGCTCATAAGGCGGGTCAATTAACACCAGACCGCGTTTATGCCGTGGCGGTAACATGGCGCGCAGGCCGGCATAAGCGTCCATTTTTTCAATGCGGCAATGTCGGCGGCCCTGAAATTGGGTTTGTAATAACGGAAAATCCGCCGGATGCAACTCGGTCGCCTGAATGCTGTCACCGTCGCGTAACATCAGCCGCGCAATGCCGGGAGAACCGGGATAAAACTGCAACTGGCCGTCCGGATTCAGCTCACGCACCAAGTCCAGATAAGTTTGGAATGCCAGGTTACTCGCCTGATAGCCAAAAAGTTTGCCGATGCCGGTTTGATACTCGCCGGTTTTTTGCGCCTGTGCGCTGTCGAGGCTATATAAACCCGCGCCGGCGTGGGTGTCGTGGTAGCAAAATGGTTTATCTTTTTTCTTTAAATACATCAGGATAGCGACTTCTACCAGATGCTTGATGAGGTCGGCATGATTGCCGGCATGAAAACTGTGACGGTAACTGAGCATAAATATTCCGAAACGGTGCAAACTGCGCAAACTGCGCGCCAGCTTACTGCAGCCGATGACAAACTCAAGTCTTTCTTCGATACCGCACGCTTTTGCGCTAAACTGAGCGCCTTTCCGGGCTGCAGGCCCGCCAGTGACAGGACCGACATCGTGGCATATCCGCCGAAAAAACCAGCTTCTTCCGCCCGCCCGCCGCGTTCACGTGACAGCGAGCCGTCGTTATTAGAAAAACCGTGGAAAGGGAAAGCTTCAGCAGCCTCAGCAAAAACCGTTAAGCCGCGCGCGGATAAACCGCAGCAACAGCCGGCCGCCCCGCGTCAGAGCCAGCCACTGTCAGCGGCGCAGCTGAAACAACAGGGCCAACAGGAAAGCCGGGTCTTAGGGGAAAATGCCTGCCGGGTGTGTTTCACGCAAAGACCTGACGCAGTGATTAAAATGTATCTGCATGCCGATTATGCGCCGCGTTTTGCTGACGTGATGAAATATCTGGCCGCGCACAAACGGGCTTATCACATCGTGGATAACGCTGAGCTGGAAAAGATCAGTGGCAGTCAGCACCATGGCGGCGTTGTTCTGGTGGTGAAAAAACGCGAGTCGATGTCGATTGCCAGCTATCTGACGCTGCACCGCAAAAAAACACAGGATTGTTTATTGGCGCTCGATGGTGTCGGCAATCCGCATAACCTCGGCGCTATCGCCCGCAGCTGCGCGCATTTTGGCGTCAGCGGTATTATCCTGAGCGCGCCTGAAGCGCTGCAATCGGGTGCCGCGGCGCGCACTGCCGAAGGCGGGCTGGAATTTGTCGAAGCACTGCAAACCGACCATCTGCCGCTGGCACTGAAGCTGTGTAAAGAAGCCGGTTATACCCTCATCACTACTTCCAGCCATGCCGGAGTGTCTTTGTATCAAAGTAAGCTGCCGAAAAAAGTCGTGGTGGTGTTTGGTGAAGAAATGCAGGGCGTGTCGAAAGCCGTGGCCAACAGCGCTGAAATCGCGCTGCAAATTCCCGGCACCGGCAAAGTGGAATCACTGAATGTCAGCGTAGCGGCAAGCCTGATTCTCGGCGAATGGTATCGCCAGCAGCAATAAGCCCGGCCGGCAAATAGCTGCGATGTTGCCGCCTGACAATTAGCAGAACTGCAGCTATAACTGAAACAACTCCGCTGAACGGCAGCGGAGCTTGTCTGCAGGAGACTTTATGCTCGACCAAACAGCGCTGTTACTGCTGATTAAGGCGTTTAAAGATCAACACATCACGGCGGAAGCCTTTTATCGCCAGCTGACTGAAACCATTACCAAACAACTGAATTGTTCCCGCGCCAGTCTGTGGCTCTATTCTGACTCGCTGCTCAGCGAAATTATCGCGGTAGATTTATACGACAGTAATGAGGATGCGCATTATCAGGGCATTGCACTGCATGAAGATGATTTTGCACCTTATTTTGAAGCCATGCGCAATGATGGTGGCATCAACGCGGCAGATGCGGCGACGCATCCGGCCACATCCTGTTTCAACGAAGCTTATTTTGAACCCAATGACATTATGTCGCTGCTTGATGTCGGCATCCGCTATAACGGCCAGTTAGTCGGGGTGTTTTGTTGCGAACAGGTTGGCAGCGTGATGCAGTGGAATGCCAGTCAAATCGCATTTCTGGAGCAGGCCGGTAAACTCATCACTTTTGCGTTGAAGCCTCTGTTGCAGGAAAAGTTCGCGGCCTTGTTCTGAATCGTGGTCGAGCACAAAGTAAAACGGGGCGCTGGCCCCGTTCTGTTTTTGTCTGCGATTTATTCGCGTTGTTTGTCATGCGGCACTGAGATCCGACCGGCGATTTGCTGATAACTCAGTTCACCCGAGCCGTCATCTTCGACAATCAGGCCGCCGGCCTGAGCCACCCGGATATCACCGGAGCCATCTTCAACTTTGACCGTGCCTTGTACCTGACTTATGTCCGCATCACCCGAGCCATCGGACAAAGTCAGATCACCGCTGACCTGTACCACGCGGATATCACCAGAGCCATCATCGATACTGACATTGCCGCTGGCGCCGGACAGCGCTAAATTACCAGAACCATCTTCGATACTGACCTGACGGCCGCCGGTTACGTGCAGATCACCTGAACCATCCTGAATCAGCAGATCGCCAGTCAACTGCTCAATCCTGGTATCACCGGAACCATCTTCCAGTTTCAGGGCAAAACGTTCTGGCACCCGAACTACTAAATCCACTGAAGCGTTATCCACATAACCAAAAGAGACATGTTCTTTGTTGCGGGCAATCAACACGGCAGCATCGCCTTTGGCTTCCAGTGACAGTTCCAGCTGCTCGATATTGTCGTAACGAATGCGCGCTTCCACCTCAATCTGTTCGCGGCCTTTTTCACCAATGATCTGCAGGTCACCGGCTTCGGTTTCGGCGACCAATGGTTGCAGGTTATTAGCATTGAGTTGTAATTGACGGCTTTGCACAGTGGCCGGTTCGTCGGCTCCAACATGGATCACACAGGCATTTAACAGGGTAAGTGAACAAATAATAGGTACTATTTTTTTCATGATGTGTCCTTATGAGTGAATGTGCAAGCTACTAAGCAAAGCAAATGCCATAAAAATATTTAATAAAATTAGGTACTTAAAAGCGCCTACCTTGATATTTGCAGTATTTCACTAAATGTTAGGCAAATCAGTGATGGGCGGTACCGATGGACAGATAGTCGTCAGCAGCGTTTTATTGGTTTAAAACCAATAAAACTAATTTTTGACGGCGAGGATCAGAGCGTGGCGGATTGTTGCTGATAGCGGCGTAACAGGATATCGACCCGTTGCAGATAAGCCTTGGTTTCGGCGTAGGGCGGCACACCACCGTGCCGGCTGACGGCTCCCGGGCCGGCATTATAGGCGGCCAGCGCCAGTCGCGTGTCACCATTAAATTGTTGCAGTAAACTGGCTAGGTAAGCGCTGCCGGCCTGAATATTCTGCTGTGGCAACCAGATATTGCCGACGCCGAGCTCTTTCGCTGTATCTGGCATCAGCTGCATCAAACCCTGCGCACCGGCTTTCGAGCGGGCTTTGGGATTAAAACCGGATTCAGCATGGATCACGGCACGGATCAGGCTAGGTTCAAGCTGATATTGCTCTGCAGCAGTCAGAATTTCCCGGTGGTAATGCTGTAAAAACAGTGGTGTGGTGTTGAAGTTAATCGACGAACGGACGCCGCAGGCAAAACAGTCATAGCGCAGCACTTTAAACGGACTGTCAGCGGGCGGTTTATCACTGAAAGCGACCACGCCATTTTGCTGGGTGTACTGGTAAACCTTAACCTGCCCGCCATACAGCGGCGGGCAGAGCAACAGCAGCAGACCAGCCAAAGCGCCGGCTGCTGTGGATTCCGGTTTGAATTGCATCCGGTTTAGCGACGGAATGAGAATACTGAACGGAAACCGCCACCGCCGGCGCCACTACGTTTTTCCGCCCGACGGCGGCGCAGCCAGGAATGCAGTTCCTGTTTTTTTGTTTCCAGCCAGTCAGCTTTGCTGGTCTGCGCTTCTGCCCCGCGACGTTCTATTTCGTTGCGGCGGAAGGTGCAGAATTCGCTGTAGGCTTCAAAGTCGTCCGCCAGCGATTGCACCACCAGTTCAATCATGATGGCGTCATCGAGGAAACCCAGCACCGGTAAATGGTCGGCAATTAAATCCTCAGGTTTACTGAAATAGGCCAGTGCTGACAGCACGTCTAATTTTTCTTCTTCGGTTAAATCCCAGTCTTTATCCTCAACCATCGCCACCAGAGTTTCGAGCTGTTTTAACCGGATTGCGACGAATTCTGGTACCTGATTTTGCACTTCGCCAGCCAATGCTTTGGCGGCGCTCAGGATCTCCTCGCTGCTATGATGGCTGACAACCCGTTCGGTTTTTTGCATCAATTGGCGGAAGTAATCTAAATCCTGCTCTTGCAGGTCAAAGCTGATGGTCAAAGCCATGGTCGTTCCCTTGTATTTTTTAGTCGGAGTTTCAGTATAGAAAGCAGTCTTCGCAGCGACAAGCAAAGTGCTTACGGCTGATTATGGCGCTAAAAATTACATCATTTCAACAAAATAAATACGCGGGCAGCTTTGGCACAGGTTAAGCTGCAAGTAGCGAAGTTATGCAAAGGTTTAATATGGCAAATCAACAGCTTGAACAACAGCCGGCGCAAAAGGTCGGTGCCGGTTTTTCTCTGGTGGCGATGCAACAGGCGCAACAAACCGCGCTGGACTGCCTGCAGCAGATTGCCGCGAGGCTTGAGCCTGGCATCAGTGAAGCTGACGCCGTCGCCATCGCAATGACAGTGTTGCAACAGGCCGGTGCCGAACAGCACTGGCATCCGCCGATCATCCGCTTTGGTCACAACACGGCGAAAATTTACAGCGAACCCTCAACGCCTGACAGCCGCTTAGGCGACCATGACATCTTTTTTATCGACATAGGCCCGGTTTTTGCTGGCCATGAAGCGGACGTTGGTGCGACTTTTTGCCTTGGTGAAACCCCGGTACATCATCAGGTACAACAGGCAGTTCATCAGGTGTTTGAACAGGTTGCCGCGCATTGGCGGGCCACAGGCTGCTCAGGTGCTGCTTTGTATCAGGTAGCCGCAGACGCGGCGGCCCGGTATGGCATGGTGTTGAATCATCAAATCAAAGGCCACAGAGTCGGTGACTTTCCGCACAAACTCTATGCGTCCGGTCAACTCGGCGGTTGCGATGGAGTAGTCCGCAGCGGCATCTGGGTACTGGAAATTCAATTATTGGACCCGTTGAGTGGTTATGGTGGTTTTGTTGAGCAGGTATTGTTTTAGCCGTCAGCTTTTTGCTCCTGCGGCAGATTGACGCCGCGAAAACGCTGAATGCCGAGCTGTTGCATCAAGGCATAGAGCTGCTGGCGTAACGTCGGATTCTGTGGGGCATTGTGGCAGGCGCGGCGCAGCGCTTTGGCGGCACTGAGTAAATCTTGCTGTTGCAGATAACGGCTGGTCATCTGCTGGTAGGCCAGAGCTTTGTCGGCAGCGGTGACAAACACCAGATCAAAAGCGTGCTGATACAGGCAACCGTTGAAAATACGATGGCAGTTATCTTCCATCTGCTGCAGTTGGTTGTCGGCATAAAACAGCTGGTCGAACGCGGTCTGCTGTTGATTCAGGCTGCTGTAAACCAAAGCTGCATGACATAACACACTGACCGATTGTTTGACCCAGTCGGTCTGACGCAGTTGGTCCTGCAGCAATTGCAGCGCACTGTCCGTACCCAGGACAAATTTGCGTAAATGCGCTTCCAGCAGTGTGACAGACACACAGAACTCCGCTGCTGCTTTATCCTGGCGGATTTGTTGTAACAAGGCTTCCACCTGGCTTTGAAACTCGGCTTGCTGCTCAGCTGTGCAGTGTTGCAACCGCCAGATGGCGGCCCGGGTCTGGGCAATACTCAGCTGCACATATAATTCACCACGCACTGCCAGCCGGCGTTTTCTTTCAATAAATTCCTGTGCACGTTCCACATCGCCGGCCAGAAAATACACCAGATGCACCAGCCGGACCTGATTGCAGGACATACCGACCGCCGGAATTTTATTGGCAACTTGCAAAGCCGCCGGGTAATCCCGTTCCTGCAATGCCAGATAAATCTGCCACAGTTCACGTCTTTGGGCGTAGCGGGCCAGTTCTTCCGACCCGTCCTGCAAAAACGCCTGACAGGCCGACAGGTCGCCACGCTCGTAGCGCACACGGAATAAAGCCCACAGTGCCCAGCCTTGCTGTTCGGCGATAGGGGCTTTGAGTAGCGGGATCACCGTGTCAAACTTATGCAGATTCAGTAACAGCTGGACGCGCAAGCGCTGCAACACAGGTTCAAGCCCTGGTGGCAGTGATTGACGTTGGGTATGTAATAACAGTTTCAGCGCGTCGGCATAACGGCCAAGCCCGGCCAGCGTCAGCAAGGGGCGTAATAACGGCCCGAACATCACCTGTTGTTTCAGTTCCTGATCTAATGTGACTTTATTAAATGGTCGTTCCAGATAACTGATTTGATGGTAGGGATATTCTATGGCGTATTGCGCCCGCTCGTTTTGCTGGGCCATCAGCACCAGACGGGTGCGATTGGACAGAATACCGTGTTGCACCAGCCACTCGACAATTTCGCCACCGGTCATCTGCGTGTCGACGGCATAATCGAGAAAAATGATATCAGCACTGACCGGCGTTTCCCGCGCCATCAAATCATCGATTTGCCGGGCTGTTTCGATTTTTCGCACCCCCAGATTGAGCAGCATTTGTTTAAATAAATGCAACAAATCAGGGTCTGCTTCAATGAGCAACACCTGCAATTCGAACAATTTACTGAGGTCGAGTTTAAATTGGGTCATGGGCCTGCAAATTGGATTGAATGCCGGAAATCTGGCGTTTAATCAAGATGTAACATTGAAGCAGCTTAGTCGCCAGTCCCTGATGTTGCAATGTATCGGCAGAACTGGCCCACTGGTCGTATTTCGATATTTTTTGCCAAAAAATCTATTGTGTTCTGCCACTTGCGACCCCATCTCTGCTTCAGCAGTTCAGGTTGCAGGCATTGTCGTCTATGGAACAGAAATGGGTTTTAATCGATAAAATGAATTAGATAAATTCATTTTATTCGTTATACGCAATTGCCAGACTGCACTACTATGCTTGCAACGCCATCGCTTTTGTAGACAAAGCATTCACATTAACCACAACATGGAGAACGACAAATGTCGATTATCAACAGCAAAATCAAGCCATTCAGTGCTCAGGCTTTCCATCAGGGTAAATTCATCTCTGTAACTGATCAGGACCTGATCGGCAAATGGTCTGTGGTATGTTTCTACCCGGCCGACTTCACTTTCGTGTGCCCGACTGAATTAGGCGATCTGGCTGATTTCTATCCAAAATTCCAAGAAATTGGTGTGGAAGTATACTCAGTATCTACTGACACGCACTTCACCCACAAAGCCTGGCATGACGCTTCTGAAACCATCAAAAAAATCAACTACCCAATGGTGGCTGACCCAACAGGTGCTATCACCCGTAACTTTGATGTGATGATCGAAGAAGAAGGTCTGGCCCTGCGTGGTACTTTCGTGATCAACCCGGAAGGTATCGTGAAAGTTGCTGAGATCCATGACCTGGGTATCGGCCGTTCTGCTGCCGAGCTGTTCCGTAAAGTTCAGGCTGCTCAGTACGTTGC
>SSFI01000019.1 GCA_008015325.1 Rheinheimera sp.
CCGCACGCCGGATGCACGGCCGGCACCCGATCACTGCCCATTACGGCGATGGTCGCGAGCGGCTCAGCGGCGTCGGATACTCGTTGCTGACCCGACCCTGCCGCGCGCTATCCGATGTGGATGACCCGCGCGTAGAATCCCCAGTATCACCGCCTGAGCGGCGGTTCAGTTCAACAAGGCTTATCCCTCGCGGCAGGCGCCTGCGCACCGAGCGGCGCTTGCGGCGCGAGGGATAAACCCTATTCGTTAGATGTAATTAACCGGAAAGTTGCGCACGAATAATTTTTTTCTTCAAGACTGCAACTTTAAGAGAAAAGAACACATAATCCCTTCGAATCATATTGGAGGCGGATCATGAAAAGCTGGTTATTTCTTACTGTTGCAATTCTTGGAGAGGTAGTTGCAACATCTGCATTAAAGTCCAGTGAAGGTTTTACGAAGCTCGTACCATCTTTCATCGTAATTGTTGGCTATGGAATTGCATTTTATTTCCTTTCATTGGTCTTGAAGTCTATTCCTATAGGGGTGGCCTATGCAGTTTGGTCTGGCCTTGGCGTAGTATTAGTCACTGCTGTTGCATGGGGGCTTTACGGGCAAAAGATTGATGCATGGGGTTTCGTGGGTATTAGTTTAATAGTTTGCGGTGTATTGGTTTTAAATTTGCTTTCTAAAGCAAGCGTTCATTAAGTGGCACTGGCATCTAACAATCGGCAGCAGGCGGACAGCCTACACTACGCGGTTTTGTGTTACTCGCTGCGCTCAAACATTAACACAAAACCGCTCCGTTACGGCTGCCGCTGTGCCGGGCGTTATGTTTTAAAAAGGTTTAACTATGGAATTTAGTGACAAAGAACTGGCAGTGATAGCCGGTGCTAAGAAAAAGATTAAAGCTGCAACATTCTTCAGAGTTTTGCTCATTGTTGTCATGCTATGCGGTATTACCTTGATGGCAACAGGCGTGGTTGTTGCTGATTTTATCGTTTATTTAGCATTCGGCGCTGTTGTTCTTGCTATCGGATTACCTCAGTTTGGTTCTGGGCCAAAGTACGAAGAGTTATTAAATATTTTAGATAGTAAAGCTAATGCGCAGCGTTCAAAAACATAACAAGGCGCATCACTCGTGGCCTGCGGCCACTGGGACGTCAAACGCTAACGCGTTTTTCCGCCCGTGTGCTTTGCGTTAATGTCTGCTATTCGCTCAAAGCTGCTGTTACGCCGCGATAAAACTGCTTGTCGCCAAAAGCCGCCATCCCCAATTTTCAACAAACCCGGCAGCCGCGGAGTGAGCGATCAAGAGTGAGCGCGGGAGGCGCGAACGGGCGAACGCAGTGGTGGCGGTGTTGGCTTTGCCGCGATAACACGGCTTTTCGCTCTTAGTCGCCATCCCAAACTCCGATAAATCCAGTACCGTCAGCAGCCGAATGAGCAATTAGAGATTAGCGTGGGAGTAGTCGAACTAACAGGCTGCTGGCAATGCAGGCATTGCCGCCGTTGCGGACAAGCTGTTGTACTTAAAGCACGCCGGCGCTGCGGTGGTTGTAGATACGGATGGTCATGATGATGAGGATTGTCGCAATCAGCGCCGATACGGCGTGGTGCAATACCAGATGACCGAGGAAAAAGCCCGGCACGTCCTGCCAGCCCTCAATCAGCGTGAGCTTTAACAACAACAGCGCATAGGTCGCCAGATGCAGATACAAACCGGTGCGGAAGATCTGACGAAAGCGTTGTTGCAACGGCTGGCTTAAACCACTGCCAAACCAGCGCAGTGCCAGCAAAGCGGCAATACAGCAAGCTAAAGTCACTAAGCCCAAACCTAATAACGAGGTTTTGGCGACTACAGCACTAGCCAGATACCAAGGTAACATCTGCAACACACCCTCATGTTATTCAGTAATTTGTGCGACGTCGGCCAAAGAATCCCAGACCAGATCAGCACTTTGTAAATCATCGCTCGATAACTCCTGGCCACTTTGCACCAGAATTTTGCGGCCTACGCCGGCAGCAGCAGCCGCTTGCATATCGGCGGCTTTGTCGCCGACCATCAGGCTGAGTGCCGGGTCTATGCCGAATTCCCGCATCGCCTGAAGCAACATACCCGGCTTGGGTTTGCGGCAGTCACAGTCGATATTGTATGGCACCTGGCCTTTTTCCAGATGGTGCGGGCAATAATACACGCCGTCGATTTTGACGCCGTGCGCAGCAAATTGCTGTTTCATCCAGCTGGTCAGCACGGCGAAATCCTGCTCGTTGTAATAACCACGGGCAATGCCAGATTGATTGGTGACAACGATTAACAAATAACCAAGGTTTTGCAGATGACGGCAGGCATCGAACACGCCATCAATAAAATCAAAATGTTCAGGTTTAAAGGTGTAGCCATGATCGATATTAATTACGCCGTCGCGGTCGAGAAATGCGGCTTTGCGCAATGTCGTCAAAGTGCTTGAGTTCATCAGAGTCCTTGCTGGCGGATCACGGTGTCCAGCATCTGCCGGACTGCTTCCACACTAATGTTTTCCATAATATGGCCGCCTTTGACCCGGATGCCCCAGGGCAATTGCGCGGCGGTTTTACCGGTCTGCGTTTTGAGCTCTTTGTGATAAGCATCCACCACATAGTGGCGATACAAATAAGGACCGGTGCGGCCCGGGTTGCTGTGGCCGTACAAACCAATCACAGGCGTGCCAACTGTCACCGCCATATGTGCCGGACCGGTATCCGGCGCCAGCACCACTGAGGCTTGCTCCAGCAACGCCAGCAATTGTTTCAGACTGGTTTTACCAACCAAATCAATGATATCGGTTTGCGCCTGCGCTTTGATGTCTTTGGCTAATTGCTGTTCCATCGGCGTGGGACCACCGCATAAATAAACCGTAAATCCCTGCGTCGCGGCATAATCGGCAATAGCGGCATACCGCACCGGCAGCCAGTTGCGTTCTGCTTTGGAGGCGGCCGGGCAAATCACCAGATGGCGCGAAGTGGCGCTGCTGAGCTGAGATTTGGCCCAGTCTCGGTGTTCATCGGTAATAGGCATCTGCCACTGCGGTTTATCCTGCGGATTTTGTAAAAACGGCACACCGAGGTGGCGGGCAAAACCGGCAAAACCATCCAGTACATGCGGCTCGTGCTGCGGCGCTATGCGTTCGCGCATAAACAGCGCATGCAGTTCTTTGGCGCGTGACCAGTCAAAGCCGATTTTGCGCCGGGCGGGAATAAACAACGAGGCGACATTGGCGCGCAGCGCGACCTGCATATGCAACAACACGTCAAACTGCTGGCCTTTGAGCTTGCGGCTCAAATCGCTGTAAGCGCCAAGGCCAAGCTTTTTATCAAATACAACCAGTTCAATGCCCGGCAGATCTTTCAGTAGCATCGCTTCAACTTTGCCGATGATCCAGCTGATTTTTGCTTGCGGATAATAGCGCTGAATGGCTTGTACTGCGGCCACGGCATGGCAGACATCGCCAATGGCCGACAAACGCAGAATACAGATGGATTTCAGCGTGGCCGCTGCCATGTTTTGTCCGGACATCAGCGCTTACCCTTTGATTTTTTTGATAATAGCGCTGGTAGAACAGCCGTCGACAAACTGCAGCACTTTGACTTCACCGCCGGCAGCCAGCACTTCACGCGCACCGACGATAGTGTCGATGGTGTAATCGCCGCCTTTGACCAGCACATCGGGTTTCACCTTCAGGATAAGTTGCAGCGGTGTGTCCTGCTCGCTTGGGTCGTCGCCAAACGGCAGCACCCAGTCAACTGAGGCCAGACTTGCCAGCACTGTGGCGCGCTCATCCAGCGGATTGACTGGCCGGCTTTCGCCTTTGAGGCGTTTGATCGACGCATCCGAGTTTAACCCCACCACTAAACGGTCGCCCTGCGCTTTGGCCTGCGCCAGATAACGCACATGGCCGGCATGCAGAATATCAAAACAACCGTTGGTAAAGACGATGCGCTCGCCATTTTGTTTGGCAAATTCAATGTGTTGCAGCGCTTTATCAAAAGGCGTCAGATAGACATCGCCTTGCGAGAACAAATGAGAATTGAGTTTCGCCGCCAGTTCCTGTGGTGACACAGTGGCAGCGCCTAACTTCGCCACGACGAGACCTGCCGCCAGATTGGCCATCTCCACCGCCTGTGGCAATGCCATACCGGCGCCGAGCATCACAGCCAGCGTGGCAATCACAGTGTCACCGGCGCCGGTAACATCACTGACTTCCAGCACTTGCGCCGGAAAATGGTGCTGTTCATCTGCAGTGATCAGCGTCATGCCCTGTTCAGAGCGGGTCAGCAGCATGGCCTTGATACCACACGTTTGCAGCATGGCACGGGCGGATGCGAACATCGCCGCTTCCGAGCTGGTATCGCCACCGGCTAAACGGAATTCCGACAGATTTGGTGTGATAATATCGGCGCCGCGATAGACGGCTAAGTCGGCTTGTTTCGGGTCGACCAGCACATATTTGCCGGCAGCTTTGGCGCTGTCGATAATGCGGCCGACCGCAGCCAAAGAGCCTTTGGCATAGTCTGACACCAGCACATAATCGTAATCCGGTAACAGCGCTGTGACCTGCCCGGCCAGCGCTTCGGCCTGCTCTTGGCTGAAGTTTTGTTCGATATCGAGCCGCACCACTTGCTGATGGCGCGAGATCACCCGCATTTTTGCGATGGTCGGTTGTTCGTCCTGCGCCAGTAATTCAGAGCGGATGCCGTCAGCCGCCAGAATTTGTTTCAGGCTGTCGCCGTTATCATCACGGCCGATCAGCCCAAGCAAGCCCACGTGGGCGTCGAGGTGCGCAATGTTGCGCGCCACGTTGGCGGCGCCACCGGCTTTGTCTTCAATTTTGCTGACCCGCACCACTGGCACCGGCGCTTCCGGCGAAATGCGCTGCGTGTCGCCCTGGTAATAGCGGTCCAGCATCACGTCGCCGACTACCAGAATACGCGCTTGTGACAAATGATTTAAACGGCTGATATCAATCATCTTTTGCTTCTCAGTTTGCCAGCACCAGGTCCAGCGCTTCACAGAGCCAGTGACCGATAAACATATGCATTTCCTGAATGCGTGCGGTTTCGTCGTAGTTGACGATGATAGGGAGCTGCGCGATATCTTTGACTTTGCCGCCATCGCGGCCGGTCAGTGCGACGGTAAAAGCGCCCAGCTCATTGGCGGCAGCCAGCGCCAGATTGATATTCGGGCTTTTGCCCGATGTGGTGAGGCCAATTACCACGTCGCCGGCGCGGACAATGCCACGCACCTGACGTTCAAACACAGTGTCAAAGTGATAGTCGTTGGCGTGAGCAGTCAGAATAGAGGTATCTGTCGTTAATGCAATCGAAGCCAGCGGGCCACGTTCGGCTTTGTAGCGCACCATAAATTCTGCTGCCAGATGCTGGCTGTCGGCCGCGCTGCCGCCATTACCCATCCACACCACTTTGCCGCCGGCTTTCAGGCAGGTGACGACTGCGTCCAGCAGTTGCTGGCTTTGCGCCGCATATTGTTCGGCCACGGCAAAAACCTCGCGGTGACGGGTGAGGGCGGCGAGAAAACTGGCAGTCTGGTTCATGCGGGTTGTCCTTTCGAAAATGCTTCAGAGCGGCCTAACAGGCGGAAAATGTCTTTGAGTACCAACTGCAGGCCAGGTTCAAACTGCTGCTCCGGTTGCAGCGGCTTTTGCATGGCTTTGTGGCATTGTGCCACGATGTCGGCTTTGGCTAAAGTCGCCGGATAAATCAAACCGGCAGCGGCGCAGGCCAGCACACGGTCCGGCTGGTCGCCGGCGACCGGCACTGCGACGATGTTTTTGCCAAGCACTATGGCCTGGCCCATCATATCGCCACCGCCACTGACAATCAGCACGGCCTGATTTAACAAAGTCATCAGTTGCTGGTTCGGCAACGATTTCACCACTGTGACGCTGTCTGTAGCGGGTAACTCACCGGTGAAATTACCACCGGCCACCAGCAATGCTGGCTGCTCCGGCGTGGCGACAGCCAGTGCCGCCTGATAAAACTCTTCAGTGGCACTTCTGCCCTGTACCTGATGACCACCGCCGCCTGCCGCCCAGACGCTGTAGGCTTTGCCAGCAAACTGGCTGAATTCGCCAGGTAATTCGGCGAGTGGCGCGCTGAATACCGGGCCGGTGAAAATGGGTTCATCTTTGTTCAGCAGGCGTAATTTAAAACGCTCCAGCGCGGTCAGGTCACCGTCGACAAACTTAAACTGCACTATCCAGTGAGCGTCGAGCGCGCTTAACCGGCGCAGCGCAAAGCCTTTGGCGCGTTTTTTCTTATGCTGCGACAAAAATACTACTTTGGCGCCGGCTTTTTTCGCCGCCCGTGCCTGTGAGGCGCGGCCTGAGCAATCGAAAATCACCAAATCCGGTCTCAGTTCGGCAATGAGCTGGTTAACGACAGCTTTTTCTTTGGTGGCTGAGTTATTCAGCAGATGAGTTTTAAACGGGCAGCTGGCTGCCGCTGGCGCATGGCGGTTCAGCACAAACTGGATATCCAGCGTCGGATCGGCCTGGATTAATGCCTCGGCAATGATCAGCGAACGCATATATTCGCCGATGCCTTTGGGGCTGGAGACTGGCAAAAACACAATTCGGCGAGCAGCGGTTGTCATACTTGTCTGACCTTAGGCAAAAGTGTGGCCAGTATAACGGAAAGCCGATGCCGATGCATGACCTCAGAACAGCAGTAAATGGCCGTCGCGTTGCACGTTGATTTGCAGTTCTTGCCGGATGCGTTGTTGCCACTGCACGGCAATTTGTTCCAGCTCGCCGCTTTGTTGCAGGGCTTTGGCGGCTTGTTGCCAGCGTGTCACCAAGCCGGCATCGGCGTTTTTTGGCATCATCAGATACACATTGCTGCTGCGCAGCGTCAGCGCCAGTTTCAGAGGGGTGGCTTGCTGACTTTGGCGGAGCTGATAAGCCAGCTCCAGGCTGTCGCCGGCAATAGCGTCGACCCGGCCGGAATTCAACATTTGCAGATTTTGCTGATGACTGGTGACGGCCACCAGATTAGTAAAACCCTGTTGCAGCAGATAACTCTCACGCACGTCACCGCGCACCACACCTATCGCATTAAGTTGGCGTAAATCGGCCAGACTGTTGAGTTGCAGACGGCTTTGCGCCGGCAGATAGATTTGCCAGCGTTTTTGTAATACCGGCAGCAGCCAGTGATACAAAGCTTCCCGTTCCGCGGTTCGGGAGAAACTGAACAGCAGCACGTCAGGTTCCTGTTGTGCAGTCAGCATGGCGCGGCCTTCCGGCAGCAGCTCAATGAGCGTGTTGTCCTTCAGCTGCCGTTGCAAGGCTTTGACGATGTCGACGACAAAGCCATCGGGCTGGCCGGCGGAGTCATGAAAGCTGGCCGGTGGCTCTTCCACGGTAAGAATGCGCAGTGCTACGGCTTCGGCAGCACGTGCGCCTGCACCACACAGCAGCAACAGACTGAGCAGACAGCAGCGTAACAACATGCAGAAATTCCGTTCTCAATTTAGTTACATAGCTGCAGTCTAGCCAGCCTTTGCCGGTTTAGTAAAGTCAGTTTTTGTGGTTGGCAGCACTCACTTGTTGTCGTGCAACAAAATCCAGCACTGTGGCGTTGATGCAATACCGTGGTAAGCCGCCGGGGCCATCGGGAAAGACATGGCCTAAATGAATCCCACTGACTTTGGCGCGAATTTCAATCCGCTGCATACCGTAGCTGTTGTCTGGCAATTCCACCACACTGCCGGCCACCGGCCGGGTAAATGACAACCAGCCGCTGCCGGAATCAAAACGGTCGCGGGTGTCAAACAACGGCTGGCCGCTCAGTTTGTCGATAAACACCCCATCCGGCGTATTTTTAAAGATTTCATATTGTTTGCAAAACCGGCTGTCGGTGCCTTTGTCAAAAGCGACAGCAAAGGCTTCAGAATCACCCAGCTGGAAAGCGCCGAGCGTCTGGTAAAACTCTTTCGGTGTTAAATACCCTTGATGACCAAACACTTCTTTGCCGTCCTGCAGGAAATACAGCGTCGGGGTAGCAAAAGTCGGGGTTTTAAGCTGTAAGCCTTGCAGCTGGGCACTGGTGCGGGTGGTGACCGGGATATTGCCACGATAATGCTGCAGCACGTCTTTGCGGAATTTTTCGCAATATGGGCAATAACCTTCGGCTTCCAGCACTAACAGCTGTTTGCCCTTCAGCAAATCGCTGTTATCGGTAGCGGCGACTGCTGTGGCCGCAAAGCGCACGCCGGTACTGTGGTCCGGGCAATAGCCATCCGGGTTTTTCACTAAATAGTCCTGATGATAATTCTCGGCCGGAAAAAATTCAGTGAGTGGCTTAATCTGCGTGGTGATAGCACCATATCCTGCCGCACTCAGCAACTGCTGATATTGCGTTTTGACTGTTTCAGCCAGCGCCTGCTGACTGGCGTTTTGTACCAGAATAATCGAGCGGTACTGCGTGCCGATATCGTTACCCTGGCGGTTGAGCTGCGTCGGGTCGTGGTTTTCAAAATAGACTTGCAGGATGTGGCGCAACGACACTTGGGCCGGGTCAAAAGTAACTTGTACTACTTCGGCATGGTTATTCGGGTCGAGCCTTCGCGCTGGTGCTGTGATAGCGCGGTAAGTCGGTTCCACACCTTTGCCGTCGGCGTAACCGGAAACGGCGTTCAGTACGCCTGGAATAGCGGCATAACGTTTTTCTGCGCCCCAAAAACAGCCGGCGCCCAGCACTATGCTGTCAGACTGACGGGTCGCGGCCAGCTCTGCGGATTCTGCTGCTGTGGCGGCCTGACTGACACCTGGTAATAACGTCAGCAACAACAGAGCGGCCCGCAACGATTTTTGCAAAACGCCAAAACATGCCAAACGGGAATTCGCCATCATCTTTCTCTCCGGATCTTACTGAGCTGTACGTAAAGACAGGCCGGATGGATGTTTTTGTTCAGCCGCAAAAAAATAAAGCCCGTCGCGGACGGGCTTCACAGTCTGGCGTCTGATCGTCAGAAGCGATAACGCGCGCCTAATTCAAACGAGCGCTCAGGGCCGACATAAATCCCTTCACGTAAACCAGTGATATAGCGTTTATCGGTCAGGTTTTTCGCAGCGGCAAAGACTTCAAACTGCTGATTCACTTTGTATTGTGTCATCAGGTCCAGCACTGTGTAGGCTGGCAGTAAACCGCCCCAAATTCCGGCTGCGGCATTTGTTGGGATCGCCACCAGATTGGTTGGGTCGCCAAATTGTTCGCCACGGTGGTGCAGATTCAGCGCCAGATTCCAGTCGGCTAAATCATAAGTCAGGCCCAGGTTGGCGATGACTTTTGGCGCGTAAGGAATACGGTTGCCAGCGGTAGTGCCGGTTTTGAATTCAGACTCAGGCACCCAGGTCAGGTTCGAATCCAGCGCCAGGTTGGCCGCTAACTGATAACCGAAGCTGAATTCCATCCCATAGTGACGGGTTTCGCCGGCATTGGAACGGGACAGATTCGGGTCACTGTTACCGGTTACCACCTGATTGCTGAAATCCATCAGGAACAGCGCGACGTCATAATGCACCGCATCGGCAGTGCCGCGCAGCCCCATTTCATAGTTGACTGAGCGCTCGCCGTCGAGCTGCTGATCTTTCAGCCCATCCAGCGCCACGTTGTTGGCTGCCGGTGAAAAAGCCCGGTACAGGCCGCCGTACCATTGATGTTCGCCTTGATCAAAAGTGAAACCCAGGCCCGGTAATACTTCGGTATTGCTGGTGTTGGCTTCACTGTTGTTTTGCGTCAGATTCAGCCGGGTTTGCTCATAAGATTCAATCCGCACACCCGGAGTGACTGCCAGATCCTCGCTGAGCTGGATGCGGCTTTGGGCATAAGCGGCCACGCTGTCGGCTGAATCTTTTAAATGGGCCGCCAGAGTACCAGTGCGGTCCGACGCCCGGGTTGCCGCGATGCGCTGGTCGTCTGATTCTTCGCTCATCAGGCGCAGGCCAAATTCTGAAGTACTGCTGAAGTCAGCGATTTGATGCTCGAGGCGCAGGCGGGATTCAATACCGACCCGTTCAAAAGCTCGGTTGTTGCCATTGAGGTTGTTGGTGTAGACCCAGCGGCCCGCAGCGTTGGATGCGGCAGTGTTGACGCCATAACGCCAGTAATCGCGCGCCATATCACTCCAGTACGCCACAGTGTTCAGGGTCATACTGTTACTGATTTGCCATTCGTGGTTGAGGTCAACCGCAGTGCGGTCGACCAGCAGATAATCATCCGGTGCCGGATGTCTGTTTTCACCGGCGTTATATTCACCAAGCAGCAGGCCGCGGTAAGAGATGTTGGCGTCGTTTTCATGACGGGAGACTTTAATGCCGACTTTCTGCTTGTTTGCCAACTGCACACCGGCTTTGGCCATGACGTCGGTCATGTCATAGCCTTTGCCCATAAAGCCGTCGCTTTTGGCGTGGCTGGCGACGATACCGGCAAAGGCATCCCCGGACGCATTGGTGTTGCCGGCTTCAATGTTCAGCTCGCGGCTATTAAAAGAGCCAACCCGGCCTGACAGTTCCACGCCGTCATCCGGCGTTTTGGTCTGATAGTTGACAACGCCGCCGATCGTGGATGGGCCGTAACGTAAAGAGGCCGAGCCTTTTAATACTTCAACCGACGCCACGCGCTGGATCCGTGGGTTGAAATAACGTTCATTACCGATAAACAGGCCCGGCGCCACCGGCACACCATCTTCCAGTAACAAAGATTTTGACTCGCTGGCGGATAAACCACGGATACCAAAATTGGCGACTACTGCAGTTTCGTCTTCGGTTTTGATATTGATGCCTGGGATGCGGCGTAACACGTCTTCAGTCGACAGCGGCTGAATTTGTTCAATCTTGGTCAGGTCAACCAGGTTCACAGTGCCTGTTTCAACATAATGCGCGTCTGTGCGGTTGCCGGTAATCGTGATGACTTCCAGCGCCGGCATGGTTTTTTTCTTCGCGGCGGCTTTTTCAATCACCGAAATTTGCTCGGCAGTAGTCTCGGTGGCCTGGGCCGGCAGTGCCAGGCACAATAAACCGATAGCATGGGCCAGTCTGGAATAACGCAGTGCAGTGATGGACATAAATTTAACTCATCATTACTTAACTTTATATATGCTAACACAAATGGTTCGCATTAATAAATGCATCTGTTATCCGCAAGAAGGGATACCCCCTTGTGGCACCGTTGCGGCATCTGGCTGGCAAAGCTGGCACGCAGCCAGTATGATCGGGACTTTACCCTGTGACTGAACGGAAGTTGCACTTGTCTGACCTTTTGTCCCGACTGGCTTTATTGGGTTATACCCTACTGATTTATCTGCTGCGGCCGCTGCTGTTGCTGCTGTTTGTCTTTCGCAGCCGGGCCGATGCCGCTTACCGCCAGCGTTTTGCCGAGCGTTTTGCGTGGCAAACCATAGCGCCGGCCCAGCAAGGGGGCTTGCTGGTGCATGCGGTGTCGATGGGAGAAGTGGTCGCGGCCATTCCGCTGATTGAAGCTTTAATGCGCGATTATCCGGCGCTGCCGCTGACGATCACCTGCACCACGCCCACCGGCTCAGCGCGCATTCGTCAGCATTTTGCTGTGCAGATGGAGGCGGGCCGGGTTTATCACTGTTATTTACCCTTTGATACGCCGGGTGCCAACCGCCGTTTCCTGCACAAGCTGGCGCCACAGCTTGTTTTGCTGCTCGAAACCGAACTCTGGCCGAACTTACTGCATACCGCCACAGCGCATCAGGTGCCGGTATTATTGGTCAATGCGCGTTTGTCACAACGGTCTGCCCGTGGTTACCGGCGTTTTGCCTGGCTGGTCAAACCGATGCTGCAGCAGCTGACCGCGATTCTGGCGCAGGATAAGGCCACAGCCCGGCGTTTTAATGTGCTGGCTGGTCAGCAACACGATAAACCGCTGGCGGTGCGCGCCGGTAATCTGAAATACGATATGTGCATCGCACCGGACCTGGCTGCCCGGGCATCGGCGCTGCGTGCCGACTGGGGCGCTCGCCCGGTGCTGGTTGCTGGCAGTACCCACGCCGGTGAAGATGAAATCATACTCTCAGCGCTGCAGTTACTGCGCCAGCAGCAACCGGACTTGCTGTTAATTCTGGTGCCGCGCCATCCGGACCGGTTTGACAGCGTGGCGCGGCTGATTGATACACAGGGCCTGAAGTTTGTCCGGCGCAGCCGGGATCAGGCCGTAACGGCCGGCACTGCAGTGCTGCTGGGCGACAGTATGGGTGAGCTGATGCTGTGGTATCAGGCCGCAGACCTGGTGTTTATCGGCGGCTCGTTGATTCCGCGTGGCGGCCATAATCCACTGGAAGCCATGTGTCTGGCGAAACCGCTGTTATCTGGGCCGCATGTGTTTAATTTTGCTCAGGCTTATCAATTACTGGAGCAACATGCTGCGGTGCGCTGGGTGTCTGATGCGACAACCCTGGCTGAGCAGGTACAAACGCTGCTGAGAGATCCGGCGCAGCGGCAACGCCTGGCCACGGCAGGACTAGCGCTGTACCAGCAACAAGGTGGCGCTACAGCGCGCATCCTCGCCAGGATCAGTCAACAGGCGCTGGCAATACCGGTAGTGCTGCCGGGTGAATTGCGCTGGTGCGCGCCGTCGTTGTCGCCTGAGTTGCAGGATGCACCTTTGTTTGACCCGGCCTGGTGGCAGGCACAGCAGGCGGTGACCGGTTATTCCAGCGGCCGTAATACCGTGTATTTTGTCCGCCCGGCTGGCGCTGAGACTGACTGGGTGCTGCGGCATTATTATCGCGGCGGGCTGATTGGTAAATTCAACAAAGACTGGTTTGCCGCTGAACCCGTCGCCCGCAGTCGCGCGCTGGCTGAATTCGGTTTATTGTTATGGATGCGTCAGGCCGGATTACCGGTGCCCGCACCAGTGGCTGCGCGTTATCAGCGCCGTGGTTTTGGCTATAGCGCCGATATTCTGCTGCAGCGTATCCCGCAGAGTCAGGACTTGTTTCATTATCTGCAGCAAAAGGCACTGACGTCGGCGCAGTGGCAACAGCTTGGCACTGTGGTAGCACAGTTGCATCAGGCTGGTGTGTATCACTCCGATTTAAACTGTCACAACATTCTGCTGGATGCCAAAGGCCAGTTCTGGCTGATTGATTTTGATAAGTGCGCCAGACGCGAAGGCACGCATTGGTGGCCTGAGCCGGTGGCGCGGTTGCTACGCAGTTTGCAAAAAGAGCTGGGGCTGCGGGCTGCTTTTCATTTCACGGCAGCAGACTGGCAGGCATTTCAGGACGGCTTGGGATCAAAACAACAGGGGTCACAACAGCAACAGGGGTCAGGTCTTGCTTCGTGCATCCAAGATGCACGAAGCAAGACCTGACCCCATTATCAGTTTGTTACTGCTGACTGGTGCTGAGTGTCAGGCCTGTGACTGCGGTATAACCATAAATGCCTATATGGTAAGTGCCGGCTGTCGGGTTAGTGAAACTGCAGCTTTCCGTGTTACCGGTTTTGTATGGCCGGCAGCTGTAGCTGCTCAGGGTCGGGTTTGCACCCAAACGCACATATAAATCGGCATCACCGGTGCCACCGGCCGTGCTGATAGTCAGGTTGGTGCGACCGGCAGGGACTGTCAGCGTGTAATATTTCCAGCTGCTTTTTGCCACTGAAATATTCGGTGTGGTTGAGGTCACCGGAGTAGTACCACCACTGCTGCCGCTTGCGGCTTTAGTCACAGCAGCAGCTGCATCAACAATACCGGTGCCGCAGCTGGTGCATGTCGCCGGGAAGGCGCGGGTAGTGGTTTTCAGGATCGATTCCACTTCATCCGGCGTTGCCGTAGGCTTTTTCTGCATGATCAGTGCAGCCACACCTGCCACATGCGGGGCAGCCATGGAGGTGCCTTGCATATAGGTGTAGATGTCTGAACCCGGTGTGGTAGTACCGCTGTTGTGAGTCGACAATACGCCGTTGGAGTCATTGGCTGAGTTCTGTGCGCCGCCTGGTGCAGCAACGTCAACGGAAGTGCCGTAGTTGGAGTAATAAGCGCGGCCGCCATTGCGGTTAGTGGATGCCACATTCACCACGCCGGCACAGTTGCCCGGGTTAAAGTTATTGGCGTTACTGTTGTCGTTACCTGCGGCTATGACCACCACAGTGCCACGAGAACGTGCCGAATTGATGGCTGCCTGAGTGGTGGAGTCACAGGCGCCAGAACCACCTAAGCTCATATTGATCACTTTCGCCGGGTTGGTGTTGGCCGGAACGCCGGATACAGTGCCGCCCGATGCCCAGATAATGCCGTCTGCGATATCAGAGGTGTAACCGCCACATTTACCTAAAACCCGTACAGGCACCACTTTGGCTTTGTATGCCACGCCGGCCACGCCGCTGTTGTTATTCGTCACTGCAGCCACAGTGCCTGCTACATGAGTACCATGCCAGCTGGAATCCTGCGCTTGTGTTGGCTGACCACCACCACAGGCACCAACAGCCACCCAGTCACCCGGATCTTTGGCATCGCTGTCACGGCCATTGCCGTCATTGCCGATAAAAGAGTCCGAAATCATGTCGTAGCCAGGCAGGATGTTGGCATTGAGGTCGGCATGCGGGCGGTAACCGGTATCCAGCACCGCGACAACAACGCCTGTACCGTCAGCCTGATCCCAGGCGGCTGGCGCGCGCAGACCGCCGGTATTTTCATAATAGTGCCACTGGTTATTGTATTGCGTGTCGTTTGGGGTCGCAGCGATTTGTAACAGTCGGTCTTCTTCAACTTCAGCCACGTTCGGATCATTTTTCAGCGCATCAATTAAATCTGCTTTTTCTTTGTTGCTGAGATGACGATTGGCACGAACAATGTGGCGCCCATTCACAGCGCTGGCACGGACATAATCAAGTTCTGCTCCCGCCAGTGCTGATAAAGCCTCACTGACGTGTTGTTTGATGTTTAAGGGCTCAGCGGCCTGCGTTAAGTTGATGGCGTCGTCAGATTGCAGGCTTGCGGACTGCTGGTTGTTTTTATAAGTGACGATAAAACGCGTTTTCACTTCATAGTCCTGCTCGAGACCTTTGAGCTCAAGCTCTTGTGACACAGCAGGGGTCAGCATCAATGCCGTAAGAGTTCCAAGGGCGATTTTATGTAATTTGAATGGTTGCATTGTAATTTCTCAATAATGAGTTGTTGTAATTGCCTGGACAGTACCCGCTGTTATTTTTGCTGCTGTGCTTGGGCGACAGCGCTCTGGTGCGGGCAAAGCAATATTTCATCAATGCATTGATGCTGTAAAGGTAACTAAATTAACATTTGGTTATATAAATGGGACTGTTTTAAAATCAGCCTGCTCCGATGTGGTGCGAATTGACCGGAGGGATCCTGCTGGAACGGGCGTTACTGCTATGAATTATTACAAATAGTTACAGCTGTGAATTTATTGCTTTGAGTTCTAAGTTAGATTTAAAAGATATAAAGAATGTGGTTTTTTTCGTATTATTTGTCATCCGCCGCTGGTAACGACGGGCTGATATTTGCCTTTCGGCCAGATCCGCCGGACAATAGCCGGTTTGCGGCCTGCCATTGCTTCTGGTGTGGCCGGAGCTGAACCTCAGAGGTGTAAATTCCAGATGCAGCAGTGGGATGTGATTGTGATTGGCGCAGGCGCCGCCGGTTTGTTTTGTGCTATTGAAGCCGGTAAACGCGGCCGGCGCGTGCTGGTGCTGGATAACGGCAAAAAAATCGGCCGGAAAATTCTGATGTCCGGTGGTGGTCGTTGTAATTTTACCAACATCTATGCCAGCCATCAGAACTACCTGTCGCAAAATCCGCATTTCTGCAAGTCGGCGCTGAGCCGCTATACCCAGTGGGACTTCATCAGTCTGGTGCAGCAATATCAAATCCCGTACCACGAAAAAACTTTAGGCCAGCTGTTTTGTGATGACAGTGCCAAAGATATTGTTGAGCTGCTCAGCAGCGAATGCCGCAAAGCCGGCGTGCAGATTGCGCTGCAGCAGCAAATCAGCAGCGTCACGCATGCAGATGGCCTTTATCAGGTGGTTACGCCGGAACTGACGCGCAGTTGCCAGAGCCTGGTGGTGGCCTGTGGCGGCCTCAGTCTGCCAAATTTAGGTGCTACTGCTTTTGGTTATCAGCTGGCGGAGCAGTTTGGCCTGAACGTCTTACCGGTACGCGCCGCATTAGTGCCGCTGACCTGGCAGCCAGCCGACAAAGCGGTGTTTGAAGAAATCAGCGGTGTGGCACTGTCGGTCACTGCTGAAGCCAATGACGTGGTGTTCCCGGAAGATATGTTGTTTACCCACCGTGGCCTCAGTGGCCCGGCTATTTTGCAAATTTCATCGTTCTGGCAGCCAGGGGATGATTTGTTGATCAACTTACTACCACAACTGGATGTTGCCGAATTTTTACGCGAACAACAGCAAAAACACCCGGAGCAGGAGCTGAAAACGGCCTTGGGCAAAGTGTTGCCGAAACGGCTGGTAGAAAAGCTGATAGAAATCAAAGTGATCAATAACCAGCCATTGAAAGCGCTACAACACAAATCAATCGTGGCTATCAGTCAGGCGCTGCATCATTATGTATTTAAACCCAATGGCACTGAAGGTTATCGCACCGCTGAAGTGACATTGGGCGGCGTTGATACCAATGAGTTGTCGTCCAAAACCATGGAAGCAAAAAAACAGCCGGGCCTGTATTTTGTCGGCGAAGTGATGGATGTCACCGGCTGGCTTGGCGGTTATAACTTCCAGTGGGCCTGGAGCTCTGGCTGGGTTGCCGGGCAGTATTGCTGATGGCCAGTGTCAAACCCGGGCCTGAGTGGCTGAGCCGCAAACTGTCAGCGCGCTGTCAGCAGCAGGAACAAAAACTGCGCGAAGTGCTGCAAAAGTTATGGCCTGAATGGCGACAACAGGGCGGCTTGGGCCTGGCTTATCAGCTGCAGTTTGAACATTTTCCGCAAAGTTTATTGATACACGTTCTGGTGCCCGCCGACCAGCGCGAGCCAGTACTGAAGGCATTGCCTGGCTGGCAGGTTCAGCTGCAACAGACATTATTCAAAAAAGGGATTGTGCTGAAACCGCCGCTGCGCCACATCAGCGTCTGCAGCGACTTCCCGCAGCTGGACCCCAGATGTTTCTGTGTATTCGCTGAGCATCTGACTCCTTCAGGTTAATACGGCAGCACTGTGCCGTCCCAATGTAATAAAGCGCCGCTTTGCGCCGGGGTTAAATCTGCCACAGTTGTCGCCAGCCGTTGTGCTGTTGCTGCCGGGCTTTGTAACTGGCCGGCAGGCAAATTGCGCTGGAAGGGTTTTGACATCTCAGTATCTGTGGTGCCCGGATGTAACGCCACTAAAGTCACCTGCGGCAACTGACGTTTCAGTTCAATGGCAGCGCCGCGTATCAGCATATTCAGTGCGGCTTTACTGGCGCGATAACTATGCCAGCCGCCACTGTGATTGTCGCCGATACTGCCGACTTTCGCCGACAACCAACATAATTTCACTTGTGGTGATTTCGGCAGAAACGGCCAGATCGCCTGCAGCCACAAAGCCGGCAAAATTGTATTCACTTCAAAAGCCTGGCGTAAATTGCCAGCGCTGAGCTGACGCAGGCTTTTTTCCGGTTGCAGCTCTGCCTGATGCAACAGACCGAGGCAACAAAATACAAAATCGACCGGCTGGCTGAATACAGTGGCCAGCGATTCTTGCAGCGGTGCTGAAGTTTGTTCCAGCTGCTGGGGCTGATACAGATAATGTCGCAGAGCAGGGTTTGCCGTTTGCTGCGCCATAGTAGTGGCTGGCGCGCCCGCCAATGCGGAACGGCGAAACACTGAAACCATAGCCCCGCAACTCAGATAATACGTGGTTAAAGCCGCACCAATCCCACTGTTGCCACCCAAAATAACTACATGCATCTGCTGACTCCTGTTTTGCCTGTCTACAGGTACGCAGCAGCGCGGGCTTCGATCAGCGCTGTGGCGTCTTATCGCCGCTGGCCGTTATGTGGGCGAAAAAAAGTCTGCAGGCGGAAACAGAAAAACAGCAATGGGCGCATCGGGGGTAATTGCAATAAAACTGAGTGATGTCAGCAATATAGGGGAGTCATCTACCGGCTGCGGTTCAGGAAGGATACATAGGCTGTAAAGCTGGCGTGGCGCGGCTTGCAGCGAAACTTCGTGCTGCGCTTGGCGAATCGCCAGCCTTGGCTATAGTAAACAGGTTCAGGCAAACACCGCAGGAGGGATGCTATGGCAACAATTTCGGAAAATGCATATCGGATGATCCATTCACATGCGATTGATCCGGTTGAAGCAGAACAGTTTTATCAGCAAGGTCTGGCCTATTTCGGCTCTGACGCGTTGTTTGCGCAGTGGCTGACCAACGCCAATGCTTACACGATGGGACAGGCACCTATTAATGCCTTATCGGCAGAAAACGGCATCGCTTACCTGACCAGTCTAATGAGCCGGATGCAGGAAGAGTACTGACCATTCTGGGTTAAAACCAGCAACAATAAAGGCGGCCTAAGCCGCCTTTGTTGTCCCAACCAATCCGGCCCCAACAGCCGCTCCCAACCTGATTAGTGTAACCAGATGTTTTATGCGTACAACCGGTCGAAGATATTCAGGAAGGTTGGTTGCCGTTCAATTTCCAGCGGCGGTAAATGCAGGCGGCTGGCGATATCACGGGCACTGATCACGCCTCGGATTTGATGGTTCTCTAAATCAATCACCACACAGAATGATTCACCATTGTGCTGTAACGTGTTCAGCACATCACCGACAGTGCAGTACTGAATTTGCTGGTAGGACAAGGCGATCAGATTATCGCGGTGACGCATCAAATCAACCACCTGTAGTTCGCTGGCTTTTAAGTCTTTACTGACATGCTGCATGATGTTCTGTGTTGACAGCTGCTCTGTACTAATCAGGCCAATCATTTCTTTGTGTGCATCCACCACCAGCTTAAAGCTGCAGTGTTCATGCGTCATCATGTCCAGTGCTTCCAGCGCATTGGTTTCTGCGTCCAGAATGGCAGGTGCGCTGTGGCGGAAGTCGTTAAAAATCTGCAATGCCGGTGATTTTAACGTGGTATCAGCAAATTCAGTAGGTTGGATCAAATGGTCAATGTGATCAACGGTATAAACGTTTAACTTTCTCATACATGCCTCACAGGGGCCCGTCAATGCAGGCCCAATCTAATCTGGGAAAAAGAATGCAATGCTGTTTTCACAGCGGAACTATAACAGATCAGACGATGGCAGGTGGTGCACGTGGCGCAGCGAGCAGTTCGCTCAATTGGCGTGGCTGTGGGCCGCTGAAGCTATATGAAATAACGTCCGGAAGACAGGCAATGACTGCAGATGTGGCCTGTAACAGCACCGGATGTTTGGTTTCGGGGTCTTTTGGCGTCTCGGCGTCAGCAACTTTAAGACTTTGCTGGCTGAGCAGTACCTGACTGTGGCTGAACTGTGCTTCTGTATTATCAACCCATGCCTGAGATGCAGAGCGGGTTTCACCCGACAGCTGGATGCTCATGTAGAGGATGACTAAAAACAGTTTCAGCAGACGCATAGGATCATATCTCTGACAGGTTCAACAGCAGAACCATGATTCGACTATAGCAGCGGCGGTTTTAAAAAGGCAATGAAAAAAAACACACAGCCTGAACGGAAAAGTCAATCAGGCTGTGTTTAAAAACGCTGATCCAGGTCAAGATTAGCTGCAGTTTGTCTGCCTGGATCTTGTTTGAAAAACCGCGTTGTTACAGCAGTTTTATGCCGAATTTCAACAAGCTGGCGATCGCAAATATTGCAGCCAAGCCCCCGAGATACAGCAGAAAAAACCAGTGATTGCCCGGGCGTTGTAACCGCTGCCATTTGCGACGAATGGCAGCTTTGCACGAAAATATATCAGCTGTGCTGTTTTTTTCGCCCATCTCAATAGCCCTCGCTGAAGTCTTCGACTTTACCGGCGAAGATGCGATAGCCCCAGCAGGTATAAGCCAGGATTAACGGCACAAAAATCAGTACGCCCGGCAGCATAAACTGCAAACTGGCTTGTGGTGCTGCAGCCTCAACATAACTGAGTTGGCCCGGCACTATCGCCGGGAACAGGCTGACTAACAGGCCGGCAAAACCCAGCGCAAACAAGCTGACCGCAAGCCAGAATGGCCGGTCTTCATGGCGGCTGTGTGGAATAGCGCCGGCCTTTAAGTGGCGCTGCACCCGGCCCAAATCGCGATACAGCAGGCGAGCGGCCAGCACTGATAATAACGGCAGTGGCCACAACCAAAGGAAATGCCAGCCGCCAAACCAGCGCTGCCAGATCTCGTCGCTACCCACTGCTGTGGCAACACTGACCACCAGCATTGCCGCCATCAGCACCCAGACCAAACGGCGGCCATAACGGGCCGCGCGCTGTTGCCGTTGATCCCGGCATTTCATCACCAGATAAGTGCAGCCGAGCAGCGCATAACCGGCCAGCAAGGCAAAACCGGTAAACACATTGAAGGGGGTCAGTAAATCCAGCGGCGATGCCGACACCAGCGGTGTCCCGCCAATCAACACACCCAGCATCAGGCCCTGACAAAAGGCTGCGACTGTGGAGCCGATAGCAAAAGCCCGGTTCCACCAGCGTTTGGACGTTGTTGATTTAAAACGGTATTCAAAAGCGACGCCGCGGAAAATCAGCCCTATCAGCATCAGCATAATGGGCGCATACAAAGCCGAGGTCAGGCCGGCATAAGCCGCCGGAAAAGCACCGAATAAAATCACGCCACCAAACACCAGCCAGGTTTCGTTGCCGTCCCAGACGTGGGAGATGGAGCGCATCAGCTGGTCTTTGTCGGCTTCATCGCGAAACCAGGGGTACAAAATGCCGATCCCAAGGTCAAAGCCATCCAGCAACACATACATCAGGATGGCAAAACCCAGCAACAGGAAATAAAACAGCGGTAAATCCATTATTTGGCTCCTTCGGTCTGTGTTGCAGTGTCAGTACCCTGCAGGGTTTTGGTCAGTGCCAGCGCATAACCAGAGGCTTCGACGCCAATCAGATGATGTTGTAAGTCCTCCAGCGGGGGCGGGCCTTTTTTAATCAGCTTGCGGAAAAAATACAGCCAGACGCCAAACAGCAGGCTGTAAGTCAGTACAAACAGCGTCAGCGACAAGGCGACCCGCTCCGGCGGCAGTGGTGACACGACCTCGCTGGTGCGGACCAGGCCATAGACAATCCAGGGCTGGCGGCCAACTTCAACGACATACCAGCCGGCTAATACCGAAATAACCCCGGTCGGCGCCATCAGACTGCACAGCCATAAAAACAGCGGTTGCTGATACAGCGCGTCCCGCCGGCGCAGCCACAGGCCCCACAGCGCCAGCCCTATCATCAAAAGACCCAGGCCAACCATTATGCGGAAGGAGAAAAACACCAGCGGCACATTCGGTCTGTCGTCTTTTGGCACCGATTGCAGACCGGTCAGTTCACCGTGCCAGTCGTGGGTTAATATCAGACTGGCGAGACCAGGGATCGCCACTTCAAAATGGTTTTTCTCCTGCACCGGGTCCGGAATGGCGAACAGTAACATCGGCACGTGCTGTTCGCGTGCCGGCCAGAGCCCTTCCATTGCCGCCACTTTTAATGGCTGGTGTTCTTTCACGTTCAGGCCATGCAAATCACCGACAAAAGCCTGCAACGGAGCAAAAATCAATAACCACCACAGTGAAAACGACAGGCCTTTGCGGGCAAAGGCGGTATGTTGTTTGCGACGTAAATACCAGGCCGACGTGGCGAGCACCAACAGGCCGGCGGTCAGCATAGTGGCGAGCAGCATATGCACCAGCCGGTATGGCATCGACGGGTTAAAGATCACTTCCAGCCAGCTTTCGACGACAAATTTGCCGTCGACGATGGCGTGGCCGGCCGGTGTTTGCATCCAGCTGTTGGCGGCGATGATCCAGAACGCTGAGATCCAGGTGCCGACCGCCACGGTACAAGTTGCGAAGAAATGCAGCCGCGCACTGACGCGTTGCCAGCCGAACAGCATCACACCCAAAAAACCGGCTTCGAGGAAAAATGCCGTCAGCACTTCGTAGGCCATCAAAGGCCCAATGACGGCGCCGGTCAGTTCGGAAAACTTCGAGAAATTAGTACCAAATTCGTATGACAAGACAATGCCTGACACCACACCCATGCCAAAAGTAATGGCAAAGGGTTTGATCCAGAATTTGGCCAGTTGCAGGTACAGCGGGTTGCGGGTTTTCAGCCACAGGCCTTCCCAGATAGCGATAAGCGTCGCGAGGCCAATAGTGATAGAAGGGAAAATAATGTGAAAGCTGACGGTAAAAGCAAACTGCAGCCGGGATAAAAGTGCGGAATCCAGTTCCATCATACCGCTCCCCGGCCGCGTTCGGCCCAGAACCATAACGGCGCCAGTACGGCGACAATACCCAACAGAAAAGCTAATTCAGTGAGAAAGACTGACCACAACATGCATGAACTCCCTAACGACCTGAAAATCAACAACGATGCCAGTCCGATGCGATTGTTGGGCCATGCGGGAGTGATTAAGCAAAACATTGATCTGTATCAATAAAATTCAGGCTGCTTGAGTGGGCTGACAAGCTGGTTTACGCTATGCACACAATGAATCGTCAACATCGTTGACACTTTATGGCAGAAAAACAGGGAACCTGATGGATTTAGCGCTGCTATTTGAAACCATGTTGGGACTGACCAGCCTCAGTGCTTTGTGGACCGGGCTTTGGCTCTGGTGGCATGCGCGTTTTCAGCCGGTGTTAAAACCGCTGGCCGGATTTTGCGCCATGATGGCGGCCTGGTGTGGTGGCCATCTGGCACTGCAACATGAGTTGTTACTGCCCGGCAAAGTGCTGATTTTGGCCAATCCGCTGATGCCGGCGTTTTTTCTGCAATTTGCCTTGCGGTATGTCACAACACAGCCGCAACAGCAGCAGCTGCGCTGGATTGAGTGGTTACGCCAGTACCAGGCCTGGGTGTTGCTGGGATCTGTGCTGGTGGTGCTGCTGAGCTGGTCACAGCCGTCGGCGCGGGTGCAGGCCTTGTATGGCATGCCGGTGTTTTTCCTGTTTGATGGTTTTGGCTGGTTTAATCTGGGCTATACCGTGCTGCTTGGCATGCTGGCGCACTGGGTGCTGTGGCGCGGCCGCCATGCTTATCAGGGTAACAAACGTCATTCAGTGGTGGCGATTTCGATGACCGCCGGTATCGGTTTGTTACTGGCGACCAGCTTTGTATTTCCGTCGCTTGGCCTCAACTGGTATCCCTGGCCGATGCTGGTGTTGCCGCTGTATCTGGTGCTACTGGTGTACAGCGTGGTGCGTTATCAGCTGCTGGCGGTCAATGCTTTTGCCAGCCGCGCGCTGGTGTATCTGGTGATGGGCTTGCTGCTGTTGTTGCTGATGGCGCTGATCAGTTCGTTGTTCGGCCAGTTTGGCATGCCGGCTCTAGCCGCAGTACCGGGCTGGCAGCTGTGGCTGTATTCCAGTTTGTTGCTGCTATTCGCCGCCGCCGCGTATCGGCCGGCAAGCCGCCTGGCGGAGCGCTTGATTTTCCCTGGCGTCCAGCTCAGTGAAGCCATGGTCAGCCGCTGGCAACAACAGCTGGCCTTAGCTGCGGACTGGCAGCAGCTGGCGGATCAGGCGGCTTTGCTCATTCGCCAGCCGTTAAAACAACCGGTACAGATTGAGCTGCTGCAGGGTGCTGAACTGCTGGCGCAAAGCACTGAGCCATCTTCGTTGAAATTGCGAGTTATTGCAGTGAAAAATCACGAAGCAACAGGCAATAGCTGGCAATTTTCAATTGATGGCGAGCAAGGCCTGACACCGACTTTAAAACTGACCGCCGAAGTGTTTGGCTCCCTGCTGGTCAGCAGCTGCGCCCGTCTGCAGTCGGCTTTAGCGCTGGCCGAAGCCGAAAAGCAGCAGCTGGCGCAGCAACATCTGGTCGAACTGGGCGCTTTGGCCGCAGCGATGGCGCATGAACTGCGTAACCCGCTGAATATTATTTCGATGGCCTCGGCGGCCGTGGACGCCGAACTGCGTGGTCATATTCAGACCCAGCTCAAACGGGCCGACTGGCTGATCGCCGACATGCTGGTGTATGCCGGCCGGATGCAGCTGCAACCGGTGTTGTTCGAGCTGCAGCCGCTGGTGCAGTCGTTGTTACAGCAGGCGCCGGATGGTGTCCGGACTGAGCTGGAGATGCCGGCCGGTTTGCAGTTGCAGGCTGATCCATACCGCATCCAGCAAGTGTTGCAGAACCTGTTTGACAACGCCTTTGCGTTTTTACGTAATCAGCCCGGCGCTTGTCTGCGGGTTGAAGCCAGCCCTGTGGGCGAAGAGGTGCAAATCCGTGTGCTGAACAATGGTCCGGCGCTCGATGCATCGCTGCTGGATGGCCAGCTGTTCCGGCCTTTTGTCAGTAAAAGGGCCGGCGGCAGTGGCCTTGGCCTTGCCATTGTTGCCCGTATTCTCGAGGCCCATCAGGGCCGCATTCAGCATCAGAGCGACCCGGTCTGGCCGGTCTGCTTCGTATTACATTTGCCTGCGATTTCCGGAGAGATACGCTGATGAGCGCTGCTTTTTCGTTAGATAATTTCCGTACTGCCCGCATCTTGCTGGTTGACGATGAACCGGCGTTTCGCCTGCTGGCCGAACGTTTTTTACAGCAACAGGGCCATCAGGTGCTGCTGGCGGCCGATCTGGCGCAGGCCAAAGCTATCCTTGCGCAGCAACAGGTCGATTTAATTCTGCTCGATTTATCATTACCGCCGGCCTTTGACCCGCAGGCCACCTTACAGGCGCTGCCCGAGCTTGCCGGTCAGCCGGTGATCATTTTGACCGGTCACGCCGAACGGGACCTGGCGCTGCAGGCAATCAGCCTTGGTGCCTGGGATTTCCTCGCCAAACCGATAGACCCGGATTTACTCGCCGTCGTGGTGAAAAGGGCGGTCAGTAAACATCTGCTGGAGCAGGAACTGAACAGCTTTAAACGCGGTGCTGTGGCGCAGCAGGGCTTGCAACAGCTGGTCGGGGTGTCGCCGGCTCTGCGCAATATCCGCACGTTAATTGAACGCATCGCGCCGACTGACGTGCGGGTGCTGGTGACCGGGCCGTCTGGTACCGGCAAAGAAGTGGTGTCCAGAGCGTTGCATCAGCTCAGTTTGCGCGCCGCCGGGCCTTTTGTGTCGGTACATTGCGGTGCTATCCCTGCCGAATTGCTGGAAAGTGAGCTGTTTGGGTATGTGCGCGGCGCTTTTACCGGCGCTGACAAAGACCGGCAGGGCCTGCTCAGTATGGCCGACGGCGGCACGTTGTTTCTCGATGAGATCGGCGAGATCCCGCTCGACCTTCAGGCCAAGCTGCTGCGAGTTCTTCAGGAAGGAGAGATTGAACGGATCGGCGAAGAAC
>SSFI01000038.1 GCA_008015325.1 Rheinheimera sp.
CGGCTCCACTGAATAGTCGCCAGCTGTTGCTCAATCGCATAAATCCGGTCCGCGGCGGCAGAACCATCCGGCCAGCCGGCTAATTCCCAGAATTTGGCAATCATCCAGCGATATTGCTGTTTGATTTTTTCGGCTTTTTCGTCAGTTTTTAAATAGTTATCCCGGTCTGGCATGCCAAGACCGGACTGATTGACCAGGCTGATATATTGGGTGGAATTTTTCTGGTCCTGGCCGACGAACAAAGTCACCGGCGTGCCGTAACGTTGCGCTTGCAGTTTGCCCCAGAACATGGCCAGTTCATCAGCGTTTTTCAGGCCATCAATAGCGGCGATGTCTGCGGCGAGCGGCTGCAGTCCCAGCTGATCAATAGTCGCGGTGTCCATAAAAGCACGGTACAAATCACCGATTTTCTGCGCATCAGTACCGGCTTCGGCCGGTTTTGCCGCTTGTTGCTGAATCAACTCCAGCACATGTTTCTCGGCGTTATAGCGCAATTCGTCAAAGCTGCCCCAGCGGGATTTATCCGCCGGGATCTCGGTTTTGGCCAGCCAGTTGCCGTTGACGTAGCGGAAGAAGTCCTGCTGCGGTTTAACCTGCGTATCCAGATTGCCCAGTTCAATACCGGATTTCAGCTGCACAGCTTCAACCTGAGCTTGCGGGGCCACAGTTTCCGGCGCTTTGCCACAGCCCGTCAGATGAAAAGTCAGCGCAGCCGCCACGGCCAGCGCAATCACAGTTTTTTGCGACATAAGAGTTCCCCGGAACAACAATGAAATTTGTTCCGAGTGTAGTGAGGAGGAATTGAATGTCCAGCACCCGACAGCCACAGCAACGCCGATCTGCGACGGACAGAGCATTAGCTGCTATGAATGCAGGGGCTGACAGGATGGCGATGCCGGACCGCACCAATCAGCTTACGCGGCCAGACGCCGGCCGCGGCAATCATTGCGTTTGTGAAGAAATTTCAGGATGATAGGGAAAACCCTCTGGCTTTCGTCGACAAGGACTTCCCCATGACAGACTCTATTCTTGCCTCTATTGCCGGTTTACCGGCCTTTCTGAGCTTTTTCGTTTTAGCCATTTTATTAATCCTGCTGTTTTGCCGCTTTTATAGCTGGGTCACGCCGCATGACGAATTCGCCTTGATCCGTGCAAATAACCCGGCCGCCGCCATCGCATTTGTTGGTGCGCTGATTGGCTTTGCGCTGCCACTGGCCAGCGCCATCGAACATTCGATTTCACTGGCAGATTGTGCGATTTGGGGGGCTTTTGCCCTGTTGATCCAAATCCTGACCTTTGTCGCTGTGCGTGTCACCGTCCGCCAGTTACCGCAGCGTATCAGTGAAGGTGAAATTGCCTCGGGCATTCTCGCGGCAGGCGCTTCTATCGCTGTGGGCCTGATCAACGCTGCCAGCATGACATTCTGACGGAGGCATCATGAGCAAAATGACTAAACGCAGCCGCAAAGCCGCGCTGATCCTGATGGTGCCGGCGACCGGCTTTTTCCTCGCCAGTTGCAGCAGTGAAGAGCCTGTACCCAGCGCGGTGTATAAAGACGCCGATGAATGTGCCGCTTTTTACAATCCGCCGGAAAGCTGCAAAGCCGAATTTGCCAAAGCGGAAGCGCTGCATCAGCAGGTGGCACCGAAATATCAGACGCAGGCCGAATGTGAATCAGACTTTGGCGTCGGTAACTGCCCGCAGTCCCAGCAACAACAAGCCAGCTCCGGCGGCTTTTTTATGCCGATGATGATGGGGTTTCTCGCCGGTCAGATGCTGAACAAAAGCAGTTCAGCCAAGCAACAGGTGCCAACCCAGCCACTGTATAAATCCAAAGATGACCTGTCTACTTTCCGCACCGCCAACAATCAGCCGGTTGCCCGTCAGACCGGGCCGGTCAGTGTGATGCCATCCCGGATGCAGGTGGCACCGGGCAAAATGGTCAATCGCGGTGGTTTTGGCGCTCAGGCGCAGCGGCGCAGCGACCAGCAAAGCAGTTCATTCGGCGGATAGGATTATTGCGATGAAAAAAGTCCGCATCGCCGAACGGGCCGGCTGGCGCAGTTATGCCGAATCGGTTGGTTTTAATTTTCATACTTTTGATGGCGAACCCTATTGGGACGAGTCGGCTTATTATCAGTTCAGCCTGCAACAAATCGAGCAGGATATTGAAGAGCCAACCGAAGAACTGCACCAGATGGCGCTGTCGCTGGTGCCAGAAATTCTGGCCAGCGAACAGCTGTTACAGCAGCTCGATGTGCCTGAGTTTTATTGGGATTGGCTCGCCGACAGCTGGCGCACCCAACAGCCACATTTGTATGGCCGGCTGGATCTCGCCTATGACGGCAAAGGGCCGGCCAAACTGCTGGAACTGAATTACGACACGCCCACTTCTTTGTACGAAACCGGCTTTTTCCAGTGGGTCTGGCTGGAAGACCAACTGATGCGCGGCAAACTGCCACAAGGTGCCGACCAGTTCAATTCACTGCAAGACCAGCTGGAGCACCGTTTTGCCACGCTAAACCTGCTGCAACCGGTATATTTCAGCTGTGTAGCGGACAATATCGAAGATAAAGGCACAGTGCATTATCTGATGGATATCGCTGTGCAGGCAGGCATTGACGCGCGCTTTGTTGGTCTCGATCAAATCGGCGAAATCAACGGCCAGCTGGTCGATACCGACAACTACCCGCTGCAGTCGCTGTTTAAGCTGTATCCGTGGGAATTTATGCTACGGGAAGATTTCGGCGTGCACCTTAAAAGCAGTAAAACAGCTTATCTGGAACCGGCCTGGAAAATGTTGTTGTCGAACAAAGGCGTACTGCCGCTGTTATGGCAAAAATACCCGAATCACCCCAATCTGTTGCCGGCGTTTTTTGACAGCGAGCCGCAGAGTGCACTGAGTAGTGGCTGGGTGCGTAAACCTTTGTATTCGCGGGAAGGCGCCAATATTGAACTGGTGGACCACAGCGGTCAGCGGCTGAAAGTCGATGGCCCTTACCACGATAGTGGTTATATCCGTCAGGCCTTTCACGCCTTGCCAAAATTCGGCGACAGCTACACGCTGATCGGTTCCTGGCTGGTCGGTGACAGTGCCGCCGGCATGGGCATTCGCGAAGACAACACGCTCATCACCAAAGACAGTTCGCGGTTTTTGCCGCATATCATCCTCGACTGATAACCGGTCACGGCTTAAACTGGATTAATATGCTTTATTTCTGGATATTATTTCACATTCAAGCCGTTCCCCTAATCTACTGATTAGCAATAAAAAACCCGAAAACACCGCGATCAAATCACTCGCAGGCAAAAATTCACCAACAAATATCTGTTGGATATTTATCCACTTTTCCATTAAAGTACGCGCCAATTCCCGGTCCCGTCCAGCACCTGCCGCTTGCGCCCGGCAAACTGCAGCCTGGCGGTTATACTGCTACCTGTCATCCTGCAGTCATGCAAACTGCTTATGACTGCATAACGATTGGCGCAGCGGCCATGAGCCACTTTTACAGAAGGACACAAACAGAGCGTGCGTACTACTGAACTTGTTGATGGATTCCGCCAGTCGGCCCCTTATGTCAATGCACACCGCGGCAAAACCTTTGTAGTGATGCTGGGCGGTGAAGCTATTACGCAACCTGGTTTTCGCAGTATTATCAATGACATCGCTCTGCTGAATACGCTGGGCATCAAGATTGTGCTGGTGTATGGCGCCCGTCCGCAGATTAACAATGCTCTGACGCAGGCTGGTTTAACCGCGCAGTATCACAACCGCATCCGCGTCACTGACGACGATTCCTTCCAGCTGATTAAACAAGTCGCCGGCGCATTACAACTCGATATCACCGCCCGGTTGTCGATGAGTTTGTCCAACACGCCGATGCATAATGCGCAAATCAACGTGGTCAGCGGCAACTTTGTCATCGCGCAGCCACTCGGTGTTGATGAAGGCGTGGATTATTTTCACAGCGGCAAAGTGCGCCGTATCGATGTGGCCGGTATCCGCCGCCAGCTCGACCAGAACTGTATTGTGCTGATGGGCCCTATTGCCGCCTCGGTCACCGGCGAAAGTTTTAACCTGACCGCTGAAGAAATCGCTACGCAAGTGGCGATTAAACTCAAAGCCGACAAAATGATTGGTTTTAGCGACGATGGCGGCATCATCGACGAAGATGGCGAGATTATTGCCGAACTGATGCCGAATTTCGCCGAATCTATGCTGCAGCAGCTGGAACAAAGCCAACGTGCCTGCACTTCAACTTTAGCTTTCCTGCATGCCGCTATCACCGCCAGCCGCGCGGGCGTGTCGCGCTGCCATCTGGTCAGCAGCACCATGAACGGCGCTTTGCTGCAGGAGCTGTTCTCGCGCGACGGTATCGGCACGCAAATTGTCACCGAAGCGGCCGAACGGCTGCGCCTCGCCAATATTAATGATATCGGCGGTATTCTGGACTTGATCCGGCCACTGGAACAACAAGGCCTGCTGGTGCGCCGCTCCCGTGAGCAGCTGGAGATGGAAATCGATCAGTTTGTCGTGATTGAACGCGATGGTCTGATCATCGGCTGCGCCGCGCTCTATCCGTTCCCGGAAGAAAATGTCGGTGAATTTGCCTGTCTGGCGGTGCACCCGAACTACCGGGATGCCGACCGTGGCAGCCTGTTGCTGAAACACATTATTGGTCTGGCGCGCCAGCGCAAGTATTACACGCTGTTTGCGCTGACCACCCGCAGCATCCACTGGTTCCTAGAACACGGCTTTGAACTGAAAGACGTGGCCGACCTGCCGGCGAAAAAACAGCAGCTGTACAACTATCAGCGCCGCTCAAAAATCCTCGCGCTGGATTTGACCTGATCCGGGTCCATTCCCGCACTGACAAAACAACCTCCGGCACGCCGGAGGTTGTGTCACAGACATCAGCGCCAGCCTTTACAACTTCGTCTTCACCAGCACCATATGCTGTACCACTGCGGCCAATTGAAAAAATGCCGGCCGGCCATATATTCTTTTCAGCTTTTTTGCAGCCTGATTTTTTGCGGAATGTCCCGCAGCCTGGAGCCAGAGTCAGCCTGAACTGAACCCCTTTCGCCGGACCGTCCAGCCC
>SSFI01000125.1 GCA_008015325.1 Rheinheimera sp.
ATCCTAAATCCTAAATCCTAAATCCTAAATCCTGAATCTGGCTCCTGAGATTTGCCACGCTTTTTTGTCTGATCAGCACTGTCCTGGAGTTTTTTGGCAATTTCATCAGTGATAGTCGTTTCAATGTTGTTTGTCTTTTCTGAAACGACAGTTAAATCAGCGTTTCTGGCCGCGAAGACACAACTATGGATTGCAATTTATATAAGGCTATTGCCAATCCAGATCCAATTGAGCTTGCTCTGCCTGACTTTTTAATCCGACATGGATACCAACCAGTCTCACTGCTTTGCCCTGACCTCGTTGCCAAGCTTGTGTCAGTAGCTGCTGTAACAACTGAAAGCACGGTTCAGGATGTTGCCGCTCGATGGTGGTTTGATGAAAATCCTGAAATTTCAATTTAATACCGACTTTGTGGATATGTTCTTGCGCGCCACAGCGCTCTATTCGTCGCAGCAATTTTTGATACATATCAGCCAGAGGTTGCAGGCCTTGTTCCGGTTGGTTTAAATCCTGACTGAAAGTTTGTTCTACAGTGACTGACTTTCGTTCGCGTTCTGAGTGAACGGCGCGATGGTCAATTCCCTTGCTGCGCTCTAACAGCGCTTCGGCAAAACTGCCAAACTCTCTGACTAACAAAGTCAGATCGGCATTTTGCACGTCGCTGCAGCGATGCAAACCAAATTTTGCCAGTTTTTCTGCAGTTTTTTGTCCGACACCGGGTATTTTGCGTAGTGGCAGATGAGCAACAAAGCCACTGACCTGTTCGGGCGGGATCACAAAAAGCCCATCGGGTTTATTCTCGTCACTGGCAATTTTCGCCAGAAATTTATTCGGCGCAACGCCCGCAGAGGCTGTCAGTCCGGTTTCCTGATAAATAATCTGGCGAATATGTTCAGCGATACGGGTGGCGCTGCCCTGAAACATGTCGCAATCAGACACATCGAGGTAAGCTTCATCCAGTGACAACGGCTCAACTTTGTCGGTGTAGCGATGAAAAATAGCCTGAATGCAGGTGCTCACTGCTTTGTATTTTTCCATATTGCCGGGGACCAGGACCAACTTGGGGCAGAGTTTAAAAGCCTGTCCGGTAGGCATGGCTGAACGCACACCAAAGGCGCGGGCTGGATAATTGCAGGTGCTGATAACGCCACGTTCTGTTCTGCTGCCACCAATGGCCAACGGGACATGTTGCCATGCGGGATTGTCCCGCATTTCTACAGCAGCGAAGAAACAATCCATGTCGATATGAATAATTTTGCGCATAACTCAATGATACTGTATGTTTATACAGTTATAATAGCCGGAAAAAACCAACTGTAAAGTGCAGCCGCCAAGTTACTGCACAAAACTGGCTGTAAAATGCCGCATTACAGCCTTTTGACTGCTCTGATGTGCCAATCAATGAATATTTATAGATGTTCAGACGTCTAATTTTGCAGTGCAGACTGGTCTCAACCGGTGTATCATATCGCGCAGTTTTTGTATCTTAATTTGCGACTGTGCCAAAGCAGGAGAAACCATGTTAAAGCGTGAAATGTCGATTGCCGATTTTGATCCACAATTATGGCAAGCTATTGTTGATGAAACTCAGCGTCAGGAAGATCACATTGAGCTGATCGCTTCTGAGAACTACTGCAGCCCCCGCGTCCTGCAAGCACAAGGTTCACAGCTGACCAACAAGTACGCCGAGGGTTACCCGCATAAACGCTACTACGGTGGTTGTGAATTCGTTGATATTGCTGAAGATTTAGCTATTGCCCGCGCCAAAGAACTGTTTGGCGCTGATTACGCAAACGTTCAGCCACATTCTGGTTCTCAGGCAAATTCTGCAGTGTTTCTGGCGCTGTTGAACGCTGGTGATACCATTCTCGGTATGAGTCTGGCACACGGTGGGCACCTGACTCACGGTGCAACAGTTAGTTCATCGGGTAAGCTTTACAAAGCTGTACAGTACGGCCTGCACCCTGAAACTGGTGTGATTGATTATGATCAGGCTGAGGCTTTAGCACTTGAACACAAACCAAAACTGATCATTGCCGGTTTCTCGGCTTATTCAGGCATCGTGGATTGGCAACGTTTCCGTGATATCGCAGACAAAGTGGGTGCTTACCTGATGGTCGACATGGCACACGTAGCCGGTTTAGTGGCGGCTGGTTTGTATCCGAATCCGGTGCCAATTGCTGATGTTGTCACCACGACTACTCACAAAACGCTGGCCGGTCCACGTGGCGGTCTGATTTTGGCGCGCAAAAACGAAGAAATCGAGAAGAAACTGAATTCTGCAGTATTCCCGGGCGGTCAGGGTGGTCCTCTGATGCACGTGATCGCAGCCAAAGCCGTGGCTTTCTTAGAAGCGTTACAGCCAGAGTTCAAAACTTATCAGCAGCAAGTGCTGAAAAACGCTGTTGCTATGTGTGATGCAATGAAAGCGCGTGGCTACAAAATCGTCTCTGGTGGTACGCAAAACCACTTGTTCCTGATGGACCTGATTGACAAAGACATCACTGGTAAAGAAGCGGATGCCTGGTTAGGGCAGGCGCATATCACTGTGAACAAAAACTCAGTGCCAAACGACCCACGTTCACCATTTGTGACTTCTGGCCTTCGTATTGGTACCCCTGCTATTACGCGTCGCGGTTTTAAAGAAACTGAAGCGCGGACGGTAGCGAACCTGATTTGTGACGTACTGGATAGCCGTGGTGATGCTGCGGTGATTGAAAAAGTACGGGCCCAGGTTTCCAGCTTGTGTGCGGGTTTCCCGGTTTACGCATAAGTTTAGGCGCCACAGCCTGACAGCCGTCGGGCTGAAGTGATATGATGGCCGCCTTTCGCGGCCATTGTTTTTTCAGGAGAAGGCCTGTGTTTTGTCCTTTTTGCCGGGCGGACGATACTAAAGTCATCGACTCCCGTCTGGTTGCTGATGGTTATCAGGTCAGACGGCGGCGGGAATGTACCGCCTGCCATGAACGTTTTACCACCTTTGAAGCCGCTGAACTGGTGATGCCCCGGATCATCAAACGCGATGGCTCGCGTGAACCCTACAATCAAGACAAACTGCGCAGTGGTTTGCAGCGTTCGCTGGAAAAACGACCGGTTCCGACTGAAGATATTGAATCGCTGATCAGTAAAGTCGAATCTCAGTTGCGGGCGACCGGTGAGCGTGAAGTACAAAGTGAAATGATTGGCCACTTAATCATGGAACAATTGCTGCTGCTGGATAAAGTCGCCTACGTCCGTTTTGCCTCTGTGTACCGGTCTTTTAAAGATATTCGTGAGTTCGGTGAAGAAATAGCCCGGCTTGGAGATGACCCGAAATGACGGACTCCAGCGTATTTTCGTTGTCCGATCATCAATTTATGCAGCGTGCATTGGAACTGGCAAGTTTGGGGCGCTTCACCACGCCACCCAATCCTAACGTTGGCTGTGTCATTGTGAAAGACGATGAGGTAGTTGGGGAAGGTTATCACCGTCAGGCGGGGGGGCCACATGCCGAGGTTTTTGCGCTGCGTCAGGCTGGCAACTCTGCGGCGGGGGCGACGGCGTATGTGACACTCGAGCCATGCAGTCATTTTGGCCGCACACCGCCTTGCGCCGATGCGTTAATTAACGCCGGATTAAAGCGGGTGGTAGTGGCCATGCCAGACCCGAATCCCAAAGTTGCAGGCACGGGTGTCGAGCGGCTCAGAGCTGCCGGCATTCAGGTGGATGTTGGCTTGTTGGACACGCAAGCGGAAGCACTGAATCCGGGTTTTTTGCACAAAATGCGGACAAAGCTACCATATGTACAACTGAAACTGGCCTGCAGCACGGACGGCAAAGTGGCGCTGGCCAACGGGGAAAGCCAATGGCTGACCGGAGCGCCAGCTCGTGAAGATGTACAACTCTGGCGGGCGCAAAGCTGCGCCATCTTATCAACCGCCGAAACCGTCAAAATAGACAAAGCGCTGTTAAACGTGCGCTCGTCAGCCGTCACGCCGATGGAACATGGCCAGTTACGCCAGCCACTGCGGGTGATTCTGGATCGGCGTTGTCGTCTGACTGGCTTTGAACCGTTGTTTCAGCAGGGCGGTGATATTCTGCTTTGTCACGCCGGGCCTGCCGACGAATGGCCTGAACTGGCGCCGACCGCTGTAGCCAAAGTCAGCCGGTTGCGGCTCGGGCTTGATGCCGTAGGGCAGTTTGATCTCAGTGCTTTATTACATGCCTTAACCGATTATCCGATCAATACTTTGTGGGTCGAAGCGGGTAGCACATTAGCAACATCGTTCTGGCAGCAACAGCTTATCAACGAACTGGTGCTGTATCAGGCGCCATTGTTATTGGGCGCAGACGCAAAGCCGATGTTACAGGCCGGTGGCCTCAGTCAGCTGTCAAAAGCACCGCGCTGGCAATGGCAGGATGTACGCCAGATAGGCGAGGACCTGCGGCTGATCGCCTCATTCAACATAAAAACACAATCAAAGCGCTGAGGAAGCATTATGTTTACCGGCATTATTGAAGCTACCGGCCAAATCAGCGCGATTCAGCGCAGCGGCCAGGATGCCCGGCTCACTATCCACAGTGACACGCTGGATTTTTCTGACGTTAAATTAGGTGACAGTATCGCCAGCAACGGCGTATGCCTGACAGTCACTGCGCTCGGTGCGAACAGTTTCAGCGCTGACGTGTCGGGCGAAACTTTAAGCCGCACGCTGTTTGGCAGTTATCAGACCGGTCAGCGGATTAATCTGGAAAAAGCACTGCTGCCAACCACGCGGTTGGGCGGCCATCTGGTCAGTGGCCATGTTGATGGGATAGCGTTGGTAAGCAAAGTGGAAAAAACCGGTCAGAGCTGGCAAATCTATCTGCAGTCTCCGGCCGAGCTCAGCCGTTATATCGCCGAAAAAGGTTCAGTGACTATCGATGGAGTCAGCCTGACGGTCAATGAATTAACCAGCGATGGTTTTCGCCTGACGATAGTGCCGCATACCGCCCGCGAAACCACAATTCAGCAGCTTAAAACTGGCAGCAAAGTTCATCTTGAAGTGGATTTGCTGGCCCGATATCTCGAACGCTTATTACAAGGCCGGCAGCAGGCAGCACCTGCATCTGCAGTCACCATGAACTTATTACAACAAAGCGGTTTTCTCTGAGTCTTGCCCGATCGGCACGACTAAACCCTGGACCCGAGGATTTGAGATGCAATTAAATACCCCTGCCGAAA
>SSFI01000112.1 GCA_008015325.1 Rheinheimera sp.
TCACTCGTTGCTCACATAGAATCACTATGCCACGCGCCTCGTTTCGCGCCCAAAACGCCACCACCACGCGGTGGCCGAAACGAACAAAAATCAACCACCAAACGTCAACAGCCCCTAGAGATTCGCCTCGGCAAAGGACGCCAGCCGGCTGCGCACCACGCCATTGAGGTTAATAGTGGTACTGCCCTCAAAGTTCTTAAAGCGTTCAACGATGTAGGTCAAACCAGACGTCACAGCGGTCAGATAATTACTGTCGATTTGCGACAGGTTACCGGAGCAAATTAACTTAGTACCCTCGCCACAGCGGGTGATAATGGTTTTTAGCTGCGCCGCGCTTAAATTCTGACATTCATCCAAAAGCACAATCGCGTTCTGAATACTGCGGCCGCGCATAAAATTCACCGACTTAAACTGAATATTGGCCTTATCCATGATGTAGTTAACGCTGGCATGCGGGTGTTCGTCGGTTTTGTGCAGCACTTCCAGCGAGTCGGTGATGGCGGCAAGCCAGGGCGCCATTTTCTCTTCTTCAGTGCCTGGCAAAAAGCCTATAGATTCAGCGATTTCCGGCGTATTGCGCGTCACAATTACTTTGTCGTACATGCCGCGTTCAATCACCAGTTCCAGTGCTGCAGCTAAGGCTAACAAGGTTTTGCCACAGCCGGCTGGTCCCGTCAGGATCACCAGATCCATATCCGGGTCCAACAATGCATTCAGCGCCATCGCCTGATAGACATTTTTCGGGTGGATGCCCCAAGCATGGCGGTGCATCAGCCGCTCAAAACCCAAATCCAGCACTTTAATCTGCTGGTCCATAATAGCGACCACGCGGCCGGCAAATGTTTCATGTTCATCAACCAGATATTCGTTGATATAGGCATTGGGTAACAAATTGCGTGGCAAATAATGATAAGTTTCGCGGCCTTCGTTTTCACTGCGGCAATCTTTGACCTGACTCCAAAAATCGCCGGTAAATTTAAAATAACCTTTGTATAAAAACCGCACATCATCGATCAGCTGGTCGGTGCGGTAATCTTCCACCAGTTTTAAACCAGCGCCTTTGGCTTTCAGGCGCATATTGATGTCTTTAGTAACTAAGATGACTTTGACCGGGGCTTTTTCCCGCTGCAAAAACAGCGCGGTATTGATGATCAGATGGTCGTTTTCACCGCCGGGTAAACCAGGGATCTGGTCGCTGATATGATGGTCGTTGACGATAAACAAATGGCCACTGGCTTTACGCTCGCCGTGTTGCGGCAGTTGTACCCCTTGTAACATTTGCTCTGGCGAGGCGTCTTTTAACACGTCCTCCAGCGCACGGATCGCAACGCGGGCTTCGCGGCTGACATCTTTGTGTTTGTCTTTAATATGGTCTAATTCTTCTAGCACTGTCATCGGAATGACGACGTCGTGTTCCTGAAAGTTTAAAAAAGCGAAGGGTTCGTGCAGTAGGATGTTGGTATCGAGGACGTAGATTTTTATGTCTTTACTTCTTCTTCGCGCCATATGCAGCTCCTTAGCAGCGGAAAATAAAACCCGGCGGGTTCTAGTTTAATTTAGAGCAAGAATCTGTGTGGTGGATGACAATCTTGTGACGATCTCAAGCTTTTCATTTATGACCGAAACAGGCCTGAAAAATTCCCGCCGCGGCGGATGCAGTTTGGCGGGAATTTCAGTACCATAGCGCCCCTTTTCAGAAGTGACCCGGATAATGATGAAATTTGCCCTTGGACAGCGCTGGATCAGCGACGCGGAATCGGATTTAGGTTTAGGTACAGTAGTCGGGATCGACGGCAGGATGGTCACTATCCTGTTTCCGGCCAGTGGCGAAACCCGGCTCTACGCCATGAATGAAGCGCCTTTGACCCGCGTGCAGTTTAATCCGGGTGACACCGTTAAAAGCGCGCAGGAATTCAGTCTGCTGGTCGAGCGTGTCGAAGAAGTCAACCAGACACTGGTCTACCACGGCGAGCGCACCGACAACGGCGAAGCCGTCAGTCTGCGCGAAACCTTTCTCGACCATTTCATCAGTTTCAGCTCACCACAAGACCGGCTCTTCACCGGCCAAATCGACCGCTTCGACTGGTTTACGCTACGGTATCACAGCTGGCAACATGTGCATCAGCAACAACGTAACCCGCTGCGTGGCCTGGTGGGCGGCCGTTTAAGCCTGATTCCGCATCAGCTGCATATCGCCAACGAAGTGTCACAGCGCCATGCGCCACGGGTCTTGTTGTCTGACGAAGTGGGCCTGGGTAAAACCATCGAAGCCGGCCTGATTATCCATCAGCAGTTATTGTCCGGTCTCGCCAGCCGCGTGCTTATCGTCGTTCCGGAGTCGCTGCAACATCAGTGGCTGGTCGAAATGCTGCGGCGCTTTAACCTGAAATTCGCCATATTCGACGACGAGCGGCTGACTGAAGCTGCCGCGGATGGTGGTAATCCGTTTGAAACTGAACAGCTGGTGCTGCTGAGCCTGGATTTCCTGACCCGGAAAAAAGCCGCTTTTGAAGCCGCCGCCGAAACGCACTGGGATTTACTGGTCGTTGACGAAGCGCACCACCTAAGCTGGAGCGAAACCGAAGCCAGCACTGAATATCAGCGTATTGAAACGCTGGCGCAGGATACACCGGGCGTAATTTTATTAACGGCAACCCCCGACCAGCTCGGTCATCAGAGCCATTTCGCCCGTCTGCGGCTGCTCGACCCCGCTTTTATGACTACCCGGCTTTTGTCGCCGAAGAACAGCAGTACAAGACCGTCGCGACACTGGCGCGCGCCGTGCAACAGGAAGTACCGTTATCGGCACCAACCGCCAAAGCATTGCAACAGCTGCTACAGGGATCTGATATCCATCAGGAGCTGGCACTGTTAACCAGCGCAGGAGATGCCGGGCGCGATCAGGCCATTGACACTTTACTCAGCAAGTTACTGGACCACCACGGCACGGGCCGGATTTTATTCCGTAACACGCGTTCCGCGATCGCCGGCTTCCCCAAGCGCCAGCCGCATTTTATCGGTTTGCCACTGCCGGAGCAGTATCAGAATGCCATCAAAGTGCAACTGAGCTTTATGGCCAACCAAAGCGATGAATTTAAAGCCAAAACTCTGTTGTTCCCGGAGCGGATTTATCAGGAATTCGAAGGCGGCAAAACCAGCTGGTGGCAATTTGATCCGCGGGTTGAAGCAGTCATTGCGCTGATTAAACAGCACAAATACAAAAAATTCCTGGTGATTTGCGCCCACGCCGACACCGCCATTGCACTGGAAGAGGCGATGCGGGTCAAAGAAGGCATCCGCGCCGCGGTATTCCACGAAGGCATGTCGATTTTTGACCGCGACAAAGCCGCTGCTTATTTTGCTCAGGACGACCAAAGCGCGCAGGCGCTGATTTGTTCTGAAATCGGCTCTGAAGGCCGTAACTTCCAGTTTGCCCATCATCTGGTACTGTTTGATTTACCGCTGAACCCGGATTTGCTGGAACAGCGTATCGGCCGCTTAGACCGGATTGGCCAGACTCAGGATATTCAGATCCATCTGCCGTATTTTGTTGACCAGCCGCAGCAGCTGTTGCTCGATTGGTATCATCAGGGCTTACAGGCGTTTGACGCGACCTGTCAGACCGGCGGCGCTGTGTATCAGCAAATGCGGCCGCGTTTATTGCCTTTGCTGGCAGTGCCAGCTACTGACAGCGCGGCGGTGACCAGCCTCATCAGCGACACCACTGCACTGAATCAGCAGCTGAAACAACAGCTGGAACAAGGCCGCGACCAGCTACTGGAACTTAATTCCAGTGGCCGTGGTTTGGCACAGCAGCTGGTCGAGCAAGTCCATACCCAGGACGATTCGACTATTCTGCCGCTGTATATGATCAAAGCCTGGGATTTACTCGGCGTGCAGCAGGACGACCGCAGCGATACCAGCATTATTCTGACGCCGTCCGAGCATCTGCAGGGGCATTACCCGATGCTGGATGAAGATGGCATTACTGTCACTTTCGACCGCGCCACCGCGCTGGCGCAGGAAGATATTCAGTTCTTAAGCTGGGATCACCCGATGGTGCAGGGCACGCTGGATATTGTCACACAGGAAACCATGGGCAACAGCTCAGCTGCGCTGCTGCACAATAAACAGCTGCCGGCCGGTACCTTTTTTGTCGAATGTATTTATCTGGTGGAGGCCACTGCCCCGGCCGAATTACAGCTGGGACGTTATCTGCCACCAACGCCAATTCGTTTATTGCTGGAAAAATCCGGCAAGAATCTGGCGCCGAATGTGCCTTTTGACAACTTCAACCGTCAGCTCAAGCCGGTTGGCCGCCAGACCGCCAGCAAACTGGTGGGAGCCTTACAAAGCACCATTCACCCGCTGCTCGGCAAAGCAGAAGCTTACGCCGATATTCAGCTGAAACACATACAGCAAGAAGCCTTACAGTCGATGCAGACACAGTTGCAGGCGCAGCTGGAACGTTTGCAGGCCTTGGCCAAGGTGAACCCATTAGTGCGGCCGGAAGAAATTGCCCATCTGCAGGAGCGCCAGCAGCAGCTTGCCCAGTATATTGGTAAAGCACGGCTGCGGTTTGATGCCGTACGCGTCATCGTCGTCAGTCACGAGTAAGACACGCTGATGCTGTTGGAATACCGGCCCCCACTGTCGCCTTATCTGGATATTTTGTATCAGGATGAGGCGATTGTGCTGCTGAATAAACCCAGTGGTTTATTATCAGTGCCGGGCAAAGCGCCGGAGCATCAGGACAGCCTGCAACTGCGGGTGCAACGGGTATTCCCGACAGCCCGCACTGTGCACCGGCTGGATATGGCGACTTCAGGTTTACTGGTGATGGCGCTGACACCAGACGCACAGCGCCGGCTCAACTGGCAATTTGAGCGCCGGCAAACCGAAAAACATTACATAGCCCGGCTGGAAGGTCAGCTAAAAGCGAAGGCTGGCACAGTCGACCTGCCATTAATTTGCGACTGGCCCAACCGGCCAAAGCAGATGGTTTGCTTCCAGCGCGGCAAATCAGCACAAACTTTATTTGAAACACTGGCGATTGAAGAAAACGCAACACGGGTGCGACTAACCCCAGTCACCGGCCGCTCACATCAGCTGCGGGTGCATATGCAGTGGCTGGGGCATCCAATTTGTGGCGATAAATTTTACGGCACTGCACCTGATGAAAAAACTGAACGATTACAGCTGCATGCAGCGATGTTACGCTTGCGGCACCCTGAAACCGGTCTGTGGTTACAGTTTGAATCGCCTGCACCGTTCTAGAAAAATACCCGTTTCACGTTAACCGCAGATTCATCTTCTGCAGTTAGCATGACACCGCTGACGCGCCGGATGCTGACAACGAAAAAGCAGTTTTGTTCAGCAAACCAACAGTAAATTTGTTTAATCTAAACAAATCAAATAAAATTAGCGCGTTGGAAAACCCCCTAAGGAGATATGGATGAAACTGAAAACTAGCGCAATTGCCGTTCTGGCAGCTTTACCCCTGATGACTGCTGTAGCATCAGCCGCCCCAACCGCTGCTGAATTACAAGATCGGGTTTACGGTTCTGTGTTCTGGGAGCACTACGCACCGGACAACGACAAAACTAAATCATTAGACTGGAAAGGTCAGAACAACGGCAACGGCACTGGCCTGAACATCGGTTACCGTATCAGCGAAAGCTGGGGCATCCGTGCTGAATATGTCCGCCAGGATCTGGAATCAGAATTCTCTGATGCTGACATCAAAGGCAACCGCGTCGGTATGGACCTGGTTTACCACGTTGACAGCCTGCCGCTGTACTTCGTTGGTGGTGTGAAGAACTACACCACGGGCCGTTCAGCGTCTGCTGCTAACATCGGTATGGGCGTGAATATGTTCGTGACTGATGAAGTTGCCTTCTTCGTTGAAGCCAACCGCTATCAGGGTATCAGCAAAGCCTTTGGCGACCACGGTGTGAAACTGGGTCTGACCTATAACTTCGGCGCTGCACCAGCTGCTGAACCAGCTCCAGCGCCAGAACCAGCACCGGCTCCGGCTGTTGGTGATGCAGATCAGGATGGTGTAACTGATGATAAAGATCAGTGCGCAAACACGCCAATCACTGACAAAGTAGACACTGTAGGTTGTTCAATCTTCACTGAAAACTCAGTCAGCATCGCGCTGAATGCCCAGTTCGACAACGATTCATCTGTGGTGAAAGAACAATACCACGCTGATATCGAAAAACTGGCGACCTTCCTAAAACGCTTCCCGAACACTGATGTTGAAATCGGTGGTCACGCGTCAAACGTTGGTACTCCGGCTTATAACCTGGCTCTGTCACAACGTCGCGCTGACGCTGTTGCTGACGTGCTGGTGAACAACTACGGTATCGAGCGTAACCGTGTGAAAGCTGTTGGTTACGGTATCACCAAACCAAAAGCTGCTGGTAGCTCAAAGGCTGCTCACGCAATCAACCGTCGTATCGAAGCGACTGTGACTGCCTCTGTCAAAGAAGCTGTTCAACGTTAATTCGTTGTCTCATTGACAAAGCCACCTGCGGGTGGCTTTGTTTTTTCTGCAATCGCTTCAGTTGCGTCAGGAAAAGCCGATACTGCTGTTAATGTGCCTATCTGACGGACTTTGCAGATGCTCCAACCACTCAGTAAATTCATCTTTCTCAGCAGTCTTTGGATGTTCTCACTGCATACACACGCGGAATCCGTGGTATGGGATGAGCAACAAACCAGCGCCGATTTACAACGGCAAATTGCCGCCAGCCAAATTAATGCGCTGAATTCTGACCAACAATCCTTTTTAACTTTACAACGCACCGCAATGACGCCTTTTGTCAAAGGCACAGCCATTCTGGTGCCAGACTGGTCGCAACATGCAGCCAGCCCAAGAGCTGTCGAATACCTGCGTAATTACCTGATTGATTTTGGCTGGAATACCGTGGCCATGATGGTGCCACCAGCTGTAACAGAGACTAGCACTGAAAATCTGCTGAGCTACCAGCAAAAGTTGCTGGCGAGGCTGAAAATAGTCATGGCAGAAGCGGAAGCCAAACCTGGCACTATCGTCGTGATTGGCTTGGGCCACAGTGGTGCTTTACTGAATCAGTTATACAAGAATGAAGAGCTGTCAGCGCCACAGGCGCTGGTATTGATTGGTGCCGCCATGCAGGACGTGACACTGAATGAACAGGTCGCTGAAGCCCTGAGTCAGCATAAAGTCCCCACGCTGGACCTGCTGCCGCAATCAGACAATACCTTTGCCCGCAACAGCGGCAGCTTGCGGCTGCAACTGGTGCGTAAACATATCAAAGAGATTTACCGGCAGCGCTTGCTGCCAGGTTCAGTCGAGCAGGATCATCCCTGGCTGGCCAGGGAGATCCTTGGTTGGCTGCGTTACATCGGTTATTAAGCCCCAGTGGTTACTTTTTAAAGCGTTCGACCAGCTGGTACAAGGTTTCGGCATTTTTTTCCAAATCACTGCTGACTTCTGCCGTCTGTTCGCTTTGCTCGTAACCATCACCGGCCAAATCCGCAATACGATTAACCTGCCGGTTGATATCCTCTGACACATGCGCCTGCTCTTCCACTGCCACAGCAATCTGGTGTCCCATCCGGGCAATCAGATTCACCGCATCCATAATGCCATTGAGAGTTTGCTCGGTTTCCTGCACCTTGGCCACGCCAGACTCTGTCGCCACTATGCCTTCATCCGCCGCCAGTACCGCATGACGCGCGCCTTCCTGTAAATTAAAAATGATCTGTTTGATTTGCTGAGTCGATTGTTGGGTACGCTGCGCCAGTTGCCGGACTTCGTCCGCCACAACAGCAAAACCACGACCCTGATCACCAGCCCGCGCCGCTTCGATCGCGGCATTGAGCGCCAGCAGATTGGTTTGCTCGGCGATTTGCTGAATGATTTCAGCCGCCTGCGTAATACTTGCGGTTTGGGTGGCCAGTTCAGTCACCGATTTGGCAATGCCGCGAACTGTCTGCGCCAGATTTTCAATAGCGGTGCGGGTCTGCACCGCAACCTCCTGACCTTTTGCCGTGAGCTGATTGGCATTCGAAGCTTCAGTGGATGTCAGCTGCACATTCTGCGACACCTCGGCGATAGTGTGCGTCATTTGATTCATCGCCGTGGCGGTTTGTTCGGTTTCCTGCTGCTGGGATGAGATCACCGACAAGGTACTGCGCGACAACTGATGGGCCTGCGCCGATTCACGCGAAGCGGTCAGCGCCGCATCTTCCAACCGGGTCAATACAGTGCGCAAATGTGCGGTATCGGTGATCATCGCCAGTTCGAGTAAGCCCCAGGAGTCGGTTTTGCCGGTATAAACCTGCGCTGCAACCGGGCACATAAAGGGATTACTGAGCTGCGCCGAAAGTTGCTGCTGCGCGTTGTGGGTACGGTGTTGCAAGTAACCCACCACAGCGCCGGTCACACAGCCAGCCGCGACAGCGGCTGTAACAGCACCAGCGGTGACTGCCACCAGCCCAACCGCCACGGCGCTGCCAACGGCTGCCAGCGGCAGCGCAAGCTTCATTAAATCAAGCGAAGCGCTAACCTTCCCGCCCTGTGCCAGCGTGGCATACACGTGCTGTGCCCGTTGCACCTGTTCGGCTGTCGGTTTTACCCGTACCGACTCGTAACCTACCACTTTGCCGTGCTGCAAAATCGGCGTGACATAAGCGTTCACCCAATAAAAATCGCCGTTTTTACAGCGATTTTTCACAATTCCCATCCAGCATTTACCTGCTTTCAGATACTCCCACATACCCTTAAATACAGCCGGTGGCATATCCGGGTGGCGCACTAGGTTATGGGGTTGGTTAATCAGCTCATCGCGGGTGTAACCGCTTATTTCCACAAATGCCTGGTTGCAATACTGAATATGGCCAGAAGTGTTGGTGGCAGAAATTAAACGTTGTTCAGACGGGAAGGTTCTTTCCTGTTGTGTCACTGGCAGATTCTGACGCATATCGTCCTGTTCCTTTACTGGGCTTTACTGACAATCGATACAGGTTTTACCTGTACCGAAAACTCTAGTTGAGTCATAGATAAATGCAAATCAGTTAGCTGCGCGATACACTAGGCGCCGATTATGGTGATAGGAGGAATTATGTCGCCGGTTTTGACTACGATTGGCTTGCTGGTCCTCAGCAATATTTTTATGACTTTTGCCTGGTACGGCCATCTGAAACATCTGAAGTCGTCTGCACTCGTCGTGGCAATTCTCGTGTCATGGGGCATCGCATTGTTCGAATATATGTTGATGGTTCCGGCGAACCGGATTGGCTCACAGGTGCTGAGTCTGGCCCAGCTGAAAATCTTACAGGAAGTGATTACGCTTGCTGTGTTTATCCCGTTCGCCGTGCTCTACATGAAAGAGCCGTTTAAGCTGAATTATGTTTATGCCGGGATTTGTCTGCTCGGCGCCGTATATTTTATGTTCTACCACAAAGGCTAAGCGCAGTTCAGCCACGGTGTTGCTTTAACAGCTCGTATGCAGCCTGAATTTGCTGGGTTTTCTGATTCGCCAGTTCCAGCATTTCTTTCGGTAAGCCCTGTGACATCAGTTTGTCAGGGTGATGCTGTGACATCTGCTTTTTATAAGCCTTTTTCAGCTCACTGTCGCTGCAGCTCTCTGCGACTCCGAGCAGCTGGTAAGCATCGGCAATCGCATCAGCCGCCGGAGTTTGCTGGGTCTGGCGCTGCGAAAAACGCGCTTCGGCTTCAAACCGCCCCAGTAAATACTGCAACCGGGTATTTGAAATCGCCAGAGCGCCGGCGACTTGCTGCAACAAATTCAGTTCAATGTCACTTAAGCGGCCATCGACATAAGCGACAGAGATTTGGATTTCGAGGAACATTTGCAATAAATCCGGCCGCCAGCGAAACGCCTGCCTTAATGTCTGCAGTTGCTGCTGCAGCGGAAAATCAGCCGCTTTACCTTCGCGAAAAGCCCGCTGCGCCTCCTGCTGCTGCGTCGCACCAAGGCCAAGCTGCTGCATAAAAGCCACAGCTTTATCGATATGCGCCGGCGTTACGACGCCATCGGCTTTGGCAAGATGCCCCATCACGGCAAAAGTGCTGTACATAAACAGGCCCTGCGCGTCTGACTGATCGCGTTTTAAGGCAGCAAAACCACCGGCCTGTTCGAATTGTTGCTTTAAGCCCCGATCAAACCAATGACCAATAAAAACACCGGCAATCAGGCCCGGAATTTTAAACATGGCGAGGCCAAACAAACCGCCTAATAACTTGCCCCACATAGTCAGCTCCTGCTGCGGAAGAATAAATCGGCGTCGGCCAGCCGTTGTGGCGTACCGATATCCGCCCAATAGCCCTGATACAGCTCTGCACTGACCAGCTGCCGCGCCATGGCAGCGCGTAAAAATGGCGCCAGTTTTTGCGCCCCGGGCGGCACCTCGCGGAAAAACTCCGGCCGGTACAGCGCAATACCACTGAAGGTAAATTTGCTATCACCATCCGCCTGCGCCAGGCCTTGTTGCAGCGCAAAATCACCCTGTGGGTGTTGCGGCGGATTCGGCACCAGCACCAGATGTGCGGTTTTGCCGGGCTTTAAAGCATCAAACAACGTGGCAAACGGATAATCGGTTAACACATCGCCGTTGACCACCAAAAACGGCGCTTCACCCAGTAAAGGCAGCGCCAGCCTGATACCGCCGGCGGTTTCCAGCCCGGTCGCCCCTTCCGGTGAATATTGGATCTGCATGCCATATTGCTGTCCGTCACCCAGTTCAGCCTCAATTTTGTCACCCAGCCAGGCATGATTGATCACCACATCATGAATACCGGCGGCTTGCAGCGCCTGCAGGTGATGCACAATCAGCGGTTGCCCGCCAACGGCTAATAAAGGTTTGGGCAAATGGTCGGTTAAAGGGCGCATCCGTTCACCGCGACCAGCCGCCAGAATCATTGCCTTCATGCACTGACCTCAGCAAAACGTGGCAGCACCACTTGCTCAAACCATTGGCTGAACGCTGATAACTCCGGATATTGTTTGGCAATTTCAATAACGTAACCAATCACCCGCGGTAAATCGGCCAGGTAACCGGCTTTGTGATCGCGATGATAAAGCCTGGCAAAAATGCCACAGACTTTGATGTGTCGTTGCAGACCTGTCCAGTCAAAAGCGCGGCGAAACTGCGCATGGGTGTAATCAGCAGGCAGCAGCCTTTGTTGCTGTAGGCCTTGATAAAATTCATCCCGCAGCAGAGCCACGTCCGCATCAGGCCAACGCAGATAACAATCACGCAGCAGCGACACCGCGTCATAACTGACCGGGCCCACCACTGCGTCCTGAAAGTCGATCACTGCCAAAGACTGATCCGGCAGGATCATCAGATTGCGCGAATGAAAATCACGGTGCATACCAGCTTGCGGCTGCGCCAGCACCTCATCTGCAATCAGGTTAAAAGTACTGTCGAGCAGGGCTTGGGTGGCAGAATCTGTTCGTAACTGCAAATGTACCGGTAAAAACCAGTCGGCAAAAATCTGTAGCTCACGCAGCACAAAGGCGCGGTCAAATTCAGGCAATGGGCCCTCTGCAGTGTGGCGTACCTGTTGCTGTAGGGGCAACAGGGCCAGCGCCTGGCGATACCAGTGTTGCATATTGTCCTGAGTCAGACTGAACTGTAGCAAGTCGTCGCCCAAATCTTCCAGCAGCACCAGCCCGGCAGCTGGCTCAGCCTGCAGAACCTTCGGTACCCGTAAGCCTGCATCCGCCAGCGCCTGTGCCACGGCAATAAACCGCAGACAGTCTGCCGCCACCGGCGGTGCGTCCATTAACATCCAGTGCTGAGCGCCACTTTGAACCCGCCAATAACGGCGGAAACTGGCGTCTCCGCAGAGGGCGGTGTATTGCATTTGGCTGTCTGCCTGATACTGCTGTAAAAAATTCTGGATTTGTGACAACCTTTCCGCCACTTGTGCACTCCAAACCGGGCAAAAGCCGCACTATAACGGATTAGCCGAGCGGCGAAAATTGATTTATCATACATGCCCTCTTTTTGCATTCTGGTCGGCTGCGACCTGACGGAACAGAGCAACTTTTTTGGAATACCGGATGAAATACCACGCCTTGTACCAGCAGAAATTCGGACTCCCGAAACACGCGCACACGGCTGAACCGGTCAGGCAAAATTATCCCAGTCTGACGCTACCGGAGCGGCTGGCACAGCA
>SSFI01000068.1 GCA_008015325.1 Rheinheimera sp.
CGTCAGGCGCCGGACGTGATCCTCATCGGTGAGATCCGCAGCCAGGATACGATGGAATATGCACTGAGTTTTGCTGAAACCGGCCACTTGTGTATCGCAACTTTGCACGCCAACAACGCCAACCAGGCGATTGACCGCATCCTGCACTTAGTGCCGAAAGAGAAACATGCCAAGCTGATGTTTGACCTGGCGCTGAACCTGCGCGGCATTGTGGCGCAGCAACTGATTGCTACCGCCGACGGCACCAAACGGATGGCCGCGATTGAAGTGCTGACCAACTCGCCACTGGTGGCGGACCTTATCAAGAAAGGTCAGATTGATGAGATTAAAGCAGTGATGGCGAAATCACGTGAGCTTGGCATGCAGACCTTTGACCAGGCGCTGTATGACCTGTATCAGCGTAATCAAATCAGTTATGCCGATGCGCTGCACCATGCTGATTCACCGAATGACTTACGCCTGATGATTAAACTGCGCAACAATGAAACTTCAGGGGCAGGTATGCTGGCGAATGTCACAGTTGATGGGCTGGAAAAACCGGAACGTTGATTGGATATTCTGTAACAAACAACGCGGCCACGGCCGCGTTGTTTGTTCAGGATTGCACTAAACCTTGCCACAATGTCGTATCGGGTAATGGCAAAGGCAATTCAAGGCCTGCAGGTTTAGTGCTGCCGATAAAAGCGAATCTTGGTAATGGCTCACCATTGATACTGATACTTTCAGTGAACATCGCAAGCGGACGCACCCAGAGGCCAAAATCACCGTACAAGGCCCGGTACAGCACATAAGGCGCGTCTTCTTCACTGTGCCGCACAACGGCGGCTAGCACCTGATAATAACGGCCTTTGTAGTGCCGGTAGAAACCGGGTTGTACCAACTCAGCTGTGTTGTTGTTCAAACCAGCTCTCCAGAATTAACTTAGCGGAATAACAATCGACAGCGTCTTTGCTGAGTTTTTTAAAACCTCCCTGCGAAAACAGCTCCGCACGGGACTCGACAGTGGTCAGCCGCTCGTCCTGCGCCACCACTTTGACGCCAAAACGGCCATGCAGCCGGTTGATAAATTTGTGCACGCGTGCGGTGAAAGGTTGCTCTGAACCGTCCATATTTAGTGGCAAACCAACCACCACCAACGCCGGCTGCCATTCTTTCAGCAGGGCTTCAATCTGGTTCCAGTCCGGAGTTCCGTCGACTGCTTTCAGTGCTTTTAACGTGCTGGCGGTGCCGGTCAGCTGTTGGCCAACGGCAACGCCAATACTTTTCAGGCCATAATCAAATGCCAGAATACAACTCATGGGTTTTCCTGTGGTGATGGCCTGCGATCAGGCATGTCCAGCCTGCGCGCTCAGTTGCCAGCTTTGAATACCAAGTTTCGCCGTGGCGCCTTGCCATTTTTCTTTGTGCGGTAAATCGAAAATAATCTTGTTGTCGGCCGGGATCACCAGCCAGCTGTTATCCGCCAGTTCCTGTTCGAGCTGCCCCGCGCTCCAGCCGGCATACCCCAGTGCCAGGATAAATTTTTCCGGCGCATCTTCGGTCGTGAGCAGCTCCAGAATGTCCTTGGAGGTGGTGATCATCAGGTCCTGATTCAGCTGCATACTGCTGGTAAAACCGGCTTTAGGCGTGTGTAAGACAAAACCACGGTCGTTTTGCACCGGGCCGCCGGCACAAACCTTCCGTTTGGCGGCGTCAGAACCGGCATCAAATTCAATTTCCAGTTGTTCCAGCAGCACAGCGATATCGACAGATAACGGATGGTTAATCACGATGCCCATGGCACCTTCTTCATTGTGTTCGCAGATATAAGTCACACTGCGGCTAAACAGCGGATCTTCCAGGCTTGGCATCGCAATCAATAAATGGTTTTGCAGACTATCCATGGTGAACTCCTCAGGCTTTTTTCGCCTGTAGCAACCCTTCAATCTGATCAAACAGCATGCCGGTGATAGAAACCGGAAAAGCGGCTTCAATTTCGCGGATGCAGGTTGGGCTGGTGACGTTAATTTCGGTCAGTTTGTCACCGATAATATCCAGACCGACAAAAATCAAACCTTTGGCTTTTAACACCGGGCCAACAGCACGGGCGATAGCCCAGTCGCTGTCGGACAAAGGCCTGGCTTCGCCGCGGCCGCCGGCGGCAAGATTGCCGCGCGTTTCGCCGCTGGCCGGGATCCGCGCCAGACAATAAGGCACAGGCTCGCCATTGACTACTAATACGCGTTTATCGCCGTCGACGATCTGTGGAATATAGCGCTGCGCCATCGCATACATAGTACCGTGCGCGGTCAGGGTTTCGAGGATCACACTGACATTCGGGTCCTGTGGTTTTAAGCGGAAAATCGAAGCGCCGCCCATACCATCGAGCGGTTTTAAAATCACATCGCCTTCAGCCTGATAAAAAGCTTTTAACCGCGCGGCATCGCGGCTGACCAGCGTTTTGGGCGTGTGCTCAGCAAACCAGCTGGTGTAAAGCTTTTCGTTGGCGTCGCGCAGGCTTTGTGGTTTATTGACGATTAACGTGCCGGCGTCTTCAGCGCGTTCCAGAATGTAAGTGGCATAGATAAACTCGGTATCAAACGGCGGGTCTTTGCGCATCAGAATGACATCGAGCTCACCCAGCGCGATGTCCTGCTCACCCTGAAATTCATACCAGCGCGCCGGATTTTGTTCAACCTGCAGCAAGCGGGTGCGGGCACGCGCCTGACCTTCTAACAGATACAAATCGGCCATTTCCATGTAATGCAATTGGTAACCGCGGCTTTGCGCCTGCAATAACATAGCGAAACTGGAATCTTTTTTGATATTGATGGCGCTGATAGGGTCCATCACAATGCCGAGTTTAATCAACAGCTTACTCCTTAATCAGGCGAGGTCGCCCAGTTGTAATTGCAAGGCCGCGATGGCTGTCAGTGCGGCCGTTTCGGTGCGTAGTACCCGCGGGCCGAGCCGCACCGGCTGAAATCCGGCGGCAGTAGTGGCTGCTACTTCGCGGTCACTGAAACCACCTTCAGGGCCTATCACGAGGCGCAGCCGGTTGGTCGGGGTTAACTGTTTAATGGTGGCGCTGGTCCATGGATCCAAGGTCAGCTTCAGACAATTGTCATCCTGTGCCAGCCACTTGTCTAATGTCACCGGCAGATGCACCGGTGGCACCACAGAACGGCCGCTTTGTTCACAGGCGCTGATAACAATTTTTTGCCATTGTTCGCGTTTTTTCTCCAGCCGCTCAGCGTCGAGCTTCACACCGCAGCGTTCAGTAAACAGCGGCGTAATTTCACTAACACCCAGCTCGACTGCTTTCTGAATGGCAAAATCCATCCGATCGCCGCGTGAAATGCCCTGGCCTAAATGTAAATGCAGCGGCGACTCCACCGGATTGGCGCTGGCGCTTTTTATCTCAACCCACAGTTGTTTTTTGCCAACTTCGGTGATCTCGGCCGCATAGTTCTGGCCGTCACCATTAAATAATTCCAGGGCATCACCAGGCTGCATCCGCAGGACTTTACCGGCGTGATTGGCGGCATCTTCACAGAGTGCCACAGTTTGCCCCGGCGTCAGCACGCCGGGCTGAAATAAACGTATTGTGCGCATGAGATATGATTCGAAATTGCAAAAACTGATATGGTAGCAGTCCCTTGACGCTAAGGGTATCTCCAAAGGAGTCCTGTATGGACGCAGAACAAGTTGTTTCTGCGGCACCGGCGGTGCTTGCCGTGTCGCAGCTGTGTAAAAGTTATGGCGCGCTAAAAGCCGTCAACCAACTGAGTTTTAGTGTCAAAGCCGGGCAGTGTTTTGGGCTGCTTGGGCCGAACGGCGCGGGCAAAACCACCACGCTGGAAATGCTCGAAGGCATTATCAAACCCGACAGCGGTGCTATTTATTATCAGGGCGAAATCGCCTCGCGCCAGCATTTTCAACAGCTGGGTGTGCAATTTCAGCAAACCGCGTTGCAGGATTTTCTGACCGTCGAAGAGACCTTAAAGATGTTCGCTGCGTTTTATCCCAATCCGGCCGACATCGCAGAGCTGATACAGCTTTGTGATCTGCAGGATTTTTTAACGCAGGACCACAAAAAATTGTCCGGCGGCCAACGCCAGCGTTTATTGCTTGCTCTGGCGCTGGTGAATCAGCCACAGATCCTGTTTTTAGATGAACCTACTACAGGCCTCGATCCGCATGCGCGGCGTAATTTCTGGGCATTGATTCAGCGTATTAAACAGCAGGGCCGCACGATTATTCTGACCACGCATTATATGGACGAAGCCGAGCAGCTGTGTGATGAGCTCATTATCGTCGACAAGGGCCAAATCATTGCGCAGGGCTCGCCGCAAGCGTTGCTCAGGCAGCATTTTGAAGGCGCTTTACTGCAGTTGCCAGACCCCGGTTTTCTGCCGCGAATGCCGGCCGGTCAGCAAGTCAGTTTGCAGGGCGGCCAGCTGTGTATCCAGACGCCGGACGTGCAGCTCAGCATTCAAGCGCTGCTGCAACAACAAGTGCCGCTGCAAGGCTTGTTAGTCAAATCCGCCACACTGGATGATCTATTCCTGAAATTGACTGGTCATGCTTTAAGCGCTGCCACTACGGAGACTGCATGATGTTTAGTTTCAGACGTTTTATCGCGGTGTTAAAAGCGCGCAATCTAGAATTCTGGCGCGACCGGGCGGCACTCGGCTGGAACTTATTGTTTCCATTTTTACTGGTGGCTGGTTTTGCTTTTGTCTTTTCCGGCGAGCCAAAAGCCGAATATAAAGTTGGGGTGTTACAACCAAGTGCTGTGCTGGACAAAACTCAGCATCCGTTGCTGAACACCCGTTTTGTCGAGTTTGTGCCTTATCAGACCGAAGCGCAGGCCAAACAACGGCTGGCGCATCATCAGATTGATTTGCTGCTGGACCTTGCAGCAAACCGCTATGTGGTGAATCCGGATTCAGCCAAGGGTTATCTGGTGGAGAAAATCCTGTTGCAGCAGTGGCCGGGCGCCGCGCGGGAAGAAGTCACTGGCCAGGCCATCCGTTATGTCGATTTTGTCTTGCCGGGAATTCTCGGTATGAACATGATGTTTTCCTGCTTATTCGGAGTGGGTTATGTACTGGTGCGCTATCGGAAAAATTCAGTACTCAAACGCCTGCAGGCTACGCCGTTAACGGCGCTGGAGTTTGTTGGCGCTCAGGTTGTCTCACGGCTGGTCATCGTTTTAGTCATCGCCGGTGTGGTGTTTATCAGTTGTCAGCAGTTATTCGGCCTGATGATGCTCGGCAGTTATGTTTTGCTGTTACTGGTGGCGGCGCTCGGCGCATTGTCGATGATTGCGTTGGCGCTATTGATTGCCAGCCGGCTGCAAAGTGAAGAGCTGACCGGTGGCCTACTCAATATGACCAGTTGGCCGATGATGATTTTATCTGGTGTCTGGTTTAGCCTCGAAGGGGCGCCGGAAGCGGTCCAGTGGTTTGCGCAACTATTTCCGCTGACGCATCTGGTCAGCGCGGCGCGGGCGGTGATGCTCGATGGTGCTGGTATTGCCGATGTTAGTGTGCAATTAACGGTGATGGCAGCGATGAGCCTGGTGTTTTTAGCTGCGGCTGCGGCGTTGTTCCGCTGGGCCGGTGACGGGCGTTAGGTTTGGTTCCAAGATCACACAAGACGGAAAAGCCTGAAAAGCAAATTGAGCTTTTCAGGCTTTTTTCATTTACAGCGCAGGGAAGGTGTAATGTGCACCGATGCCAAGCGGAATACCCAGCGCCCAATACAGCAACAGAAACGCGCTCCACAGCACCAGGAAACACACTGAGAATGGCAACATCAACGCGATGAGCGTGCCAATACCGGTGGATTTCACATACTTCTGGCAAAACACCACAATCAGCGGGAAATACGGCATCAATGGCGTGATGATATTGGTAGAGGAATCCCCGACGCGATAGGCGGCTTGGGTTAAATCCGGCGACACGCCAAGCTCCATCAACATCGGCACCATAATGGCGCCAATCAGGGCCCATTTTGCTGAGGCAGAACCGACCAATAAATTGACTGACGCGGTAAGCAACACAATCCCAACCAAGGTTACACCCAGTGGCAACGCCAGTTCTTTCAGCGCCAACGCGCCTTTAATCGCCAGTAATGCGCCAAGGTTCGATTGGCCAAAAGCGTAAATAAACTGGGCGCAGAAGAACGCCATCACGATGTAATAACCCATGCCGGACATGGCTTTACTCATGCCCTGCACGATAGCGCGGTGATTTTTCGCCGAGCCCGAGGCATAGCCATAGACCACACCCGGAATTAAGAAAAATACAAAGATAATACCGACAATCGACTGCATCAGCGGCGCAGTAGCACTGGTCAGCAGACCGTCCGTGCCACGCCAGGCGGAATCAGCGCCTGAGGCTGACCAAATCAGTAACAGACCAGACACTAGCATCGACAAAGTGGCGTAGCGCAGGCCTTTGCGCTCAGCATCGGTTAACGCATCGAGCTTCGGCAGACTGGCCGGGTCGCCGTCTACCTGGGTGTTTTTCAGCCGTGGTTCTATCACTTTGTCGGTCAGGAACCAGCCAACCAGAATGATTAAAGCTGCAGAAGCGCTGGTGAAAAAGAAGTTATTCAGTGGGTTAATTGTCATTTCCGCAGCAGTCGGATGAGCCGATAATCGTGCGGCGGCCTGGGTCAGGCCAGCCAGCATAGGGTCTAAGCTGGAAGGGACAAACAAACTGGCTGAGAAACCACCAGACACGCCGGCAAAAGCTGCTGCGATGCCCGCGAGCGGGTGACGGCCGGCGGCGTAGAAAATCACCGCACCCAGTGGTATCACCAACACATAGCCGGCATCGACTGCGACATGGCTTAAAATGCCCACAGCAATTAACACCGGTGTCAGCAGCATCTTTGGCGTGACATTTAAGATAGAGCGCAGGCCAGCGTTGATAAAACCGGTGTGTTCAGCCACACCTAAACCCAGCATTGCGACCAGCACCACGCCTAAAGGCGGAAAGCTGACAAAGGTGCTGACCATCTTGCTCATAAAAGTGGTGAGTGCTGCGCCATCCAATAAATCGACGATGACTATTGGTTTGCCGGTCCGTGGGTCAATTTCGTTGAACTGCACGCCGGACAAAGCCCAGGAAATCAGCCAGACAGCGAGCATAAACAAAGCGAATAAAACCGCAGGGTCGGGTAGTTTGTTGCCGGCGCGTTCAATCGCATCCAGACTGCGCTGCAACCAGGGTTTGGTTGTTTCGGTAGACATAGAGTTTCCTTATTGTAATTTGTGCCTTGTTATAAAAGTTTAAAAGGGCAGATAGCAATCAGGAAAAACCTTAGATCTAATCAGTCGGTGACTGAAAAAACAAAGGGAGCCGCAGCTCCCTTGGTCATATCAGCTGTTGTTACAGACCGGCGTCAGCGCGCAGTGCAGCGGCTTTGTTGGTCTGCTCCCATGGGAACTCGTTGCGGCCGAAGTGGCCATAGGCCGCAGTTGCTTTGTAGATTGGCCGCTCGAGGTCAAGCATTTCAATCAAACCGTATGGACGCAGATCGAAATGCGCGCGGATCAGCTTAATCAGCTGATCTTCTGACAGTTTGCTGGTACCAAAAGTCTCGACGTTGATAGAAGTCGGTTCTGCCACGCCGATAGCGTAAGACACCTGAATTTCACAGCGCTCAGCTAAACCGGCTGCGACGATGTTTTTCGCCACATAACGGGCAGCATAAGCGGCTGAGCGGTCCACTTTTGATGGGTCTTTACCAGAGAACGCGCCACCGCCGTGACGGGCCATGCCGCCGTAGCTGTCGACGATGATTTTTCGGCCGGTCAGACCGCAATCGCCCATTGGGCCACCGATGACAAAACGGCCGGTCGGGTTGATAAAGAACTTAGTGCTCTGACGCAGCCATTCCGCCGGCAGCACTGGCTTGATGATGTGTTCCATCACCGCTTCACGCAGGTCAGCGGTAGAAATAGTGTCGCAATGCTGGGTGGATAACACGACTGCATCGATACCGACTGGTTTGCCGTTCTCGTAGACAAAAGACAGCTGCGATTTTGCGTCCGGACGTAACCACGGCAGGGTGCCGTCTTTGCGTACTTTAGCTTGTTGTTGCACCAGACGGTGTGAATAAGTAATTGGGGCTGGCATCAGCACGTCGGTTTCATTGCTGGCGTAGCCAAACATTAAACCCTGGTCGCCGGCGCCTTGATCTTTCGGGTCTTTTTTATCAACACCCTGGTTGATATCCGGTGATTGTTTACCGATGGCGCTTAATACAGCGCAGGAATTGGCATCAAAGCCCATATCAGAATGCACATAACCGATCTCACGGATAGTGCTGCGGGTCAGTTCTTCAATATCGACCCAGGCAGAAGTAGTGATTTCGCCGCCAACCAGCACCATGCCGGTTTTGACGAATGTTTCACAGGCGACACGGGCTTTTGGGTCCTGTTCCAGGATGGCATCCAACACCGCATCAGAGATTTGGTCGGCGATTTTATCCGGATGTCCTTCAGAAACTGACTCAGAGGTAAAAATGTGTTGTGCCATTCTAACTTATTCCAATGGGGTGGTTGTTAAAGCGCCAGGCGCCGGAAAATTGGGCTGCGTATTCTAGAGAAACAAATGGCAGTTTGCCATAGTTTTTTGCCGCCCGGACGTCTTTCTATCTGTTTTCTAAACAAGACAGTACGCTGTATCGGATGAACGGATCAAAACTTAAGGCAAACAGCATGGATCCGGTTTTATTCATTGCCAAGGGGGGCACGGTCTGGGAAAATAACGGCGAACCGATGCGACGCGTAAAATAAATTTGCCTGTTGATTATAAAACACCATGACGCCACCCGAAGCGATGCAGGCAACATAAAAACCACTTGGATATGATTCCGATAATTCAGTAGCAGGAGTGACAATGCTGTCCCGCAAACAACTCGCTAACGCCATCCGCGCTTTAAGTATGGATGCAGTGCAAAAAGCCAAATCAGGCCACCCGGGCGCCCCAATGGGCATGGCGGATATCGCCGAAGTATTATGGCGTGATTTTTTAAAGCACAATCCACAAGACCCGCAGTGGGCGAACCGTGACCGCTTTGTGCTGTCCAATGGCCATGGCTCGATGTTGTTGTATTCGCTGTTGCATTTATCTGGCTACGACCTGTCCATCGAAGATTTAAAACAATTCCGTCAATTACATTCACGCACACCGGGTCACCCGGAATATGGTTATGCGCCGGGTGTAGAGACCACCACTGGCCCATTAGGGCAGGGCATCACCAATGCGGTCGGCATGGCAATTGCGGAAAAAGCGCTGGCGGCACAGTTTAATCAGCCGGGCCACGCCATTATCGATCACTTTACTTATGCATTCCTCGGCGACGGCTGTCTGATGGAAGGTATTTCGCATGAAGCCTGTTCGCTCGCGGGCACCTTAGGTCTTGGTAAACTCATCGCATTCTGGGATGACAATGGCATCTCAATTGACGGCCACGTCGAAGGCTGGTTTCCCGACACTACCCCGGCGCGGTTTGAAGCCTATGGCTGGCATGTGATTGCCGGCCTCGATGGTCACGATTCAGCAGCGGTAGCCGCAGCTATCCAGGCGGCTCAGGCTGAAACTGGCAAACCAACATTAATCTGCTGCAAAACCATCATCGGTTATGGCTCACCGAATAAATCCGGTAGTCATGATTGCCACGGCGCGCCACTGGGCGATGCTGAAATCGCAGCTTCGCGCGAATTCCTGCAATGGCCACACGCACCATTTGAAGTCCCGGCCGACATCTACGCCGCCTGGGATGGTAAAACCAAAGGTAACACTTTACAGCACAGCTGGAATGAACAGTTTGCCGCTTATGCTGCAGCACACCCGGAACTGGCGGCAGAGTTAAAACGCAGGTTAAGCGGTGAATTGCCAGCCAACTGGAAAGCCGATTCCGACGCTTATATCGCAAAATTACAGGCAGCACCAGCGGCCATCGCGAGCCGCAAAGCCTCACAAAATGCGTTAAATGCCTATGGCCCGTTATTGCCAGAACTGCTGGGCGGTTCGGCAGACCTCGCCGGCTCAAACCTGACCATCTGGTCTGGTTCTAAAGGTATCAGCGCAGAAGACGCCGGCGGCAACTACTTATATTACGGCGTGCGTGAATTCGGCATGTCGGCCATCATGAACGGTATCGCGTTACAC
>SSFI01000053.1 GCA_008015325.1 Rheinheimera sp.
GCATCGGGTCGCTTCTGCTGGAATTGTTATAGCGCGTCACTGCGAAGGGTTCAGCTTAAAACGAAGCTATGGCCAAACGCAACCGGCAATAGCCACTATGGTAAAGGCCATCCAGCCATGGAGATAAAAAAACCAGCCGAAGCTGGTTTTTTTAAAGTGGAATCGATCAGAGCATTAACCCAACCAAACCCGCGCATTGCGGAACATGCGCAGCCATGGGCTATCTTCCAGCCACTCGTCCGGGTGCCAGCTGTTGCTGACGGCGCGGAACACACGCTCCGGGTGTGGCATCATGATAGTGACGCGGCCATCTGTGGTGGTCAGTGCCGTAATGCCGTTGGCAGAACCGTTCGGGTTGGCCGGATACTGGGTGGTGACCTGGCCATAGTTGTCGACAAAACGCAGCGCGATAGTGCCGCTTTGCTCAGCCGCCGCTAAGGCTTCTGCACTTGCGAACTCGGTATGGCCTTCACCGTGTGATACCGCGATTGGCATGCGTGAACCGGCCATGCCAGCAAACAGCAGTGACGGGTTCTGCTGCACTTCCACCAGGCTGAAGCGGGCTTCAAAACGCTCTGATTTGTTGCGGACAAACCGTGGCCACAAATCTGCGCCCGGGATCAGCGATTTCAGGTTCGACACCATCTGACAGCCGTTACAGACGCCGAGTGTGAACGTTGATTCGCGCTCGAAGAACTGGCTGAATTCACGCCGCGCTTGCTCGTTAAACAGAATCGACTTGGCCCAGCCTTCTCCGGCGCCTAATACGTCGCCGTAGCTGAAACCACCACAAGCCACTAAGCCGTTAAACTCTTCGAGCTTACGGCGGCCACTCAGGATGTCGCTCATATGTACGTCGACTGCAGTGAAACCGGCACGGTTAAACGCCGCCGCCATTTCAACGTGTGAGTTCACGCCCTGCTCGCGCAGCACTGCCACTTTCGGCTTGGCACCTTTTAAAATATAAGGCGCAGCGACGTCTTCGTTCAGGTCGAAACTCAGTTTGACGTTCAGGCCTGGGTCTTGTTGGTCCGCTTTGGCGGCATGTTCCTGTGCAGCACAGGCCGGGTTATCACGGCGCGCCTGCATCTGATAAGTGGTTTCCGCCCAGATACAACGCAGACGGGTACGGCTGTCGCTGTAAATCACGCTGTCGCCACGGCGCACAGTTAATTCGTCTGTGTTGCTGACCGCGCCCAGCACAAAGCTGTTGGCGGCGAGATTGCGTTTCGCCAGCACTTGCTGGACATAAGCCAGCTCGCTGTCGGCAACCTGCACGACGGCGCCTAATTCTTCACTGAACAGCACCGCCAGGTCGTTTTGGCCTAAAGCACTGACATCAACATTCCAGCCGGCTTTACCAGCGAAGGCCATTTCCGCCAGCGTCACCAGCAAACCACCGTCGGAACGGTCATGATAAGCCAGTAGTTTCTGCTCGTGGGTTAACTGCTGCATCGCATTAAAGAAGTTGGCCAGCAGTTCTGGTGAGGCGAGGTCTGGCGTGGTTTGACCCAGCTGTTTGTAAACCTGCGCCAGACAAGAAGCGCCTAAACGGTTTTCACCCTGACCTAAATCAATCAGCAGCAGCGAGCTTGCGCCTTTGTCGGTGCGCAACTGTGGCGTCACAGTTTTGCGTACATCTTCAACGCGGGCAAAAGCGGTGATCACCAGTGACATTGGCGCTGTGACGGCTTTGTCTTCGCCATTGTCCTGCCACTTGGTTTTCATCGACATCGAGTCTTTGCCGACCGGAATAGTAATACCAAGCGCCGGGCACAGTTCTTCACCGATGGCTTTGACCGCCTGGTACAGACCGGCGTCTTCACCCGGGTGACCGGCTGCAGCCATCCAGTTGGCGGATAATTTAATCCGTTTTAAATCGCCGATGTCCGTTGCGGCGATATTGGTGATGGCTTCTGCCACCGCCAGACGTGCAGAGGCGCCGAAGTCTAACAGTGCAACCGGCGTGCGCTCACCCATCGACATGGCTTCGCCGTGGTAAGTATCGAGCGCCGCTGTGGTCACCGCACAGTTCGCCACCGGCACCTGCCACGGACCAACCATCTGGTCACGTGCCACCATACCGGTGACTGAACGGTCACCGATGCTGATGAGGAAGGTCTTCTCAGCAATAGTCGGTAAACGCAATAAGCGTTCAGTCGCATCTTTGATGCTGACACCGGCCAGGTCCAGCGCTTTGCCGCTGCTTTGTTTTGATTGCACGTCGCGGTGCATTTTTGGTGCTTTACCAAGTAACACTGACAATGGCAGGTCGATTGGCGTATTACCGAAATGCGTGTCGGACAGCGTCAGATGCTGCTCTGCAGTCGCTTCACCGACCACAGCGTAAGGCGCGCGCTCACGTTTACAGATTTGTTCAAACACCGGCATTTTGTCGGCCGGAATCGCCATCACATAGCGCTCTTGCGACTCGTTACACCAGATTTCCAGTGGAGACATACCTGGTTCATCGTTTGGCACATTACGCAGTTCAAACTTGCCACCCACACCACCGTCGTTCACCAGTTCCGGGAAGGCATTGGATAAACCACCTGCACCGACGTCGTGGATAAACACAATCGGGTTGTCCGCGCCTAATTGCCAGCAGCGGTCGATCACTTCCTGACAACGGCGTTCGATTTCCGGGTTTTCGCGCTGTACTGAAGCAAAATCCAGGTCTTCGGCCGATTGGCCAGACGCCATCGACGACGCAGCACCACCACCGAGGCCGATATTCATCGCCGGGCCGCCGAGGACGACTAGTTTGGCGCCTACCGGTAAATCACCTTTTTGTACATGCTCAGCGCGGATATTGCCAAGGCCGCCAGCGATCATAATCGGTTTGTGGTAACCGCGAACTTCCTCGCCGTTATGGCTTGGTACTTGTTCTTCGTAAGTACGGAAATAACCGAGGATATTCGGCCGGCCGAATTCGTTGTTAAACGCCGCGCCACCGAGTGGGCCTTCGGTCATGATGTCCAGCGCCGACACGATACGGCCTGGTTTGCCGAAATCGGTTTCCCATGGCTGTTCAAAGCCCGGAATGCGCAAGTTTGATACCGAGAAGCCGACTAAACCGGCTTTTGGCTTAGAGCCAACGCCCGTTGCGCCTTCATCACGAATTTCACCACCAGAACCAGTCGCGGCGCCCGGGAATGGCGAAATCGCCGTTGGGTGGTTGTGGGTTTCAACTTTCATCAGCACATGAATATCTTCGTGATGGTACTGATATTCCTGGGTATCCGGTGTTGGAAAAAAACGACCGGCTTTAGAGCCTTCCATCACCGCTGCGTTGTCTTTGTAAGCTGACAACACGTGGTCCGGCGTTTTTTCCATGGTGTTTTTGATCATTTTAAACAGCGACTTTGGCTGTTTTTCGCCGTCGATGGTCCAGTCGGCGTTAAAAATCTTGTGGCGGCAGTGCTCAGAGTTAGCCTGGGCAAACATATAAAGTTCGATGTCGTTTGGGTTGCGGCCAAGCGCAGTGAAGTTGCTGAACAGATAATCGATTTCGTCATCAGCCAGGGCCAGACCCATGCGGATATTGGCTTCGGCTAAGGCCTCGCGACCACCATTGAGGATATCAACTGAAGACAATAGTGCAGGTTCTGCTTTGCGGAATAACGCCTGCGCTTGTTGCAGTTCGGTAAACACCACCTCCATCATGCGGTCATGCAGCAGTGCAGCAACTTGCTGCTGCTCTGCAGCAGTCAGTGCGCGTGTCGTGGTCAGGTAATACGCCACACCACGCTCTAAACGTAATACTTTGACAAGGCCACAGTTGTGGGCGATGTCGGTGGCTTTGGACGACCAGGGCGAAATAGTGCCCGGACGTGGCGTCACCAGTAACAACTGGCCGGCCGGCTGGTGCGTGGCCAGCGTAGGTCCGTAAGTCAGCAGTTTTTCCAGCGTGTTGTGCTCGTCAGCGCTTAAGCTGTCGCTCACATCGGCAAAATGCATAAATTCGGCGTAAACATCGCTGACAGGCAGTTGCGCCTTGGTACACAGATCGATGATTTTCTGAACTCGGAACTCGGACAGTGCAGCTGCACCACGCAGGATTAACATAGATTTTTTTCCCGTGGGTTGGTCGTGGACGGAACCTTGAAATCGGCGCCGCATTATAAAGAAAAAAGCCGTCTTTGGGTATCAATAAAGCCGTTTGCCGGCCCGACCACAGCAGCGCAGTGGCCGTCAGAACCGCCGGCTTTACCGGCAAAGCCTGACGTTTTGCGCAAAATTTGATATAAATACCGGCTTCTCTGACCAAAGGTTGCCTGCGGATGCGATTTTTTCTGACTGTTTTGCTGTGGGTTTTGCTGTTGACCGGTTGCACGCCGGCGCCGGCACCCATGCATTTACATCAGATTTATCAACGGGATAGCATTCGTGTTGGTATTTTGAACGGCCCGACCAGTTATTTTGTCGGCCCGGATGGCGCCACTGGTTATGAATATGAGCTGGCGCAGGCGTTAGCCGACAAACTCGGCGTCAAACTGGAACTGGTCCCCGCGTTTTTTATTGATGAGCTGTTAGTGAAACTCAGTAATGGCGATATTGATTTAATCGCCAGTGGGTCGACTATCTCCGAGGCGCTGCAGCAAAAGTACCGGCTGGCGCCGGCTTATCAGCTGGCCGATGAAGTGCTGGTGTTTGGCCAGCAAAAACGCCGGCCTAAATCTCTGCAGGATTTATCCGGGCCCATCGTCGTGCTAAAAGGCTCCAGTCAGGCCGAGACTTTGCTGGCACTGAAAACCACTGAGCCACAGCTGCAAATTGAACTCAACGACACTGACGACCCGACCGAACTGCTGCAAAAAGTCGCCGAAGGCAAAATCGCTTACACGCTAGCCGATTCACACATGCTGGCAATTAATCAGCGGTTTTACCCGAACCTTGGCGTCGCTTTAACTTTAAAACGCCAGCAACCGGTGGCCTGGCTGTTGCCAAAAAACAGTGATGATTCGCTGTATGCAGTGCTGATTGAATTCTTTGGTCGCAGTTACGAAGGTGCGGATTTACTGACGCTGGAAGACAAATATTTTGGCCATGTGCGGCGTTTTAATTATGCCGACACGCTGGATTATATCGAGGCCATCGACAAAACTCTGCCGCGTTATAAAAACCTGTTTGAACAGCATGCCGGTGCGCTGGACTGGCGCCTGCTCGCTGCACTGGCTTATCAGGAATCGCGCTGGGACCCGAAAGCCCGCAGCCCGCAGGGCGTGGTTGGCATGATGATGCTGACGGTTGATACCGCCAATCTGATGAAAGTGTCGAGCCGGGTCGACGCAGCGCAAAGTATTCGCGGCGGCAGCCGTTATCTGCAGCGCATGCTGGACCGCTTACCCGAGCGTATCCCAATGCCGGACAAACTCTGGTTCGCCTTAGCGGCTTATAACCTGGGTTTGAGCCATGTCGAAAGTGCGCGCTTATTAACAGAAAAAGATGGCGCTAACGCCGACAACTGGGCTGAGGTCAAACAGCGCCTGCCGCTATTGCGTCAGCGCAAATACTACCGGCAAACCCGCACCGGCTATGCCCGCGGCGATATGGCGGTGTATTACGTCGAAAATATCCGTCGTTATTACGATACGCTGCTATGGGTCGATGAACGTAAACAGGCTGAGCAGAAACAAAAAACCGCAGCAGCGGCATCAACACCTGCGGTCAATAACCAAGCCGCGCCAGTGAAAAAATCAACGCAGCAAGCCAACAGCACCAGCAAAAAATCTGAACCAAAACAGCATTAAGATATTCCAAATCGGCAAGGTGGCATCAGCAGTCTTGCTGATGCGGGGTGATTTCCCTATAGTGGCGGCATTCAGGTAAAGGAACCAGACATGTTAAGACGTAAGAAACCGAAGATGTTACGTAAACGCCGTTTGATGGACGTGGGCTCGAGCCGCCGTCGCATTAAACGTAATATGGCGGTGTTAAAGCTGTTTCGCCGGCAACGTGAATTTAATCAGTTACTGAGCTCTCCGCTGTCTGCCGGTGTTGAGGCTTGCGGCTGATCTGCTGCATCTGCAATTTTATTCTTCAGTTTCAGCGCTTTTTGTTCAGCGCGGCGTTTTTGAAAAAATGCCGACAACTGCGTTGCACAATCCTCTGCCAACACCCCGGCCGTAACGTCCAGCTGATGATTAAGCTGCGAATGGCGCACAATATCAAACACTGAACCACAGGCGCCGGCTTTTAAATCGGTCGCGCCATACACCAGTCGTTTTACCCGGCTGTGCACTAAGGCACCAGCGCACATGGCGCAAGGTTCCAGCGTGACGTACAAAGTACAATCCAGCATACGGTAATTCTGCAGCATTTGACCAGCCTGACGAATCGCCTGCATTTCCGCATGTGCCGTCGGGTCATGGCCACTGATGGATAAATTCCAGCCTTCGCCGAGCACCTGCCCGTCTTTGATCAGCACAGCGCCAACCGGTACTTCACCGGCCGCTTCCGCTTTGGCCGCCAGCGCCATGGCATATTGCATCCAATAGATGTCTTGTTCGGAGTGATTCAACTGCAACCTCTTATTCTGCAACCGCGCCATTTTAGCATAAGGCCATAGTGCGTCAGCCAAATTGACCAGATGTTAGTGAATTTGCTCATCAGCAATTTTCACTTTGATACAACTTCGTTGTTTTATATGAAATTTATTTGTGGCATAACTGTTGCCTACCCAAGGTGTCAGGTCAAAAAATCAGGTTAAAAAATCAAAAGGGGAACCAAAATGGGTGTATTTGATATCGGATTTGTCGCAGTAGTTGGTGCTTTCGCTTATGCCTTTTACGAGCAGCACACTAAGACCAAAGTAAAACTCGCCAACGCCAATCAAAATACTGACGATGTGCGGGCACAGCTCGAACAATTAAAACAACGGATAGCGACTTTGGAAGCCATAGTAACCGACAAGTCCTACACCCTGAAAGATGAAATCAACCGGCTTTAAATGGCCTGTTTCACAGACAAAAACAGCAGCCTAGGCTGCTGTTTTTGTTTTATGCCGCAGGCACTATTCCCATTCGATAGTCGCAGGCGGTTTACCCGATACATCATAAACCACGCGGCTGATACCGTTGATTTCATTGATGATGCGGTTCGACACATGGCCCAGCAGCTCATACGGCAGATGTGCCCAGTGCGCGGTCATAAAGTCGATGGTTTGTACCGCACGCAATGACACGACCCAGTCGTATTTGCGGCCATCGCCCATCACACCGACTGATTTGACCGGCAGGAACACCACAAAGGCCTGGCTTACTTTGTCGTACCAGCCGCTGTTACGCAGCTCTTCGATAAAAATAGCGTCGGCACGGCGCAGGATGTCGCAGTATTCTTTTTTCACTTCGCCTAGCACACGTACACCAAGACCTGGCCCTGGGAACGGGTGACGGTATAGCATGTCGTATGGCAGACCGAGCGCCAGACCGACTTTGCGCACTTCGTCTTTAAACAGCTCACGCAGCGGCTCGACCAGGCCCATTTTCATATTTTCCGGCAGACCACCCACGTTGTGGTGCGATTTGATCACATGGGCTTTGCCGGTTTTAGACGCCGCCGATTCAATCACGTCCGGATAAATAGTGCCTTGCGCCAGCCACTTGGCGTTTTGCAGTTTTTTCGCTTCTTCATCAAAGACTTCAACGAATACACGGCCGATAATTTTGCGTTTGGCTTCTGGTTCATCGACACCGTGCAGCGCTTCAAGGAAGCGTTGTTCCGCCTGCACATGGATAATATTCAGGCCGAAGTGGTCGCCGAACATTTCCATCACCTGCGCACCTTCGTTTAAGCGCAGCAAGCCGTTGTCCACGAACACACAAGTCAGATTTTTGCCGATTGCACGGTGCAGCAGCATCGCCACTACTGACGAATCGACGCCGCCGGACAGGCCTAAAATCACCTGATCGTCGCCGATTTGTTTTTTCAGACTGACAATTGCGTCATCGATGATCGACGCCGGCGTCCACAGTTTTTCACAGCCACAGATATCAACGACAAACTGATCCAGTAAACGCATGCCCTGACGGGTGTGGGTCACTTCCGGGTGGAACTGCACGCCGTAGAACTGACGGGCTTCATCGGCCATCGCCGCGTGCGGACAAGTCGGTGTGCGCGCGGTGGTAACAAAACCTGCAGGAATTTCAATGACCTTATCGCCATGGCTCATCCAGACATCGAGCTGCGCCACACCTTGTTCAGTGACATGGTCTTCAATGCCTTTTAAAAGCGCAGACGAAGACACCACGTCGACCTGCGCATAACCAAATTCACGCTGATCTGAACTGGCCACTTTGCCGCCCAGCTGTTCAGCCATGGTTTGCATGCCGTAACAAACGCCGAGCACCGGCACGTTGGCTTCAAACACATATTGCGGCGCACGCGGTGAACCGGCTTCAGTCACGCTTTCCGGACCGCCGGACAGGATAATACCGGTTGGATTAAATTCGGCGATTTGCTCCGCCGTCACGTCCCAGGCCCAGAGTTCACAATAAACGCCAATTTCGCGGACGCGACGCGCAATCAACTGGGTATACTGTGAACCGAAGTCGAGGATCAGAATTTTATGGAAATGAATATTTTTGCTCATATCAACCTTTGTGAGGTGCGGGGCTAAACCAGCCCGGAAAAAACCGCGCCGGAGTCAGGGGCTGAATCCGGCGCTGCAATTTTTAACTGACGCGGTAGTTTGGCGCTTCTTTGGTGATTTGCACGTCATGCACGTGCGATTCACCCATGCCGGCGGCGGTCACTTTGACAAACACTGGCTTGGTGCGAAGCTCGCCGATGTTGGCACAGCCGGTCAGACCCATTGATGAGCGCAGACCGCCCATTTGCTGGTGAATGATATTTTCGATTGGGCCTTTGTACGCCACGCGGCCTTCGATACCTTCCGGCACTAGTTTTTCCGCGCTGTTGCTGCCCTGGAAATAACGGTCAGACGAACCGTTGCGCTGCGCCATAGCACCTAATGAGCCCATGCCGCGGTAAGATTTGTAATAACGGCCCTGATACAGTTCAACCTCGCCCGGCGCTTCTTCAGTACCGGCGAACATAGAACCGACCATCACACAGTGTGCGCCGGCCACTAAGGCTTTGGACACATCACCGGAGAAACGGATGCCGCCGTCGGCGATGATACAAACATCCAGACCTTTGACGCCTTCAACTGCATCAGCAATGGCAGTGATTTGTGGTACCCCACAACCGGTGACGATACGGGTGGTACAGATTGAACCCGGGCCGATACCTACTTTCACAGCATTGGCACCGGCTTCTGCCAGCGCTTTCGCGCCTTCAGCGGTCGCGACGTTACCCGCCACGATTTGTAAATCCGGGTAGATGGCGCGGGTTTGTTTCACCCGGTCAATCACGCCTTGTGAGTGGCCGTGCGAGGTATCAATCAGCAGAATATCGACGCCGGCTTCGACTAAAGCCGCGATACGCTCGTCAGTGCCAGGACCAACACCAACCGCAGCACCGACGCGTAAACGGCCAAATTCGTCTTTACAGGCGTTTGGCTTGCTGGCGGCTTTGTAGTAGTCACGGACTGTGATGAGACCTTTGAGTTTAAAGGCATTGTCGACCACCAGCACTTTTTCAATGCGGTGTTTGTGCATCAGCGCTAAAGCGTCCTGACGCGGTGAATCTTCGTGGACTGTGACCAGGCGCTCGCGTGGCGTCATCACTGACGAAATTGGTGCCTGCGGGTTGGTTTCGACGTTTAAGTCACGGCCTGTAACGATACCGACCAGGTTATGGTCAGCGTCGACCACCGGGAAACCGGAGAAACCATGTTGTTGCGATAATTGCTGGACGTCACGGATGGTTTGTTCCGGCCGCACTGTGACCGGGTCTGATACCACCCCGCTTTCGTATTTTTTCACTTTACGGACGTTAGCGGCCTGATCTTCGATGGTCATGTTTTTATGGATAAAACCTAAACCACCTTCCTGCGCCAGCGCGATGGCTAAGCGTGCTTCGGTGACGGTGTCCATTGACGCGGAAACCATCGGAATATTCAGGCTGATTTTGCTGGTCAGTTGAGTCCGCAGATCTGCGGTATGAGGTAGTACGGTGGAGTGCGCCGGTACAAGTAACACGTCGTCAAATGTAAGGGCTTCTTTGACTATCCTGAGCATTGCAACAATCTCGCTGTGGTGGTTAAAAATCGGGGAATGTTGCGGCGCTATTTTATCCGCAAAGCGCGTTTCAAACAACGCATTTTTTGTTTTTGTGGTAGATTGTGCGGATCCTCAGCTGGTGCCTGTCTTCGATGAATCAACAACAAAATCCGGCAACAAACCCGGAGATCTATACAGTTTCACGGCTAAACGCCGAAGTTCGCTTAACTCTGGAGTTGCAATTCCGCCAGCTCTGGCTCTGTGGTGAGATCTCCAATTTTGTCGCGGCCAGTTCCGGTCATTGGTATTTCTCGTTAAAAGACGCGGCGGCGCAAGTCAAAGTGGCGATGTTTAAGCAGGCCAACCGCAATGCCGCCTTTGTGCCACGCAATGGTCAGCAGGTGCTGATCCGCGCCCGCATCAGTGTATATGAACCACGCGGCGAGTATCAGCTGCTGGTCGATTTTATCGAACCGGCCGGCGATGGTTTGTTGCGCCAGCAATATGAGATGCTCAAAGCCAAGCTAAGTAGCGAAGGTTTATTGGCGCCTGAGCGGAAAAAGCCCCTGCCAGCACAAGTACGACGCATTGGTGTGATCACCTCGCCGACCGGCGCGGCGGTGCGCGATATTCTGACCGTGTTAGCCCGGCGCGCACCGGCGCTCGAAGTCATTATTTATCCGGCTTTAGTCCAAGGCGCGCAGGCGGCACAGGATTTACAGGTCGCGCTGTCGCACGCCATCCGGCGCAATGAAGTCGACGTGCTGATCATTGGCCGCGGCGGCGGTTCGCTGGAAGATTTATATTGTTTTAACGATGAGCAGTTAGCGCGGCAAATCGCTTTTTGCCCGCTGCCGATTGTCAGCGCCGTCGGCCATGAAATTGATTTTACCATCGCGGATTTTGTCGCCGATGTCCGGGCTGCCACACCTTCGGCTGCGGCTGAGCTGGTGTCCCCGGATCAACAACAGCAGCTGGCGCAGCTGATACAGTTACAACAAAGGCTGCAGCGTGGCGTCCGCCAGCAACTGGGCCAACAGGCGCAGAGCTTTTTACAACAACACAGCAAATTACAGTTGTTACATCCCAAGCGCCGGTTGGAACAACAGCAGCAGCGGCTTGACGAATTACAGCTGCGGCTGCATCGTGCTGCTCAGTTACAATCCGAGCGCAAAAGACGGCAATTGGAGCAACAGCAACAAGCTCTGTTACAGCAAGTCCCCGGCACCGCTGAATTATTGCAGCACGGTAAGATGCTGAGCGAACGACTGCAACGCGCGATGCAGCAACAGCTGGCGCTGTGCACTCAGCAATGGCAACAACACAGCGCTTTATTGCATCAGGTCAGCCCGCTGGCCACCCTCAATCGCGGTTATAGCTTAAGTTATAACGCCGACAACACCCTGGTGAAGTCGGTACAGCAACTACGGACCGGCGATGTGCTGACCGTGCGTTTTGCTGACGGCTGCGCGCTAACAGAAGTGAAACAAGTACAGCAACAAGCATAATCACAAGCGTGCGACACAATAAATCTGTGCAATTCATGAAAAAGCCGGCATCAACGCCGGCTTTATTGTCTTGCACAAACTGCGGGCTTTAGCCCTGGTTGTGACCCACTTTCTTTTTGTTGGCCAGATTGGCTTTCGCCTTGATCAGCCGGTCGCGTTTGTACTGCTGATTGGGTGTCAGCGTATTACGTTTTTCCGCGAACGGGTTTTCGGTACCGCGGAATTCGACCCGCACCGGCGTGCCCATCAGCTGGAGTGATTTGCGGAAATAGTTCATCAGATAACGTTTGTACGAATCCGGTAAATCTTCCACTTGCGTACCGTGGATCACAATCAACGGCGGGTTGTAACCACCGGCGTGTGCGTATTTCAGTTTGACGCGGCGGCCTTTGACCAAAGGTGGCTGGTGATCTTCCTGCGCCATATTCATGATTTTGGTCAGTAATGCTGTATTGACGCGGCGGGTTGCCGAATCAAAAGCTTCTTCGACCGATTCAAACAAGTTACCGACACCGGAACCATGCAGCGCCGAAATAAAATGCAGACGGGCGAAATCGATAAAACCAAGACGGCGGTCCAACTCGCGTTTGACTTCATCTTTAATGCCATCATCCAGACCGTCCCATTTATTCACCGCAATCACCAGTGAACGGCCGGCATTGAGCACAAAACCGAGGATACTCAAATCCTGTTCAGAGATCCCCAGCCGCGCGTCCAGCACCAGGATCACCACGTTGGCATCTTCAATCGCCTGCAGGGTTTTAATCACGGAGAATTTTTCGACGACATCGTCGATACGGCCGCGCCGACGCACACCGGCGGTATCAATCAGGGTGTATTCGCGTTCACCGCGTTGCATCGGAATGTAAATCGCGTCCCGCGTAGTACCCGGCATATCGTACACAATGACCCGTTCTTCGCCGAGAATGCGGTTGGTCAGCGTGGATTTACCGACGTTCGGCCGGCCAACGATGGCCAGCTTGATATGTTTGTCGCGTTGTTCCTGCTCGGCGTCTTCGTCGATAGCATCCAGGTCTTCACCGGCTTCAAAAGCGGCCAGCCGCTGCTTTTGTTGTTCGGTCAGTAAAGGTACCAGCGCTTGCTGTAACAACGCGGTGACTCCTCGGCCATGCGCCGCAGCGATTGGATAGACTTCACCAATCCCAAGGCTGTAGAAGTCAGCAATGGCTGTATCGGCATCCAGACCGTCGGTTTTATTGGCGACCAGAAATACGGTTTTATTGACGCGGCGGATATGATTGGCGATGGCTTCATCGGCTACGGTCGCCCCGGCACGGGCGTCGACCAGAAACAGCACCACGTCAGCTTCGTCGATGGCTTTGAGTGACTGCTCGGCCATCTCGAGCTCAATGCCCTCTTCGCTGCCGTCGATACCGCCGGTATCCACCACGATAAATTCCAAGCCTTCGTAGTCAACGGAGCCGTATTTACGGTCGCGGGTCAATCCCGGAAAATCCGCCACCAAAGCGTCGCGGGTGCGGGTCAGGCGGTTAAATAATGTGGATTTTCCCACATTTGGACGGCCAACAAGGGCAACTACCGGTAACATGTTTCACCTCAATGGAGCTGACACATCTTTAGGGTCAGCTGCTGTAATCTCTTGATTGTCGTCAGAGACGACCAGTTCTGTCGGCCGCAGTCAACACGGCCAGGTCTGGTGCCACAGCATGCGGCACCTAAGTTTTTAGCAGCTGCGCTGCGTTCAGCAACCTGGCTGCGGTGCGAACCACTGCGCCTGGTTCGCAGACAAAAAAAACAGGCCTGCGAACAGGCCTGCTTTGGCTTGACTCAGAGCGCAACCTTTAATCGTTGGTGCGCAGCACGTCGATTTCGCCGTTGCGGGTCTGCAGAATCAAATAGTCAGACGTAGTCACAGCTTCGGTATAAAAACCAGAACTGTCAAATTCATGCCGGGCCAGATATTCGCCTTTGTCACGGCTGAACCAATGCAGGTTGCCTTCATTGTCGCCTACGACCACAAAATTTTTATACACGGCCGGGCCTGTGACAAAATGTTTGTGCAGCGTTTGCTGTGACCAAATCTCCAGACCGTTGCGGCTATCTACTGCATAAAGTTTACCTGTTGAATCAACCAGATAAATAATGTTGTCGACCACTGTCATGTCACGGAAACTGGCGTAATCGCGTTTCCACATGATACGGCCAGAACGCAGCTCCATCGCAACCAGCTGGCCATTGTAGGCAATGGCGTAGATTGTACCATTTTGTACAACCGGTGTCGCATCGACGTCTATGATCCGCGCCAAATCGGTGGAGCCTTTAGCAACGGCAATGGCTTCTTCCCAGGCTGGGGCGCCTTGCTCAGAGATCAGCACGCCGACTTTACCGTTGCCAGTGCCGTAGACTACACCACCGGCCGCCGGGGCTACCTCAGAAATACCGCGTAACGTCAGCAGTGCATTTTCGGATTCATGCATCCAGCGCTGCTCGCCAGTGTCTGGTTGCAGCGCAAAAATACGGCCGCCACCGGTATTGACCAGCACAAAACCTTCACCGGCAACCGGGGCCGCTAACACTTCGCCTTTGACTTTGACCGACCAGATTTTTTCGCCAGTGTCCGGGTTCAGTGCAACGACGTCACCGTCTTCAGTGCCAACCAGCACCTTGTCAAAACCAACGGCGACACCACCAGCCAGTTTGGCATTGCGTTCGTTCCACCAGTGGCTGATACCGCCGAATAACGGTGCATCGTCACCATCGCGTAAATCGTAACTCCACAGCTTATCGCCATTTTGCAGATTAAAGGCGACAATTTCGCCTTTGCGGCTGGCAACAAAAACCTTGTCGCCAAACACAGCAGGCTTGATGCTGGAATCGTAATGTTCGATACCGTCACCGACAGAGCTGCTCCAGACGTAATCCGGTTCCACTTTATTGTCGATCTCCGGCAGAACCAGTTCTTCTTCATCATTCGACGAGCAGGCCGCCAGCGTCAGCGCTAACAGAGCAGGCACCAATAAGGTGCGCACAGATAACTTCACAGCAACCTCTTAGCCGGCAACGTGGGCCAGTTCGTTCAGTTTGACATCGAGTAACGGGTTTTTGCCGGCTTCAGAGCCAGCCTGAGCTGCTTTATAGGCAGCCAGTGCAGCAACTTCGTCACCGGATTTCAGTAACACGTCGCCTTTCAGTTCATTTTGTTGTGCGGCAAAAGCGGCCGGCATAGTCGCGCTTAATGTCGCCAGCGCTTCTTTGTATTTAGCCTGCTCTGCCTGCACACGGGCCAGACGCAGCTGCGCCACTGCGATCACTTCCGGCACTTTGCTGCTGCTAACCACAGCGTTCAGTTGCTGCTCAGCGGCTGCATAATCTTTCAGCACCACAGCTTCTTTGGCGGCCAGCAGCGCGGTCAGATGGCTGTAATTTGAATCTTTGTGCTCAGAGATAAATTTTTGTGCATCAACCAGCCAGGCTTTTTTGTCTGTACCTTCTGCAGTCGATTTTTCCACCAGCACCGCATAAGCGGCAGACTGAGTTTCCTGCGCTTCCAGTTGTTTGGCCTGATAGTAGCGGAAGCCATATAAGCCGCCGAGGCCAATCACGATACCGGCAGCAATTGAAAGGCCGTGCTCATGGAAAAAGCGTTTAATCGCTTCGACTTGTTGTTCTTCGGTATTATAAATTTCCATCAGGAACTCCGTTAAACCTGGGCCAGTACTGCGGCCAGATCTGCAATATGGACAGTTTGTTGAGGGTGATCAGCGCGTAACCATTTGACAGTGACCTGCCCGGCTGCCAGTTCGTCGTCGCCAAGCAACAGACCTACAGCAGCACCGGATTTGTCCGCGCGTTTTAATTGTTTCTTCAGATTGCCACCGCCACAATGCAACATGACACGTTGACCCGGCAGGGCCAAACGCAGCTGTTCGGCAACAGAAACTGCGGCAAGTTCCGCAGCCTCACCCAGTGGCATCAGATATACATCAGCAGCATTGCTGACAGCCGGTAACAGCGGCAGGCTTTGCAGTAACAACACCAGCCGCTCTAAACCTAAACCAAAACCAACAGCCGGCGTGGCTTTGCCACCCAACTGTTCAACCAGGCCATCATAACGGCCACCGGCACAGACAGTGCCTTGCGAGCCTAAGTTGGTGGTGACCCACTCAAATACGGTTTTGTTGTAATAATCCAGGCCACGCACTAACCGCGGATTGATAGTGTATTCAATACCTGCGGCGCGTAAACGGGCTTGCAAGCCTTCAAAATGCTGTTTGGATTCTTCATCCAGATGGTCGAGTAGCTGTGGCGCCTTGGCCAGCATGTCAGCCATTGCCGGATTTTTGCTGTCCAGCACCCGCAGCGGATTGCTGTATAACCGGCGCTGACTGTCTTCATCCAACAGCTCTTTGTGCTGTTCCAGATAAGCCACCAGTTTGTCTCGATAAGCAGCGCGTGCTTCATTGGAACCCAGTGAATTCAGCTCCAGCCGCACATAAGGTGTCAGGCCAAGCTGCTGCCACAGACGGGCAGAAACCAGAATGACTTCGGCGTCGATATCCGGGCCCTGCATGCCAAACACTTCCAGACCGAACTGGTGGAACTGGCGGTAACGGCCTTTTTGCGGCCGTTCATGGCGGAACATCGGGCCCATGTACCACAGCCGCTGTTCCTGATTGTACAGTAAGCCATTCTGGATACCGGCGCGGACACAACAGGCGGTGCCTTCCGGTCTTAACGTCAGACTGTCGCCATTGCGATCGGCAAAGGTGTACATCTCTTTTTCAACGATGTCTGTGACTTCACCAATCGAGCGTTTAAACAGCTCGGTCATTTCGACGATCGGGAAACGGATCTCGTCATAGCCGTAGCTGTTCACGGTCTGGCGGATCATCTGCTCAACATATTGCCACACCGGGGTATCCTGCGGCAGGCAATCGTTCATTCCGCGGATAGCTTGAATTTCTTTAGACACTTAAATACCTGAATAGCTTAAATTTATTCTACGTTTTTCACATCGATCAGCTGCTTCTGTGCGGCAAGATACATGCGCACCTGCTGCTCCAGCTGTTCGGCGACAGATTCATTATCAATCCGCAACTTCTGCCGCTCGCCTTTGAGATAAAAACCGCTTTTTTTGCTGGCTCCCGCCACGCCGAGATCTGAGATCAGTGCCTCACCCGGCCCGTTGACCACGCACCCTATCACAGATACGGTCAGCGGGTCGACCACATCTTCCAGCCGCTGTTCCAGCTCGTTCATGGTTTTGATCACATCAAATTCCTGCCGCGAACAACTTGGGCAAGCGATGAAATTAATGCCGCGCGATCGAATGCGCAGCGATTTCAGAATATCAAAACCGACTTTGACTTCTTCGACTGGATCAGCCGCCAGTGAAATGCGCAGCGTGTCGCCGATGCCTTCGGCCAGCAACATACCCAAACCAATGGCTGATTTCACGGCACCTGCGCGGGCGCCGCCGGCTTCAGTGATACCCAGATGCAGTGGCTGTTCGATTTGCTGTGCTAACAAACGGTATGCACCAACCGCCAGAAACACATCAGAAGCTTTGACACTGACTTTAAACTGGTCAAAGTTCAGCCGGTCCAGAATTTCCACATGGCGCATCGCCGATTCAACCAAAGCGGCCGGTGTCGGTTCGCCGTATTTTTCCTGAATATCAGCTTCCAGCGAACCACCGTTCACACCAATACGAATTGGAATATTGTGAAAGCGTGCCGCATCGACCACAGCACGGATGCGGTCTTCACGACCGATATTGCCCGGGTTAATCCGCAGGCAATCCGCACCGTATTCAGCTACCTGCAATGCAATGCGGTAGTCGAAATGGATGTCAGCCACTACTGGGATCGGCGACTGCTGTTTAATCAGTTTAAATGCTTCTGCCGCGTCCATCGTCGGCACCGACACCCGCACTAAATCAGCACCGGCGGCAGCAATAGCGCGAATTTGCGCCACAGTTGCATCCACATCAGTGGTGCGGGTATTGGTCATCGATTGCACCGCAATCGGCGCATCACCGCCAATCAATAAAGAACCAACACGGATTTGTTTGGATTTGCGGCGGATAATTGGATTTTCAGCGTACATCTTATTCGGACCCGGTTAATGTCAGGCGCACGACCTGACCTTGCTTATAGCCTGATAAATCAAGAGTTTTCCCACTGACTGATGCTGTCACAGCCATGGGATCACCGAAAGTAACTTGTAATGGTGCAGTACCGGTTAACGTCAGGCTTTTACCGCTGTTTTGCATACTGTAGACCAGACGTTTGCCACTGCCGTCAGTCACAGCCACCCAACAGTCCGCACTAAATTGCAACTGTAAGTTCAGCATCCCGGCGACGGCCGCTTCTGGCTGTGAACCTGCGGTATCTGGTGACGTCCCGCTAGCTGCATCGACAACGTTGCTGGCGCCAGCGTTTGCGGTATCACTGTTTGCATCTTGCATCGTCACCGCAGGCTGCGTTTCGGGCAGAGGCTGATTGATTTCTGTCGCAACCACGGCCGGCGTGTCTGCAGCGGTTGTCGCTGTGCCTGTCGTGGATTGTTGCAGGGTGGCTGCGGCCGGAGTGGCCGCTGGCTGCTCAGTGGCCTCTGTCGCCACAGCTGTTTCTGCAGCCGGCGATGACAGAGCTTGCTCCGGCGCCGGGGTCATCACCGGGCTTTTACCGGGCTGTGGCTGCGTACTGACGACAGTGCTGTCAGACTCCGGCAACATAGCGACCGGCTGTTCATTTAGCATATGGGTCTGCCAGAACCAAATCAGAAACAGACCAATCAGCAACACCAGCAAAAAATAAGTCGCCAGCATAAAGCGACTTTCGGCGGCATCCCGGCTGGCCTTGTTCGAAAAGCTGTGCATTGTTGCGCTGGCCTGCGGCAGCGAAGCCAGTTGCTGGTCAAACTGTGCCAGCAATTTGGCTTCATCCAGCTTGAGTAAACGCACATAATGCCGAAAATAACCGCGGATAAAAGTTGGGGCGACCTGCGGGTCCCACTGCCCACTTTCTAATTGCCGGATCACCACAGCTTTCAGATTCAGCTGAGTTGCAGCCTGCTCCTGACTGAGGCCCAAGGCCTCACGGCGTTGACGCAGCACTGCACCGGCTTCAGCAAAAGCGAGCTGCGACGTCATAAACCAGGCCCCGTTGGGTCATGTAACAGGATTGTCTGACCCGGGTGCAGCGCCGCATCTGCCGGTAACTGATTCCAGGCTGCCAGTTGCGCCAGCGCCAGGTTAAATTTGTAGGCGATACTGAATAAGGTGTCGCCATCCAGCGCCTGATACTCGCGCGGAATTTGCTGCGCATCGGACAAACGTAACACCTGGCCGGCTTTTAAATCACCCGGATCAGCGAGTTGGTTCAGCCGTTGTAATTCGGAAACACTGAGGCGGTATTTACTAGCGATGCGAAACAGCGTCTCGCCATATTGGACTTTGTGCGTGGCAGGTGCCTGCGCAGTGGTTTCAGTAGTCGCTGTTACGGCTGTTGTTTCCGCTGGTGCAGTCGGTACCGTCGCAACGCTCGGTTCATTCGCAACAGGGGCTGCGGTGGCGGTAACAACTGCAGCAGCCTCAGATGCGGCCGGAGCCCGCGTGGTCTCCATCAGTTGTGGGCCGGTTTCGGTGGTTAAACTAAAAGCTTCTGAATCCGGATTCACGCCGGTTTTTCGCTTCACCACTTTGATTTTTGGCGTCGCAGCCGGTTTAGCGGCCAGATCGGCCGGGTCCAGGCCCAGCAAGCTGGCTTTATATTGCTGACGCAGCTTTTCTGGCGCTGAAGCACTGAAATCGGCCGACAGCATCCAGGCGGTTTCAGGCGTGGTCGGATAAACCGATAACATAAATTTTTCAGCAGTTTGTTGCTCGGTTTTGTCATCGAGCTGATAGGCAATCATATAACGCAACAAAGTCGCCTGCGGCGATACCTGCCCCAGTTCCTGCAAGCGTTTTTGCCAAATCCGCGCTTTTTCCAAATCACCCTTGGCATAGTTGAGCACTGACAGGTTGTACACGATGGAGTGCTTTACACCATTGTGGCGCAAGGCCTGTTCCAGATATTGCTGATACTTATCAAAATCTTTGCGGCCCAAAGCGCAAAATGCCAGGTTTTCATAACTGTCGGCCACGCGGATATAACCGGGGCGCTTTACAGCAGCGAGCAGCAGTTCTTCGGCTTCTTCAAACTTATTGATTTGGCAGAGAAAGGCGCCGAAGTTGTTATAAGTGTCGGCGTTGTTGTGGTCTTTTCGCAGCGCATCGCGGTAAGCATCTTCAGCTTGGTCGAACTCGCCAACCTGCTGATAATAATATGCCAGCGCGTTATCGACTTCCGGCATGTCCGGCGCCAGTTCACGGGCTTTTTCCAGATTAAAACGTGCTTGCGAAGTTTCGCCGCGTTGCAGGTAATTCAGCCCCAGTGACAACCGGGTGCGGGCAATCTGCTTGTTGTCGGTAGGACGCTCACCGGGCACTTTGCTGTCGACAATAGTTGACTCCGAGACGCAACCAAACAGCAGCGTACTACAGAGTCCGATACCAGCAAGCCAACTAAAACGCATAAGTGATTGCCTGTCCTTGTCTTTTCAGACCATTTTTACTGAAATTTCCTCACCTTTCATCTGTTTTTTTACCAGACGTTTGGTGCGGTCGATCACATCCCCGACCAGCTGACCACAGGCTGCGTCAATATCGTCACCGCGGGTCTTGCGCACTATGACAGTAAAGCCATATTCCTGCAGAACTTTGTTAAAACGATCGATGCGTGAATTGCTGGAACGTTTATAAGGTGAGCCCGGATAAGGGTTAAACGGGATGAGGTTGATTTTAGACGGTGTGTCTTTCAGTGCTTTGGCCAGTTCATGCGCCTGATCCATGCTGTCGTTGATGCCTTCCAGCATTACATATTCAACTGTCACTTTGTCGTTAGCACGCGAACCATCAACATAACGTTTGGCGGCGGCGAGAAATTCTTCCATCGGATATTTTTTGTTGACCGGCACCAGTTCATCGCGAAGCTGGTTGTTCGGTGCGTGCAGCGAAATAGCCAACGCAACATCGATTTTGTCTTTGAGCAGGTCCAGAGCCGGCACCACACCAGAGGTCGATAAAGTAACGCGGCGTTTGGACAGACCAAAACCATAGTCTTCCATCATCAGTTCCATCGCCGGCACCACGTTATTGAGGTTCAGCAGCGGCTCGCCCATGCCCATCATCACCACATTGGTGACTGGTTTTTCACCGGTATCACCGTAACTGCCGATGATTTGGCCTACCCGCCAGACCTGGCCGATAATTTCTGACACTGTCAGATTGCGGTTAAAACCTTGTTGCGCAGTAGAACAGAATGAACAATCAAGCGCACAACCAACCTGAGAGGATACACACAAAGTGCGGCGATCTTTTTCCGGGATCCAGACCGTCTCAACTTCCTGACCACCTTTGAGGCCCATCACGAATTTGATAGTGCCATCCGCACTGTCCTGACGCGTTACAACCACGGGCGCTTCAATCACCGAATAGCGTTTCAGCTTCTCGCGTAACACTTTGTTGATATTGGTCATTTTGTCGAAATCGTCGACACAGAAGTGATAAATCCATTTCATCAGCTGGTCGGCACGAAAAGCTTTTTCCCCGAGTGACACCAAAAATTCTTTCATCTGATCACGGGTCAGATCGAGTAAATTGATTTTTTGTTCAGGGGTTTGGCTCATGGTTCACTCCGATGGCAGCGTTGCTGCAATCTAACTTGCTGGATGTATCGCGGCGATTTGGTCTGCCATCTGCGCTGGCTCTGGCTTATGACAGACAAAATCGTCTCTGGTTCTTTGGCTCTCGCCAGATCAGGCAAAAAGGGGCATCAGCCCCTTCTGCTCTGTTGCAAAGGTTCAACCCGGCCACACAGGCGAGGCTGAAGCCTGAATGCAATTAACGGGTACGACCACAAACTTCAGCATCGCTGAAGAAGTAAGCGATTTCACGGGCAGCTGAAGCAGCAGCGTCAGAACCGTGTACCGCGTTTTCGTCGATGCTGGCAGCGTAGTCAGCACGTAAAGTACCAGCTGTTGCATCTTTTGGATTGGTTGCGCCCATGATTTCGCGGTTTTTACGCACTGCGTCTTCACCTTCCAGTACCTGGATCATTACCGGGCCTGAAGTCATGAAAGAAACCAGTGCATTGAAGAATGGACGCTCTTTGTGCTCTGCGTAGAAACCTTCAGCCTGTTCACGGCTCAGGTGCAGCATTTTAGCAGCAACGATACGCAGACCTGCAGATTCGAAACGGTTGTAAATCGCACCGATCAGGTTTTTTGCGACTGCATCTGGTTTGATGATTGAGAAAGTACGTTCTAAAGCCATGTCAGACTCCCTTAAAAATAACAGTTGAAAATTTAGCGGTCGCGAATTATACGCTATAGCACTGGGCTTGCCTATGTTTTCTATACGGATGGCTTTGCCCGAAAATGATTTTTACGATAAAAAAAGCCAGTCACCCAAATGACTGGCTTTTGTGCAAATAACTGCAATACGACAATAATTAAAATTTACCAACCACTTTGACGGACGCATCCACAGCAGCCGCATCAATATAGCCGATAGCTGAGGCATCGGCCGCGACTGCAGCCTTCACATCGGCGTCAGTCGCCAGCTCTTTTGGCGGCGTGCCTTTACCGGTAAATACCAGCTTGGACCAATAAGCTTTCATCTGACTGGACGATTTACCTAACACTTTACTGTCAAACTCGGCACGGGCCGGCGCACTTTCCGCCAGATTTAATGGCGTGGCTTTACTGCCATTGCTGAAGGTTGTACCGCGTCCGGTAAACAAACGGCTGATCTCAGCCTGGTCCAGGCTGGCGGCATTGGATGGATGCACCACCACAGCCACTTCAGCTGTGGCAACAGCCGACGATAAAACCAATGGAATAGCTACAAATTTCAACCAGTTCATGGTTTTCTCCACTCTTAGAATACTAAATCAATGCCGAAGGTAATGGCTTTGCTGTCACCAGCGACCATCTGGCCGTTAATCCCGTCATCGGTGACGTCGTCGTTTTGCACTTTAAATGCGGCAGAACTATGAAAATCCCAGCGAGCACCGACGCTGGCGGTGCTGTGCATTTCAGATTCGGAATCGAAGTCCGCAAAGGAAACAAAAGGCGTCCACTGACCCAGCCGGTAACCGGCGGATAACAGATAGGTGTCGAAATCACCACCATCCAGCGTCAGCCGGTTGAACTCTGTCAGCACCACCCAATTGTTGTAATCAACGTTCGCCGAAACACCGGCAAATTTCCCCCGGCGCGAATCATCGCCGTCCCAGGTCACTTGCACGCCATTGCGATAGCGCTCGTTCTGATAGGTCATGTAGGTAAAGCGCAGGTCCAGCCAGTCACGGTTCAGACTCAATACACCGCCTAAAATGTTTTTCCAGATCTCCCGAATAGGCTGCGAGCCAAAAAACTCCGACAACAGTTTGTTTTCGGTATCGTCTTCCCGGCCGGTATAAATATTACCGGACACAGTCCAGTCATTGACCTGATAGTTAAACTGCGCATTGACGCCGTTGTAGTTAAAAATTTGCCAGGTGTAGTTGTCGGCTGCGGGCCGGATCCACAGATAGGCGTAGCTGACGTCAAAAAAGTCGGAGTAATAGTACAACGGCAAGCGCTTTTTACCGGCCTGTAATGTCCAGTGTTCGTTCAGCACATAAGACAAATAGGCCCATTCAAACTCGGCATTAAAATCATCGGCACCGCGGCCAACCAGCTGGGCTGTCGCGGACAGACCTTCGGTCAGATCGGCACTGATTTGCAGGCCATATTTTGAATCTGGCTTAAAACTCCAGTCTTCCTCATAAAAGCCGACTATTGGGTAGTTGGCCAGAAAGGTCGGCTCCAGGCCAAATTCCGGCACCCCTTCACCGCTCAGCACCTTGCCGCCAACGACCGATGCAAACCCGGAGATATCCACTTCAGCGACTGAGCTGGTGCTGACCAGTGCAGTACACAAAGCTAACGCGACTAAAGACTTCTTCATAGAGACGTTCCTCCAATCAATGCTGCTGCCTCAGGGCGACAGTTTTAAAATACCAGGTCGACACCCCAGGGCGGGATCGCACTTTGTTAATGAAATTTGAACAGGCTGATCGTCTGTGATCTAATCACGTCTCCATGCAGGAGGCGCGCTCTATGACCTTAATTGAACACCTTACCCTTGTTGAAGAAACCCGCTCTGATATCAATCGTAAACATGATCTTGTTGATGTCATGTTTCTTGTCATCAGCGCCATCATTAGTGGCGCCGAGGGCTGGCGGGACATAGAGACCTATGGCAATTCAAAGGCCGATTGGCTCCGTCAGTATCGCCCCTTTGCCAATGGCATCCCGCGCCGTCACACCATTGCTCGCATTCTGCGCTGCATTGTCATCGATACCCTGCTTGAAGCATTGCTGTGCTGGGTCAATGAACAGCGCACTCATCAGGGAAAACCCATAATTGCCTTTGATGGCAAGGTGTTACGCGGCTCCTTTCGGGGAAATGCCAAGGATGCTCTGCAGTTGGTCACGGCCTACGATACCGAAAATGGGCTGGTGCTAAGCCAGAAAGCAACCCCGAACAAGAAGGGGGAAATCGAAACCGTCAAAGAGATGCTGGACATTCTTGAACTCAAGGGGGCCGTTGTCACGCTTGATGCCCTGCATTGTCAGCGAGAAACATTGCAGAAAATCAGCGAGAAGAAGGCTCATGTGGTGGTACAGGTAAAGAAGAATCAGCCAAAGTTGTACCAAGCCGTTCAGTCACAATTCCAGGCACTGTTTGACGCTCAGAAAGAGAAGATTGTCGTCGAGCACAAAGAGAGTGGGCATGGTCGTCAAGAAGAACGCTATGTGTTTCAATTAAAAGCAAAATTACCGCCAGAGTTAGCAGAGAAATGGCCGACAATCCGCAGCATCATTGCCGTTGAGCGCCACCGTAGTGCCAACGGGAAAGGAACGGTAGATACCTCCTACTATGTCAGCTCGTTATCCCCCAAGCACAAGTTGCTCGGGCACTATATTCGTCAGCATTGGCGGATCGAGAACAGCCAGCATTACATTCTTGATGTGGTGTTCAACGAGGATGCATCAAGGATTGCGATGGAGGATGCGGTCGAGAATATGGCGCTATTCCGACGGTTTGTTCTGAACATCGTAAAACAGAGTGATTGCGGCGCGCCGAGCCAGAGAAACAAGCTAAAAAAAGCAAGTTGGGATGACAATTATCGGGCACAGCTATTCTTTGGTTAAAAGTTCAACAAAGTGTGCTCCCGCCCTGACAACCGCACGGTCACGGCTCGAAATAAAAAACTGATGACAACAATCAACAATACGATGGCGAATACGACTCGGCCAGTTTCATTTGACTTTCGGTTAGTTAATGCCAATTTAATCGACATCGCAGCCAAACCAGCCAGTACAAGAGAAACGACCTGCGAACGAATTGCAGGAACGTAACTAATCTTCA
>SSFI01000106.1 GCA_008015325.1 Rheinheimera sp.
ATTTATGCACCGTCAGGGCAAAAGCGCTTTCCAGCGGCGGTAACCGGCCCGGTAAAAACCAGCGGACTTTATAGCCCTGTTGCTCATCCGGCTGCAAAAACGCTACCCGCAGTTCAGTCAGCCCAGTCTGCCCGACCAGTCCAGTATCAGCAGTGCTCTGTACCGACAGACAAATGCCTATGTCGCCATTCATCAGGCCTGTGCTGTAGTCGTTTTGCAGCACTATCACAGGCCGGCCATGATACCAGCCGCCCTGGCGCTGAATAAGATGCTGCTGGGCCAGATACTGTTCCAGCGCCTGATTCATTGTTTCCACGCCCGCCGGCCCCTGCCGTACCGCGCACAGTAGCTGCACCTGAGTGAATTGCTGATGTAGCCGTAGTGCCTGCTGGTCAGCCTCTGCTGCATTGACTGGTGTTTGTAATAAAGCTAAGTATGGCTTCAGCCACGGTCTGAGCTGGGCACAGACTGCGACGCCGGATTGCTGTGCGCTTAGCAGCTGCACCGCCACATCGGTTTGTTGTGTTTCGTTGCCGGCCAGCTGCTGCAACCACGGCAGCGTCTGAGGGTCGCTTTCATTGACGGCCCGGGCCAGCCGGCCAATGCCACTATCGGCGCCAAAACGATGACTGTGCCGAAGCATCATCACCTGCTGGTCCAGTGGATCTGGCTGCTGCGAGATAAATGCCGGCGGCAGCGTCTGGCCAGTCAGCAAGGCCAGCCACTGCGCGCTCTCTGCGCTGTAACCGCCAGCTTCAGCATGACGGCAAATCTCCGCCAGCACAGCACCGGCTTCCACTGACGCCAGCTGGTCTTTGTCACCGAGCAAAATCAACCGGCATTGCGGCGGTAAAGCACGTACCAAAGCAGCAAATAGGCTGACATCGAGCATCGAGGCTTCATCCACAATCACCACATCAGCCGGCAGCGGCTGACCAGCGTGATAACGAAAGCCGCTGCCGTCCGGTTTGGGCGCTAACAGCCGGTGAACAGTCTGCGCGCGCTGCGGCAATTGCGGTAAGAGATTGGCTAGTTGCGGCAAATCTGCTGCAAGCTTTGTCCTAGATTGTGCCAGTGATTCAGTCAATCGCGCCGCAGCTTTGCCGGTTGGCGCCGCCAGCACTATATGTAAGCCTAGCGTGGCTTGCTGTAACAACAACAGCAATAACTTCAATACAGTGGTGGTTTTGCCGGTGCCGGGACCGCCGGTGATCACAGCAAAATAGCTGCTGGCCGCCAACGCACAGGCTTGTTGCTGCCAGTCGATGTCAGAGCCTGCAGTTTTAAACAAAGTCTGCAACATCTGGCGTAAATTGTCCGGGTTCAGCTGCGATCGCAGGGTCTTATCCGCCTCCCGCCGGCTGGCGATAAAATCAGCGATGACGGCTTCATCGTCGGCATAACGCCGTAAGTAAAGGCGCTGACCTTTGAGTACAAAAGGCTGCTTGCCTGCGCACATGTCTGTGGCAATTAATATTGGATACTGCGTCAGCGCAGCCGCGACCTGAGTGGGCGGATGTTCAGCACAAAATTTCAATAGTAATTGACGCTGACGCCCCTCACGCAGTGCCAGCGGTAACAGTTGCAGTGGATTTGCGGCTGCTTGATTTAAATCCAGACACAAGTGGCCCTGCGCCAGCTGGCTGCTTGCCAGCATTAGATACAACAGCAATGGTTCAGGTAAATTCGCCGCCTGCGGCAAAGCCCGCAGCAACGCAACATCAAGCGGCCGCAGTAACTTCGCCTGTTGCCACAGGCTCAGCTGCAATTCAAATTCAGCAGAAAAACGCAGCAACATCAGCGGACTCCCTCTGCGGCACTTGGTCCAGTGTGAAGATCTGAACCTTGCAGTAACTGGCGCGCAGGCTTGGTATCGCCCCGAAACAATGCATCCAGCGCGAGGATAAATTCAGTCGCAAACGGCACTGCCAGCACGCCCTGGCCCTGCTGTTGTGACACCGCGCTGCCACGTAAAAACCAATACAACGCCGGGCCTATATGCAGTGCAGGTTGATAGCCCACAAGCCGGGCCGACAATAACCGGTGCAGCGCCAGGCCGTACAGCGCGGCCTGCAAATCGTAACGCGCTTCGAGCATCATCTGCTGCAACTCTTTGGCATAATAACGGCCATCTTCGCGATAGTTACTTTTAAAATCAGCGACATAATAACGTTCACCGTCAAACAGCGTGAGGTCGATGAAACCTTTTAACATGCCATTGAGCAGCCGTGGTTGCAGTTCAGGCCTGGCCATACCAGGCCATAACTGTTGCTGCACCAGCTGGTCCAGCAGACGGATATCGACGCGCGCAGCGCTCAGCAGAAACTCCAGCTCGGCAATACAGGCCGGCATAGTCGCCAGCGAAGCTGGTTTAGCCACCGGCAAAGGCTGTTGCAACAGCGCCTGGATCCAGGTGGCGAGCTCTGCCACAGCCTGCTCCGCATCGGTAAATAACATTGGTTGTTCTTTATCACTTTGAAGCATCAGCCGCTGCCAGCGGCCATCATGCTGACGCCGGATCAGACCCGCCTGCGCTGCCGCAGCGCTCAGCTGCTCAACCAATAATGCCGGCTCAGCCACAACAGTGGCAAACCCCTGCACCGCGGCCCATTCCAGCTGCGCGTGTAAAAAAGTGCCGGGACCGGCGCCACGAACAAATTGCTGGGCAAAGCCAGTTTGATCTGCGCCAAGACTGAAGTCAGACGACGCAGCACCACCTGCCATCAGCTCAGCAATTTTGCCGGCACTGGCGCTGTCATCCGCACTGCTGGTTTGTGAATTGCTGCTCTGCGAATTGCTGGCTTGCGGGTTATGAGCCTGCTGATTCGGGCCAGGCGCAGCCAACGCACTGTAGCTGCTGATGAGCCAGGCCGGCTTTGGCGCGATGCCCTGCAGCTCAAATCCATCCGCTGTCCCGCTTTGCTGTGACGAAGCGATATATCGCGGCGGCGCTTCGGTCGGTAAGATACCAAGCGCAAAAGCCGGCGCGACAGTCAGCGATGCTGGCAGCCACTGTGTTTGCGGCGCCAGCACAGCGTCGGCGCACAGCAGATAACCGAGCGCACTGCGCTCTTTCAGCGGTGCCAGCGTGACGAAGCAGCCATGGCGCGCCCTTGTCAGCGCCACATAGAGTTTGCGCAAATCTTCGCCGAGCCGTTCCTGCTCAGCGCGGGCAAAACTCTGCTCATCAAAGCGGGTGGCTAGCTGACGCGAACCATCCGTCTGATGCCAGCTGTAAGGCAGTTTTTTCGCGTCCAGCTCGCGGGCAGCCAGTAAAAACGGCAAAAATACCAGCGGGTACTCAAGACCTTTGGATTTATGGATAGTGACAATTTTCAGTAAAGCTTCATCGGATTCCAGCCGCAGTTTCAGCGCATCGGCGCCTAGCTCACCTTCACCCTGCAGATGATGTTGCAGATATCGCAGCAACGCGGCTTCACCATCGAGCTGACGGGCGGCTTGCTGCAGCAATTCCGCCAGATGGAATAAATCAGTGAGCTGGCGCTCAGCATCGGGCCGGCGCGCCAGTTGCTGCACCAGTGCAAAATCCTGCAGCAAGCGATGCACCAGCGCCAACACGCCCTGACTGCGCCAGACTTGTTGATAGCCGATAAAGCGCAGCTGCATTTGCTCCAGCGCCCAGTCATCTTGTTGCAGCGCCAGCAATTGTGCATAAGTCCAGCCCATCGCCGGGGTCGCCAATGCGGCTCTGAGTTTGCCGACATGACGTGGCTCGGCGCAGGCACTGAGCCATAAATACAATTCGCCGGCGAGTACGCTGTCAAACACCGAACCTTTATCCGACAAATACACAGCCCGCACGTCGAGTAGCGCCAGTTCAGCACGAATCACATCCGCTTCCTGCTGATTGTTCACCAGCACGGCGATATCGGCCGGGTGCAGCGGGGTCAAGACGCCGTCCGGCGCTAAAAAACCACAGCGCTGCTGGCGGGCCGCCTGTAATAAACTGACGATCTGCCAGGCACAGTAGCGGGCACTTTGACTTAAATATGAGGCTTTACTCAGCGGCTTTTCGCTTTTGTCGAGCGCAAGCCACTGCAGTGCCGGCAACGGCTTTGCATCCAGTACCAGCTGCTCAGACCGGCCTTTGGCACTGACCGGTAAAAACGGCAGTAAATCAGGCTGGTCACGGAATAAAAACGCGCCTTTACCACTGTCGCGCTGCTCGGCCTGCAGGAACAGCTGATTGACCGCTTCGACCATAGCCGCTGTAGAACGAAAATTGGTGCCGAGCGAAAAATGCCGGCCTTGTGTTTGCTGTTTGGCGGCGAGATAAGTGTAAATATCGGCACCGCGAAACCCATAAATCGCCTGTTTCGGGTCGCCAATCAGCAATAAACCACAGTCGTCGCGCTGCGCTTCTGGCTGATAAATCCGGCTGAAAATGCGCCACTGCAGCGGATCTGTGTCCTGAAATTCATCAATCAGCGCCAGTGGGAATTGCTGGCGGATAATCGCGGCCAGCGCGTCGCCATTGTCGCCCTGCAAAGCGGCATCGAGCTGGCTGAGCAAATCGTCAAAACCAAGCTCAGCGCGTTGTTGCTTTAATAACTCAAACTGCTGACGCACCTGCCCGAGCGCGTGCAGGCGCAGCGTGAAGCTGACATCGGGCAAATCAGTTAATGCCTGTGATAAACGCGCCATGGCATCAAAGGCCGGATGCTGCGGCGGCGCGCCTTTCCAGGCTTCGGCCATACCGTCCGGCGTCAGCCGCTCCAGGCCTTTACCAATTTCAGGCCAGACCAATTCAGCGTTATCGCACCAGTCCGTCAGGGCCTGCAGCCACTTCGCCACATAATCAGCACGCAATTTCGTGTTATTGGTAAGACCCGCCGCCCGGCCCTGCTCTATCAACGCAGCCAGCTCCGGGATCCAGTCGCGCCACGGCGCTTTTAATGCTGTGAGTTGTTCGCGGCGCTGGTTGATTTCCTGCTCCAGCAGTTCAGCTAAAGGCTGCGACGGCGCGGCCAGTGCTTCCTGCCACAGCGGCAACAAGGACTGCCACAGCTGCTTCGGACCTGGAAAACTTTGCTGATAACGGACAAATAACGGCAGCGGCAACGGATAAATTTCCGAGCGCCAGTAATCCATCACCACTTGTTGCTGCAAGCTGCTTTGGTCGGTTACCAGTTCATGCTCAAACTGACTGCCGCAGGCAAAAGCGTGTTCGCTGAGCATGCGCTTGGCCCAGCCGTGAATAGTGGCCACAGCCGCTTCATCCATCCACTGCGCCGCTAAGTCGAGCTGCCGGGCGCATGCTGCGTGTTCCTCCGGCGCAAAAGCCGCCAGCAAGGCTTCAAGTGCCGCATCTTCAGCCGGCAGTTCACCGGCAAACACCAGCGCGGCATCACTGAGACGCTGCTGGATCCGGCCTTTCAGTTCTGCCGTGGCGGCTTCGGTAAAAGTCACCACCAGAATTTCGTCCGGCCGCAGTGGCGCCGTCAGGCCATGCCCCAGCACCAGGCGCAGATACAAAGCGGCAATAGTATAAGTTTTGCCGGTGCCGGCGCTGGCTTCAATCAGCGAAGTACCCTGTAGTGGCAGTTGCATAAAATTCAGCGGCTGCATCAGACAGCTCCTGCGTCAGACGGCGCAGTGCCCAAAGCCTGCAGCAACGGTTGTAACAAATCCTCGGCCAGCGCCGGTGATAATTCGGGATGCCAGAAGACGGAGAAATCCGCAAATGCGCGACGCAAATACGGATTGTGCTGCACCAGACCGGCGCTAAAGCCGCTGCCGTCGTACATCTGCTGCAGTTTTTGCAGTTGTTTGTCGTCCATTTTGCTCTGTAACCAGGCGCCGGCCAGTTTCAACACAAAAGGCAATGGCTGTTGCATGCCTCGCAGATAACGGCCAAGCAAGCGCTGCAACAAAGACGCGGCTTCTTGCGCGCTCAGTGGCGGCAATACCAGGTCGCCATCCGGTGCCACGATATGCTGACGCACCGGCTGGCCGGCAGCGGCTGACAGCAGCGCCATCAGCCAGGGGAATAAAAGGGGCCCAAGGCGCCACTGGCCGTCGCGTTGTACAGCTTCGCTGTGCAGATGCAGCTGCCACAAGCTGCCATCCGGCGCCTGACGCAGCTGTTTGAGCCAGTCCTGCAACGTGCATTCAATCACTGGGTATTCAGTAGTATTGTTACCTGAATGCTCCGCCGGCAAGGTCAGGCCACAGCGATAACGCAACAGCTGGAAATCACGCGTCAGTGCCTTGGTTGCTGCCAGTTGCTTGCTAAAACGCTGCAATTGTTCCGGTAGTTGCTGTTCCAGCGCGTCACTGACCAACACTCCCGCGGCGCCAACCGGCAATAAACCTGCGGCATCGGCCTGTTGCAGTTGCTGGCGGATAAGGCCAGTCCAGTCGTGCTCTGCGGCAAAATTTTGTTCACGCAGTTGCTGCGCCAGATTGCTGAACACCTGCTGCTGTAGCTGCCAGTGCGCCAAAGCATCCAGCACAAAAGCTTCATCGTCACTCTGGGTTTCAGCCGCAGCGCGGAAGGTCACTTTCAGCCGTTGCTGAAAGAAACAACGCACCGGATCGCGCAAAAAGTCATGCAGCTGCGTCAGATCCAGCGGTTGCTCCGGCACTTGTAAGGGTAGAGGTCCGCTGTCTGCAGTGGCCGCTGCAGGCTGATAAAAGCTACGCCACTCACGCTGCCAGCTACGTAATTCGCCGCGCCGGTAGCGCTCGCTGTAAGGTTTTAACGGAAAATCGTCAGTCAGCGCCACCAGCAAATCACTGCCATCTTCAAGCTGCCAGCCGCGGGCCAGATGAGCGCGCAGTTGAGCCACTAACACACTGGGTTCGCGCTCGCTATTGTCGTGAATACTGCGGCCGAGCCAACTGATCCGCAGCCGCTCGCGGGCCGACAACAAAGCTTCCAGTAACAGGTAGCGGTCATCATCACGGCGCGAGCGGTCGCCGGGCCTGTGTTGTAGCGCCATCAGGTCAAAATCCTGCCGTCGTTGCACCCGTGGGAAAGCACCATCCTGCATGCCGAGTAAATGCACCTGCCGAAACGGGATAGCCCGCATCGGTAACAACGAGGCAAAATTCACCGCGCCGGATAAAAAGCGCTGCTGCAGACTGTTTTTTTCAAACTGGCCAAGCCAGGCGCTGGCGACCACCGGCAGTGCCAGTGGTGTGTCGAGCCGGCCGTTCTGACAGGCCTGTAACCAGCTGGCCAGCTCTTCTGTGAGTTGACGGCGCAGCAATAAGCCTTGTTCGGTGTCAGCGGCAAAAAAATCTTCCAGCAGCTGCAATAAGGTCTGATACCACTGTTCTGGCGTTTTGGCGTCAGCACTTAACTGCCACCAGTCATCCAGCTGTTGCAGCAACAACGCCAGTTGTCCGGCAAATTCCGCCTCCAGCCCCTGCACGGCGCCAAGCGGCGCTGCCACATCGGCACCAAAGTCCGAAAGCGGCGCTGCGTCGCCACAGGCGTAGCCCAGCAACATCCGTCTTAACGCATGCATCAGGCTAAACTGCTGATAATCAAACCGGATACCAAGGCTCTGCCGCTGTTCGCTGTGCAGGCCCCAATGCGCCCCAGCCTGCGTCAGCCAGCTGCTGAGCCGCTCCACCGCAGCTGAATCTAACGTAAATTTGGCTGCCAGTTCAGGTACTTGCAGTAAGTCGATGATATCGCTGACATAAAAGCGTTGCTGGCGGATATTCAGTAAATAATGCAGCGCCTGCAACATTGGTTGCTGCACTGTGGCGGCCTGATCGGCGATGGTAAACGGAATGTAACGGTCATCGTCGCGGCGGTAACGGCCAAACACCGCATGAATAGCCGCGGCATATTCATTAATGTCCGGCACCATCACCATAAAATCGCTGAAACTCAGTGTTGGATCGGCCTGCAGCTGCGCCAGCAGGTCATCGTGCAGCACTTCAAGTTCACGCACGACGCTATGACAACGGGCGAAACATAACGAGCGGGCGGCGGCAATATCCAGCGCTGGCCAGTGCTGGCGGCTGTCCGGCAGGTCGCGCAGCTCCAGTATGTCCTGCTGTAATTGTCCGAGTAAATGCGACGTATCGTAGTCGCTGAATAGGTCAATGCGCTCACCGCGAAACAGCTGGCGGAACTGCTCGGTCTGGTCAAACTGATCAAGCAGACGGATATAGTCGCGGCCCTGTTTGCCCCAGACTGCGAGTAACGGATGACCGGCCGCACCGGTTTTCACCTGCTGGCGCGACCGTCCGCCCTGCGACTGCGGGTACAGATCTTTGTCGGCAATAATGTCCGCCCAGTAATGCTGACAAGGATTATGCACTGCCAGCAAAATCTGCGTATAAGGTGCTATCGCGGCCAGCGCTTCGAGGCTTTGCTGCGACATGCTGCTGATACCAAATAACATCACGCGGCGCGGCAGCTGCGACGGTCGCTTCGCCAGCGAAAACGTAGCCGCTCGCTGCAAAAACGTCTGATGCAAAGAGGCGCGGCTGAACTGCCGCTCTTCGGGTTTAAGGTCTGCAAGAATGGCGCGCCACAACGCACTTTGCCAGCGATACTCCTCCGGCAGCGGCCGCTGCCGGCCCTGTGCGTCAGTCAGCACATCCAGCTGCTGTTGCCATAACAACAACCAGTCGGCGCGATATACCTGATACTGGTCAAATAAATCCGCCAGCTTCAGCGCCAGCTGATCGGTTTTACGCTGCTGTTCGTCATCAGCCAGATACGACGCCAGCGTAGCAAACTCCGGTTGTTGCACCAACTCAGGCAATAAGCGTAACAGGCGCCAGTGCAACTGATCTTTGTCAAAAGCACAGTGCTGAGGAATATGCAGATCGGGTAACAACCAGCGATACAGCTGCCAGACAAACCGGTGCGGCATCGTCAGCGACAAACCGGCAGCGATGCCTAAACCACCAGTGCCGTCAGGCTTGGGCTCAGCTGCCAGCGCCAGTTTCAGCCACTGCGCGATACCATTGCTTTGGACCAGAATGGTTTCCGCCTCAAATACATCCAGCGGATACGCCGCCATCCAGGCCGTACACAAGGCCCGCAATTGTTCCGGCAAATTGGCATGGACCACCATAAAGCCCGGGGTCAACAGCGTAGGATTCGATAAAAACACAACAACATCCTTGCTTGGGTCAGCAGCTGACCACCTGGTTACGTCCGCGATTTTTCGCCTGATATAAAGCGCTGTCGGCTCTGGTGATAACTTCACGCACCTGCTCATGCCGGCCAGCCTGGGTCAGGCCAATACTGATACTGATGTGAAGATCCGGATAATTGCTAAAGCGCAGTGCTGCCACTGCCTGACGCAACTGTTCGGCAAGAGCGGTTGCCTGCAGCTCTGTGGTGTCCGGCAGCACCACCAAAAATTCTTCGCCGCCACTGCGGCCAATCCGGTCCTGCCCCCTTAACACGGCCTGCATGGCCTGCGCCACGCTGCGCAGCACTTCGTCGCCGGCATCGTGACCATATACATCATTGCATTGCTTAAAGTGATCAATATCGACGATCAGCAGGCTCCAGACCTGTTGACTGTGGCTGGCCTGCTGCATCACCCGATGACACTGCGCCAGAATGGCGCGGCGATTGCCAACCTGTGTCAGCTCGTCTGTCATCGCAAGTTTGTGCAGACGCCTGTTACGCTGAATTTGCGAAATCGCATAAAACAACGCGACAAGCGCCAGCACTACAAACAAACCGATGGCGATATATTGCCAACGCTGTGCAGCTTCCAGTACAGCGACCTGCTGGCCGGTTAAACGATTTTCGGCCTGCAGCTGTGAATTTTTTTGCGACTGCAACTCGCTGTCAAACTGAAACCTCAGCAAGGCTTCGCGCTGTTGTTTGGCCTGAGAATTTAATTGTTCCTGCAGCGCCACCGCTTCCGTCAATAACTGATAAGCCCGTTCAAAACGCCCGGCTTTGGCCTCAGCCCGCGACCAGGCCTGACGTAACATCAGCATGTATCGTGGATTGTTCTCCTGCGCCAGCAAGCTATCCGCTGCAGCAAATTTCACTGCAGCCAAAGCTGGCTGGCCAGTTTCTGCCAGCGCTTCGGCCTGATATAGCTGATACAAGGTATTGTTATAAGGCAGAAACGTCGGATCTTTGCGCTGAATATGCCGGATCTGCTGTTCTATCGCAGCGATCAGTTCCAGCGATTGGGTAAATTTTTGTTCCAGATTGCTGATCCACAGCAGCTCAATCGCCACCGCCACCGCATAACGCTGGTCGTCGATATCCTGATAAATTTTCTGCACTTGCTGCAGCACCGCCCTCGCCTGCGGCGTTTTGCCCATTTCGGCAAAAATAAACGCTTTTTGTAATAAGACAAAAGCCTGCCGGTAGCTGTCATTTGGCGCTAAATACTCGCGTTCGCTGGTCTCGAGATATTCCAGCGCTTTGTCATATTCCGCCATGCGGCGAAAGGCCGAAGCAATGTTTTCCAGCGATAAACCGACGCCTTGACGGTTCCCGGTTTTCTGAAATAACTCATAAGCCTTGAACAACCGGATTAACGCCTCAGCATGCTCGCCGCGGGTGGAATGAAGGTCAGCCTGAGCGGACAACACATTAGCCTGCGCCAGGGCATCTTCACTGCTGTTGGCCAATGCCAGCGCCTGAGACAAATCAGCTTCCTGGCGCGCCGTATCGTTGGAAACAGCCAGAAATGCAGCCCGGCATAAGTAAAAATAGCTGAGCGTCAGATGGTCGGCGGAATAGGCCGGATCAGAGATAAAGCGCTCAGCATAGACAATGCCGGCTCTTGGGTCTTCGGAAAATTCAAGAAAACAGGCTTCGCGCTGATACCGGCGCAACCGTGGCTCGTCATTCGGCGGCAATTGTTGCTTTAACTGTTTGAGAAAGACGGTAGCGGCTTTGGCGTCGTAAAACACTTGCTCGCCGTGCTCGAGCTGACGTACCAGCTCGTCAAACGCAGCAGCGCCAGCTGCCACGGCCGCGCCGCAGCTGCCGAACCACAACACAGCACCCAGCAGAGCCCGCGCAATTTGCCGCATCAAACCTCCGTGCCAGCTCAGCGCTGGTGATAACCATCCGGATTTTGTTGTTGCCAGCGCCAGGCATCGCGTACCATGTCGGCCAGCGAATGTTCAGCGCGCCAGTCCAGTAAACGGGCGGCCTTGTCTGGTTCTGCGTAGCAGACAGCCACGTCGCCTGGACGACGGTCAACCAGCTGATAAGGCACTGCCACGTTATTTTCCCGGGCAAAAGCCTCAACCATCTGTAACACACTGTAACCCTGACCAGTGCCTAAATTGACCGCTTCGATACCTTTATGTTGCTGCAGGTACTTTAATGCCTGCAAATGGCCCCGCGCTAAATCCATCACGTGGATGTAATCGCGCACCCCGGTGCCATCAACGGTCGGATAATCACTGCCAAACACCGATAACTGCGCACGTTTGCCAACGGCAACCTGAGAAATAAACGGCATCAGATTGTTGGGAATGCCATTTGGATCTTCACCAATCAGCCCACTCGGGTGCGCGCCGACCGGGTTAAAATAACGCAGCAAAGTGATGCGCCACTCTGCATCCGCCGCCGCCAGATCCTGCAGAATATATTCAATCATCAGCTTACTCTGGCCATAAGGATTAGTGGCCGAGCGTGCCGAGGTTTCAGTGATTGGCACTTCAGCCGCAGCACCATAGACGGTCGCCGACGAGCTGAACACGAGTTGCTTCACGCCGGCATCAGCCATGACGCGGCATAAAGTCACAGTGCCGACAACGTTATAGTCATAGTACTTCAGCGGCAATTGGGTAGATTCACCGACCGCTTTTAGTCCGGCAAAATGCACTACAGCTTCAATAGGATATTCGGCAAATACCCGGCGTAATGCGGCTTCATCCCGAATATCGGCTTCAATCAGTGGTACGGTCTTGCCGGTGATTTGCGCAACACGGTGCAGTGATTCAGCCGACGAATTACACAAATTATCCAGCGCGATGACATCAAAACCAGCCTGTTGTAACACGATAGCGGTGTGACTACCGATGTAACCGGCGCCACCGGTCAATAAAATCAATGACATTTCATATCCTTATGGCAACACTTTCTTAAAAGGTTTGACTGTGCTGCGGGCATAGACGCCATTGAGGATAAAGGGATCCTGTGCAGCCCACTGCTGCGCTTCCGTTAACGATGCAAATTCTGCGACAACCAGAGAGCCACTGAAACCGGCATCGCCCGGATCGTTACTGTCTATCGCGGGTGTCGGGCCTGCAATTAACAGCCGGCCAGCATCGGCGAGTGCCTGTAAACGCGCCAAATGGGCGGGCCGGTGCTGTAAGCGTAATGTCAGGCTGTTGGCAATATCTTCAGAATAAATCATGTAATACATGTCAGGCTCACTTGCTGCAGAGAAGGCGGGAATGATTGCGAAGATAACAGATAGCATATTGATTTTTCAACGGCAGTGCGGCCGAAAGCTGGTGAGGGACAGCCAAACAAGGTCCGGCTTTTATAGCAACTGACAAGGGGATCTCCGGATCAAAAAACGCCCATCAGGGCGTTTTTATCCGGGTGCTGTACAACTGGCCGCAGTTCAGGCTGCATGCCCCAGCGTCTGCTTGCGCTGATTGTAGAAATCGACCATCTGCTGCATCTGCTCAGCGTCATATGACACCAGACTTCCCAACACCAGGCGTTTTTCACCCACGCCAATCACTTCATCGCCATCACAGAGTTCAAAACGCAACACCACCTGAGCACGTTTGCCCTCTTGCGTTAAGGTCGATTCGACCAGACGCAGACTTGGGCACTGCTGGCTGAAACGGCTGAAATGCAGTGCCATGCTCTGGTAAATCACCAGCGGTCGCTGCGGGTTGATCATCACATCATTTTGCTGCATCAGCGGCTGCAAAATATGCGGGAAATTCTGACCGGAAAATCGGACATAATCCCGCACCAGCTGCTCAATAAACTGACATTGTTGTTGCCGTTCACCAGATTGTGTCAGCGATAAATACACCTTGCCATTCTGATCCTGAATTTGCACTTCATCGCCCAGCTCCACACAGTGCAGCAACACATCAGCCCCCACCATGCCTTCAAAGCGGCAGCTCAGCTCTGCAGACAGTCCGTAACGGCTCAACAGATAAGCAAACAGCAAATCGCCCGGCACACAGAACCTTTTACTGTCGGCATCATGGATAGGATTAAAATCTTCGGCCACGTTTTTCGCGAACTGACTGGCCTGCTCGGCACTGAACACGAATTGTTCGCCCTGGCGGCTGACAAAAGCATCAAGAAACATCTGGGACCTATAACTACAACAATCAGCCGTGCAGTCTAACTGAATACGCCGGTTTGGATGGTATAACCAGTGCGCTCTTTGCGTTGTGGCCGGCACATCAAAAAAATACTGTACACCCAAACAGTATATGCTTGCTTTTTGTCCAGAAGCTGATTACTGTATGAACATACACTGTATGCATCACCAGTATCTGAGGTTTTTTATGCGCCAATTTGCTTTGACATCATCAGCCAGCCGTTCTCTGCAACCACAGCTGCAATCGCCACAGACAGGTTATTTCCGGGAAGTCAGTGAGACCCATCTCGCTGCAGTTTGTCAGACATTGGCTGCCCTGACCGGCGCCGGCGAACAGCAACAAGGCTGGGTACTGGTGCTGGCACCGCAACTGCACCTGAGCAAACAAGTGCTGGAACAATGTCAGATCGACTGCCAACGTCTGCTGCTCATCAGTCAGAAGCAAGTCCACCGTTACGATAATCTGATGCGGGATGCGCTGACCTGTTCTACCTGCAGCGCTGTGGTCAGTTTTTTACCGGCTGATTGCGCAGAACTGGCCGATTATCAGTATCTGGCCAACAAATATCAGACTGTGCTGATCAATCACAGCGCAGCAACAGTTACCACACATTAAAGCCAGGCTCACGCCTCCCGGCACAACATTGCAACACATGACGCAGATGAAATGGTGAGACATGTCACATGCACTGAGAGTGCCCAGTCAGAATGTCGCAGCAGGCAACAGTACCTTTGACGGCGCAGCTTCGTTACAATCGCGTAATCAGAAATGTGTGAGGTCATGTGATGAATTGTTACTGCGGGAAGCCTGGCCGCTATCAGGATTGTTGTCAGCCCTGTCACACCGGACAAAGCCCGGCACAAACTGCCGAGCAGCTAATGCGGTCGAGGTTCAGTGCTTATGTGTTGCAGCTTGTACCCTATATTGCTGACACCTATTATCCGGCTATCCAATCCGCTGATGCGCTTGCTGAAATTAGCGCCTTTGCCGGCAACGCGCGTTTTCTGGCTTTGCTGGTTCTGGCTGCGGGCGATACGCCAACGGTTAATCCCGCGCAATTTCCGCTCTTACGACCAGACTCATTAGCTGTGAATTCCGCAGTATTTAGTTATGTGCATTTTAAGGTGTGGTTTTTAAGCGCGGATAAATTGCATCTGCTGGAAGAACATTCGCGTTTTGTTCGGATAGATGGGCACTGGCATTATGTCGATGGTGTGTTGTTACCGCACCCGGTGCTGAAAATCGGCCGCAATGATTTGTGTCCGTGTGGCAGTGGGAAAAAATTTAAAGCCTGCCCCCCGCATTGGTTGAACCATCAACCAGCACCAGCCAGGCCCCCGCGCTGACCGGAAAATCCAGGCAAGCACAGCAACGGCTTCATAACGCAGACGCGGCGATAAAACGAATGCCTCGATCCAATTCAGAAACTCTGTTCAGGCGGCTGTCGGGGTGTGTAATTGTTCGAGGACGTCAAACAGTAAGGTGGCATCAGTGGTCTGCACTGGCGCCAGCTGTTTGGCCAGATGGCGCTGACAATGCAGAGATAAATTGTCTGCTAAATCTGCACTGAGTTTTTTCGCATCATGCCGAATCACAGCTGGCGGCGGTTGCAGCAGCATACCAAGCCGCATCGCGGCAAAACCACCTTGTTGCATTAGTTCAGTATGTTGCTGTAATAACGGCAGATCATCGGGTTGCAAGCCATAGTCGCGCTGCGGAGCCAGTTCGAGTTGCTGGCGGAGATCGGTCGTTTGAGGAGTGACTTGTGGGTCGGCCAGACAAAATCCGGCTTGTTCTTCAACCGCCGGTGATAAAAATGCTAACCATAAACGGAAATCAGCGTGCAGCTGGTGCTGCACAGACCGGTTCAGTTCGTTACCCAATTGCCATTCATTGATCAGCATGTCAGTCGCTTACTGTTGAGGAGTCCAGACACAGAATTGCTGAGATTATCGGCAGTCAGTCAGCGAACTTGAGATATTTGCTTTACAACAGCACTTTTTTTGATAATATGCCCGCCACGTGGAGGGGTTCCCGAGTGGCCAAAGGGATCAGACTGTAAATCTGCCGGCACTGCCTTCGAAGGTTCGAATCCTTCCCCCTCCACCATTTTCACACTGTATATGCGTCGCTCTGACAACAAAAATCTCCCTCGCTCGTTTTCCTATTATTGTCTTATTTTTTTATTTCCCATCACTAAACGCTTTTTACCTGGTTCAAACTGACAGTTTCACTATGGCCTTCACTTGCGTATTCATCTTTTGTTTCTCACAATCAACTGAAGATCCGCAGCCCGGTTGTGTGCATGCAAAAGTTAAATTTGTCTGGTATTCAGGTACTTGTTGTCGATGACCAGCGCCCCTTTCAGGTGATGCTCAAAGGCATTCTGAAAAGTTTAGGTTTAGTCAGCATTCAGTTTGCCAGCAGCGGTGAACAAGCGCTCAGCCGCTGTGGTCAGACCGAATTTGATTTACTTTTTGTGGATTACAATCTGGGCGCGGGTAAAAA